>NZ_JBFULL010000005.1:0-291547 GCF_056400345.1 Microbacterium sp. P5_B6 | reverse complement strand
GGAGGGGCCCGCACTCCGGAATCATCTCGAACACCGCTGGGCTTGAGGAGTACCGGCAGATCCACCTGGACGAGGAGAACCCTGGCCGGTGGCCTGCCACCGAAGGCGTCGAGACGCAGATTCCGGTCGAGCGGAAGATCGACGGCATCGCCGAAGTCACGTTCGAATCCGTCCTTTCACCGCTCAGCGGTCGCAAGCAGACCGCCCTTGCCTACCAGGACGAGATCAACGTGTTCCGCCGGACTCTCCTGTACGCCGGACCCCCGAACTCGTCGCGATGGTACGACGTGGCGCCCGGCGAGAGAGTCGGATCACGGGGCGTGCTCTACCTCCGCCGCCGTCAGGGCGTCGGGTCGATCGCGTTCCGAGCCTTCGTGAACAAGACGCTCGTGCCGGCACTGGCCGGCGCCGCACCGCTGAAGGAACTGCGCACGCAGGTCTTCCTTCCGTGGAGCGAGAAGCTCTGGGACACTCCGGACGTCGCGCACGACAATCCGGACGACCAGCATCTCCACGCGTCCGTCGTCCTCGGCTTCGCCGAGCAGGCGGCGCGTGATGAGTTCTCCTCGGGCCGCCGCATCGCAGAGGTCATCGAGGCCCTCGCTCCGTTCGTGTCTGCCATCCACGCATACGACGTCTCGGCCGCACTCACGTACGTCCGGGACGGGCGGATCCTTCCTCGCCACGAAGAGTAGTGACGGCCTCAAGCCGTCAGACTGAACAGACAGAACGCTGCCCGACGAATTCTGGTCGGGCCGGACCGGAGGACCACATGACTCTCCCTTCCTCGCCGATCGGACGGCGCGAGCGGAACAAGCAGCAGAAGCTCGACCGCATCGTCGATGCCGCTCGTGAACTGTTCGCCGAGCATGGCGTCGATGACGTCACGACTCAGCAGATCGCAGAGAAGGCCGACATCGGTGCCGGCACCCTCTTTCTGTACGCGAAGACCAAGGGTGAACTTCTTCTGCTTGTGCAGAACGAGGCCTATGCCACGGCACTCGACGAGGGTCTAAAGGATGCGGCCGCCGAACCGCGCGCCGTCGACGCAGTGCTGGCGCTGATCGAGCCGATCGTGCATTGCAACCGCGTCCAGGTCGACAACGGACGCACCTACCTCCGCGAGATGCTGTTCGGCGACCCGACGGATCCCCATCACCGCGCGGCGCTGGAGATCGCGGCACGGACGGAGGAGTCGATCGCGACGATCCTCCAGCGCACCGTCGGCATCGAACACGTCCCGGCCGCGACCGCAGCACGAATGATCTCCGCGGTGATGTTCGTCAGCATGGCGGCA
This sequence comes from Microbacterium sp. P5_B6, assembly GCF_056400345.1. Lineage (NCBI taxonomy): Bacteria > Bacillati > Actinomycetota > Actinomycetes > Micrococcales > Microbacteriaceae > Microbacterium > Microbacterium sp. P5_B6. Next base: position 290,250 of record NZ_JBFULL010000005.1, on the reverse strand, counting down.
GGCGAGAACGTCGCGTTGAGTGTGAACGAGATCATCGCGCAGATCGAACAGCAGATCCGGCTGCTTCTCGCTGCGTGGGAGGGCCCGGCATCGAGGGCGTGACCGTCGCGGCTCTGCTTGCAAGTGGTGCGGCTACGCGTGATCCACCAGGGCCCACCACGCCTTGTCGAATGCGCCATCGGTGTCGCTGAAGCCCTCGAGCGAGGACGCGACGATAGCGCCGGTGCGCATTGTGAAGAGCACTTCGGCGGTGCCGTGCGGCGTGGGATGGCCGAGTTCGACGAGGGAGTCGACCATGAGGTCCCGCACCCATGCCCGGTGGCGGTCGACGACCGCGCGTGTCTTGTGCTGAGGATCGCTGTATTCCGCTGCCGTGTTGATGAACTCACAGCCGCGGAAACCGGTGCACTCCATGCCGGCCTTCGCGCCGGACGCGATCTCGGCGAGCAGGGCGCGAGCCCCGTCGGGTTGAGCGCGTATGGCGCTCAACGCCTGGCGCGCGTCGGCCGCCTGGGCCTCGAGGAACGCAACCACGAGGTCGTCCTTGGTGGGGAAATGACGGAAGAAGGTGGCGCGAGCGACGCCGGACTCCGCGATCAATCGATCTACACCGACGGTGCGGATACCCGTCGAAATGAACAGTTCCGTGGCCCTCGTGAGGATCCGCTGGTACGCAGCTGAGGTGGTCGGGGGTCGGTTCGCGGCCGATGCGAGCGCCCCTTCATCACCTGCGTCCGAGATGCTCACAAATCCACCCTTGCCCTTGGAGTTCTCCCTAGGCCATACTCCCACATGAGGGCAAGATAGACCGGTCCGTCTACTTCCGCTTCGGCGGTTCTGCTCCTCCATAGCTGACGGGAAGACTATGGATCTTGGATTGGCCGGAAAGTCGGCAGTTGTCACTGGCGCGAGTAAAGGGATCGGGCTGGCCGTCGTCCAGGCGCTCGCGAAAGAGGGCGCCTATGTTCTCGCCGGCGCTCGTTCGGTCACGCCCGAACTCGAGACGGTGATCGCAACGGGAAGCGTCGAGTTCTTCGCCGTCGATTTGGCAACGCCCGACGGGCCGGATTCCCTCATCGAGCGAGCGCTGACAGGAAGAGGCATCGACATCCTTGTGAACAACGTCGGTGCTGTCACCCCGCGTCCCGACGGGGTCGCGAGCGTGACGGATGCCGATTGGGAAACGACGCTCAACCTCACCCTGATGGCGGCGGTGCGCACCATACGAGCAGCACTGCCCGCCCTGATGGGGGGTGGCGGCAGCATCGTCACCATCAGCTCCGTCAATGCCGCTCTGCCTGACCCGCTCGTGGCTGACTACTCTGCCGCGAAGGCAGCTCTGTCGAACTACTGCAAGTCGCTGTCAAAGGATGTCGGCGTGCACGGCATCCGCGTCAACACGATCAGCCCAGGACCGGTGGCAACAGCACTCTGGATGGGGGCTGCCGGAGTCGCACAGGCCGTCTCCCATGCTCGAGGGGGCACACCAGAAGAAGTCGCTGCCGCGGCGGCGGCGCAAGCAGTGACCGGACGGTTCACTCGGCCGGATGAGGTCGCCGACCTGGTGCTGGTACTGGCGAGCGACCGCTTCGCGAATATCACGGGTGCCGACATCCGCATCGATGGCGGCCTCATACCCACGCTGTAACTCTTCCGATCCTCCGTCCCACCAATCCGACCCATGAAGGAGTCGCTGTGTCAGATGCAGCTGTCAGTCGCCCGTTTCCCGTCCTGTTCATCCACGGACTCTGGATCCACGCGAGCGCGTGGCGTGAATGGCAGGATCTCTTCGAGGCCTCCGGCTACGAGACAACCGCCCCCGGGTGGCCGGGCGATGCCGACACCGTGCAGGGCACGCGCGAGAATCCCTCGGCACTCGACGATGTCGGCATCGAAGCAATCTGCCGGCACTACGCCGGAGTGATTGAGCAGATGCCCGTGAAGCCGATCGTGATCGGTCACTCCTTCGGTGGGCTGATTGCCCAGGAGCTCCTCGCGAACGGGTACGCGACGGCCGGAATCGCCATCGATCCRGCGCCGATCAAAGGGGTGAAGGCGTTGCCGTTCTCGCAGCTGCGATCAGGTCTTCCCGTGCTCGGCAACCCTGCCAACAAGCATCGGACTGTCTCTTTGACGGCCAAGCAGTTTCGGTACAGCTTCGGGAACGTGCTCTCGGAACAGGAGTCCGATGCTCTGCATGAAGCATGGACGATCCCGGGGCCCGGGCGGCCGTTGTTCGAGGACGCGACCGCGAACTTCACCAGGAATTCTCCCGCCGCGGTCGACACCCACGTTGCACCACGGGGGCCTCTGCTGCTGACGTCCGGCACCGAAGATCACACGGTACCCAAAGCCGTGACTCTCGAGGTGCTCAAGCTCTACGGCGACAACCCATCGGTCACCGACTATCACGAGTTCGACGGACGGGGACACTCCCTGACGATCGACAGCGGCTGGAGAGACATCGCAGACGTGACCCTCGATTGGCTCAACTCCCAACGGCTTGAAGAGACACCGAAACTCAGCACGCTGCGATAGCGGCGCAGCTTGGCATGAAGGCGTGCGGCTGAACGTCTCCCGCCCGGCCGCAGCTCTGAGACGGGAGAGCGCCCGGTACCCTGGGTCGGTGAACCGCCTCCCGGCCGCGCGACGTATCGCGCGCACATCTGAGGGCGAGTCGATCGTCTACCGGAGCTACGGGGCGGGAGAGCCGGTCGTGCTGGTGCACGGGACAGCCCTGTCCCAGCTTGTCTGGCGCGTCCTCGGCTACGTCGACGCCTTGGTGACGGACCACCGGGTCATCACGATGGACCTCCGCGGCCACGGCCAGAGCACCAAGCCGGTCACTGCCGACCGGTACTCGCTCGAGCGCCTGGCCGGGGATGTCCTTGCGGTCCTCGACGATGCCGGAATTCCGTCGGCTCACTACATCGGCTACTCCCTCGGCGGTCTCATCGGCTTCTCGCTGGTCGACCGCCTGCCAGAGCGGATCCGCTCATTCACGGCGCTCGCCGGCACCTTCCGACCCGCCGATGAGAGTGCGGAACGTGTTCCGGAACCAGCGGCGGTCATCGCGGCCGGCGGGATGGACGCCTTCGTCGAAGAATGGGCACGGGCGAGGGGCGAGTCCGTCGACGCCGAGACGTCGCGGGCGCTGCGCCGCAATGACCCGCGGGCGATGATCGCGTTGCTGACGGCCCTCGGGTCAGGGAAGCCCATGGACACCGAGCGACTCGCGGCACTGCGAACCCCGTCGCTCCTCATCGTCGGCGATGCTGACACCGCCTGCTCTCAGCCGACGCGCGAGGCGGCGATGCGGATGCCCGACGCGCGCCTGGTGGTCCTCGCCGGTGAGGACCATGCCTCGATTCTCGGGGCGAGCGCTCAGGTCATCCCTGAGGTTCGGCGATTCCTGCGCGCGCAGCGGAGTCAATCGGATCTGACCTGAAAGGGACGGGCGCGGTCACTGATCGATCGAGAGCATGTTGGCTTGATCGTGGCGGTCGCCGGCGGCGGGTTCCAGCGAGGTGAGGCGTTCGGCGTGCTCCAGCGTGAGTTCGACCGTGTCGGCGGCGGTGTTCTCTTCGACTCGTGCCACCCGGCGGGTCCCCGGGATCGGGGCGATGTCGTCGCCGCGGGTGAGAATCCATGCCAGCGCCGTCTGCGCCGGGGTCGCGCCGATCTCCGCACCGATCGCACCGACCTCATCGACGAGGCGAAGGTTGCGCGCAAAGTTCTCGCCCACGAACCGCGGGTTGGTCTTGCGCCAGTCGTCATCAGGGATGTCGGCAACGGAACGGATCTGCCCCGTCAGCAGGCCATGCCCGAGCGGCGAGTAGGGAACGAACCCGATGCCGAGCTCGCGGAGCAGGGGGAGGATCTCTGCTTCCACGTCGCGACTCCACAGCGAGTATTCGGTCTGGAGCGCCGAGACCGGCTGCACCGCATGTGCCCGGCGAATGGTCTTTGCGGACGCTTCGGAGAGACCGAAGTGGAGCACCTTGCCGTCGGCGATCAGTTCGCTGACTGCAGCCGCGGTCTCCTCGATGGGCGTGTTCGGGTCCACGCGGTGCTGGTAGTACAGGTCGATGTGGTCGGTTCCCAGCCGCCGCAGTGAGCCCTCGACGGCGGCTTTCACGTTCGCTGAACTGCTGTCGATGACACCGGGTCCGCCGCCGGCGTGGGAGACCAGGCCGAACTTCGTGGCGATCTTCACCTGATCGCGGCGGCCCCTGATGGCTCGGCCGACGATCTCTTCGCTGAGGTAGGGGCCGTAGATCTCGGCGGTGTCTATGTGGGTGACACCCAGGTCCAAGGCGCGGTGGATCGTGCGGATGGACTCGTCGTTGTCGAGACCGCCGCCGCTCGTGTAAGTCCCCGCCATAGTCATGGCGCCGAGGCCGATGCGGGAGACCTCGAGGGTCCCGAGATGTGCGTTCTTCATGAGTACTGTCCTTCTCTTCGGGCGCGGGCTGGCTACTGCTGGCAGCGGTGACGATTGCGCCGGTTGCGGCGAGCGGCTGATGGTTCGAGTCAACGCCTCTTCGCGGGAATGAGCGTGGCCCCACCTATGGGTGCCCCGGCAGGGACCCGCTACACGTCGAGAGTCGGCGTACTTTCGATGGCATGGACAGCCCGAACCCCATCAGCGAGTTCCTCACCACGCGGCGTGCGAAGCTCACGCCGTCGCAKGTGGGATTGCCCGACTTCGGCGGTCGCCGCCGGGTTCCGGGGCTTCGCCGCGAAGAAGTCGCAATGGTGGCCGGAATGAGCGCCGAGTATTACAAGCGCCTCGAAAGGGGCAACGCAGCGGGAGTCTCGGAAGCGGTGATCGACGGTGTCAGCCGCGCCMTGCAACTCGACGAAGCCGAGCACGCGCACTTGTACGACCTGATCCGGGCCGCGAATGCGGGCGCTCACCCACTGCAGCGAAAGGGCGCGCCTCGCAAGACGCACCTCACCGCAGGTATGAGACAGACGATCGATTCCATGTCGACCGTGCCGGTCTTCATTCAGAACGGCCGCCTTGATGCTGTGGCGACCAACCGGCTGGGGGCAGCTCTCTTCTCCGAGATGCTCGACGCCCCGTCCCCAGTCAACGCTGCTCGGTTCATCTTCCTCGACGAGCGTGCCCAGGCCTTCTACCGGGAATGGGAAGCGCAGACCCGCCAGATCGTCGCGGTGCTCCGCTCCGAGGCCGGCCGCTCCCCGTACGACCGGCAACTCAGTGACCTCGTCGGCGAGCTGTCCACCCGAAGCGATCTGTTCCGGAAGCTCTGGGGAACTCACGACGTCCGCGAGCACCGGACCGGCCTCAAACTCGTCCACCATCCCGTGGTCGGCGACCTCGACCTCACCTTCCAAGCGATGGACCTCGCATCCGACCGCGGACTCCAGATGATCGTGTTCTCCGCGGAGCCCGGATCGGCCACCCAGGAACGCCTCCAACTGCTCGCCAACCTGGCACAAACAGCCACACCGAATGCGAATGTCTAGGTATCGATAAGAAGCGTCCAGCACCGCCGCGAAGACAAGGCCGCGCCGGTGGGGGATCCTGGCCGTCCGCTGATCCGCAGGTCCTATCGACCGATCACCCGGTGAAGGAAAGCACAAGGCCATCGGCGGCGGAGGTAACCCGGCAGGCTGCAACGGAATCGACAATCCACGTCGGGTCGCCGTGTTCGGCGTGGCGACCGACGCCGAGCACCCTCATCCCGGCGCTGATTCCCGCGGCGATCCCGCTGGCCGAGTCCTCGACCACGATGCAGTCGGAGGGATCCACTCCGAGGCGCGCCGCGGCGAGCAGGAACGCGTCGGGGTGCGGCTTGCCCCTGCGGACATCCTCCGCGGTGACACAGAGGTCCGGGATCCGCAGTCCTGCCGCCCCCATGCGCGCAAACGCCAGACTCTGCGTGGCGGAGGTGACGAGCGCGTGCGGGATGCCGAAGAGATCGTCCAAGAGCTGCGCCGCGCCGTCGATCGCGACGACGCCGTCCAGCTCCGCCGTCTCGGCGGCCAGGAGCTCGCTGTTCTCCGCGAGGTTCACCTCGTCAGGCCGGCCCGGCAGCAGAATCGCCATGCTCTCGTGGCCCTGCCGACCGTGGATGACCTCGAGGGTGCGCGTCGGGTCGACACCGTGCTTGTGGGACCACTGCGTCCAGACACGCTCGACGACCGCATGCGAATCGACCAATGTGCCGTCCATGTCCAGAAGGACGGCTCGCAGCGGGGTCGGCGTCACCCGATCCACCATAGGCGCGAAGTGACGCCAGAACCGCAGCCATCACCGAACCGGCGCACGCTGAGGAATGTTGTCGTGCGTTCGGGATCGGCTGGGGAGAATGGTCGGATGGGACAAGCCGAGCGGTCGCGCTGGAACCACAACATCCACTTCCATCCGATCGTGATGAAAGCCATCCCGCCGAGCGCGACATCTGCTCTCGATGTCGGCACGGGAAACGGGGAGCTGGCCGGCGATCTGCGAGACGCGCTGCCCGACGTGACCGCGGTCGACCTGGATGCCGAGGTCCTGGCGAGAGCGGCTGCGGATCACGACGGGATCCAGTGGATTCGCGGGGACGTCATGACCTACGACTTCGGCCGGACCTTTGACGTCGTGGCCTCGGTCGCCACCATCCACCACCTGCCCAGCCTGCCGGACACGCTGCAGCGGTTCGCGGACCTCACATCCCCGGGTGGCGTCGTTGCGATCATCGGCCTCGCACGGGCGACGACCCCTCGCGACCGGCTGCTCGGCCTGGCCGGCGTCGCTCAACATCAGTTCTTCTCGCGCACCCGGAACTACTGGGAACACTCCGCGCCGACGGTGTGGCCGCCTCCCCACACGTACTCGGAGGTGCGGGAGAGCGCAGCCCGCGTTCTTCCCGGCGTTCGCTGGCAGCAGTTCGCTCTGTGGCGGTATGCCCTGACGTGGAACAAGCGGCTCAACGCGGGCACCTCTTCCCGCTGACGGATCCGCGAGCGCCCCACCGTCTGCTCGCACTCTCACCTCAGCTGTACGGAAGCACCAGCACTGACTGGTTGCCGACCCCGAGCGTGCCCGGCTGGTTGCCGAGAGCATGCCACACCTCGGCCTTGACCGTCCCGTTGCGGAGATCACCCAGTGCCCCCGTGGCGACCAGCAGCTGCGCGGTCTGCCGGTAGTGCTCGTAGCCCGGGATGGGATCTGTGGCGAAATATCGGTAGGTCTCGACCCGATCCCAGGTGCCGTCGCCGGTCAGGTCATACGACAGCCGCAGCTGGGTGGCGTTCCCCACGGCCTGGCCGGCGTCGACGAGCAGATCGAATGTCGGAGCGCCGCCCGAGAAGCGCAGCGTCAGATGGGAGGCGGTGAACGTGATGGCGTTCTGCGGCTTGCCGTCGAGTTCCGCGTTGGCGGGGGCGAGCGTTCTCGCGCCAGCGGCACTTGCCGCCCCGAGAGACCCGTTGACGCCCAGGTACAGGGTGCCGACTGCGACGGGCGTCGGCGTCGGCGTCGGCGTGGGCGTGGGAGTCGGAGTCGGAGTGGGAGAGGGCGTACGAGTGGGAGTGGGAGTCGGAGTGGCCGTCGGTGTCGGTGGCAGCGACGGTGTCGGTGTCGGAGTCCCGCTCGGGCCCGGTCGGCCGATGGCGTTCCCTCCCGACCAGTTCTGTGCACCGGTGGCCACGGTCTTGCCGGCCGGGACGTTGACTCTCGTGCCGTTGGAGAAGGTCACCGTCAGCGCAGACGATGAGACGTTCGCCGCGACATAGGTCCGCTGACCACCCTTGATGAACGCAGCCGCGAGGGGATGATCTGCGGTGAGCGTGGGGTCGAGGACTCCCAAGGCGGCCAGGTTGCGGATCCAGTGGAAGGTGTGTGCTTTGCTCTCCCCTTCCTCGGATGCGAAGCCCGGGTTGGCGCGGAACTTGCTCAGGGCGAGGTCGGGGTCACCGAGGGCGAGGAACTCCCAGAGGATGTCCTGCCACGCTCGCGGTTCACCGGCGTTGCGCACGATCTCGTCGTAGTTGATCTTGTTGTAGCTGGGGTTGAGCCCCAGGTACAGGTGGCTGCCGGTGATGGGCAGCTGGTTGATGCCGTGGATCTTCTCCGGCATGTCGGTGAACCACGTGGCGTACGCGCCACCGTCGCCCCAGACCATCCCCACGGTGCTATGCGGGAAGGCCGCAGGAAACACCTCGTCGTCGACGTCGAACCAGTACTCCTCGATGGCCGCCGCCTGCGTCGCATAGATATACACGCCGGCGTCGCGGATGGCGGCGTTCCCGGTGGCCTGCCCCCACTGGATCAGGGCGCCGGCGAAGTTCATCCCTTCCGAACTGGATTCCTGGTTGTTCCCGGAGGCGAAGGCGCCGTGCCCGGAGGCCCAGTCGTGACCGGCGTAGACGTCGAAGTCACGGAGGTAGGGGAATCGGACGTCGGAGCGGTCGTAGTTGTTCGCGTCGCGGATCAGCAGGTCGATCATGCCTCCGTATTGGCCGGCCCCGGCCCAGGTCGGATCGAACTTGGCCAGCGTGGCTGCGGCGGCGATGAAGTAGCCGTAGTGGAAGTGGTGATCATTGAGCTCTTGATCGGAGCCGTAGCTCGCGTTGTAGCCGATCAAGGTGCCCCACTTCTGGTCATAGTAGAAGAGGTGGTCCGTTTCGCCGGCCGAGGCGGTGAGCCAGTTGGTCAGTGTCTGCTTGATCGTGGTCAGCGCCCTGTCGCGGACGGCCGTGTTGCCCAGCTGGTCAGCGATCTCGGCGATCCGGGCGGCCCGTCCGAGGGCTTTGCCGGCCCAGTACGTGTCCGGCTTCTGCTCACCGGCAGGATCGTTGGCGACTTCGTTCAGCAGGCGGTCCATCTCGGTCCGGTCGGCGCCGGAGGACGTTGCCACTGCGGGCACTTCGGGCAGGATGCCGTGGAACTTCATCGTCGTGGTGAACGACGTCACGCCAACGAGAGTCTTCATCCGTCCGCGTGGGGAGACGTACTCATCAGCGATCGGGGTGCCGCCCGACAAGGCCTTCCACTGATGGGGGTAGAGCGCCACCACGGTTCCCGACTGGCTGCCCTCACGCGGCGTCGTGATGAGCCGATAGGTGGTCTGCACCGAGCCGGAAGCAGGATCGTAGCGGTAGTCCACAGCTGTTCCGGTGACGTGCGAGTGCGCGAACCGTCCATAGCTGTCGGCGAATGAGTTGCGTTGGGCGTCCGTACTGGATGCCGTGCTCGGAAGCACCGCCACGGTGAAGTACGACTTCCCGGCGAGGCTGGAAGTGATCACGCCACCGTTCACGGTCCAGAGTGCACCGGTCGGGGCGTAAGCGACATAGTCATGACCACGGATCGTGAAGCCGATCCGGCTTCCGCCCGAGCTCCAGATCCTCGGCGACCCGTCGACGAGCAGCTGCGCGCCCCCACCGGACACGCGGTAGTACGACATCGGCAGACCATGGCCGATGGTGGCCGTCATAGTCCGTACGCCGTCGGTCCACTGCGGTGAGACGGTCCAGTCCGACCAGCCGTCGACCATCACTCTGCCGGCTTGGAGTCCGGGCATCCCCACGAGCACGTCCCGGATATAGGGAAACTTGTACTCACCGACTCCGGTGGCGCTGCCGGTGACGACGGGAGTCGTCGTGTGGGAGATCCCGAGGCCTCCGGGGAACGTGTCGTAGGAGGCGGGATGTGCGTGAAGGGGCTCGCCGAACGCGCAGTCGGTCTTCTTCCACAGGATCGATGTCCACCAGTCGTTGGTGGGGATCGGCCCCTGAGGGGCGTTCGCGGTGAGCGCGGCTCTCGGGTTGGTGGAAAGATCGCCGCACCCCGAGGGCAGAAGCTGCCCGGCGGGAAGTGTCGTGGTGTACGACCCGGCGCCCACCGTCGCGGCGCTGGCTTTTCGTGGGAGGCCGATGACGAGAGCGCCCACGACGAGGGCGAAGGCAAGCACGATGGCGATGGGGCGCAGATCGGGGCGAGCAGGCAAGCGAGGGCAGGCGACAGCCAGGCGAGTGGTCACGACGTTTCCTTTGGAACGGAGGATGTCGGACGCGAGAAGAGTCGCATGGGAGCGCTCTCAAGCACCCGTTGGGCGTCACGCTAGCCCTCATGTCCTTGCCGGTCAATGGAGCAGTCGTCGCGGCCACAGCATTCCCGTTCATCGTCGGCGCGCTGCGTTGCGACTATGGCGCCCGCTGACCCCCGCGGCGCGCGGCGACGTACTCCGCCGGCATCCCGGGTCCGATCTGCACCTTCGCCTCGCCGGCGTCGATCACTCCGCATTCCTCGCACACGACCCGCCCACTGACTGGCTGACCGCACGATCCGTGTCGATACAGGATCGGCGGCTCGCCGGGCGCTGCCCAGTCGTCTCCCCACTCCGTCAAGGCGATCAGCGCGGTCGCGAGCGCCTGCCCCTTGGTGGTGAGCACATAGTCGGCCGAACCCTCGCGGTGCATGATGCCGCTGTTGACGAAGGCATCCAGGCGTGCGGCCAGCACGTTCGTCGCGATGCCGAGATTGTGCTGGAAGTCGCCGAACCGCGTGACCCGAGCGAACAGAGCGTCTCGGATGATCAGCAGGCTCCACCGCTCGCCGACGAGTTCGAGCGATCGCGCGATCGAGCACACCTGCGTGTCGTACGTCTTGCCCAGCATGGACTCGACATTAGCACTTGCATGATGCAAGTAAGCGGACTAGCGTCTCACGGGAACAAGGGAGTCACACGATGAGCGCCGACTACACCGCCACCATCACGGTCGACAGAACGCCCGCAGAGGTCTACGACGCGATCAACGATGTCGCGGGCTGGTGGGGCCGCATCACGGGCACCACAACGGCCGAGGGCGACGAGTTCGTCTATGTCGTGCCAGGCCTGCACTACAGCGGGTTCCGGGTCACCGAGCTCGAACCCGGTCGCCGCATCGCATGGATCGTCACGGGCAGCTACCTCAGCTTCGTCGATGACAAGCAGGAGTGGAACGGCACGACCGTCCGGTTCGAGATCACCCCATCCGATGCGGGCTCGCAGGTGACGTTCACGCACGAAGGGCTGAAGCCCGAGGTCGAATGCTACGCAGCGTGCTCCAACGCGTGGGGGACCTACATCCGGGGGAGCCTCGCTGCCTTTCTGGCAACAGGTGTCGGGCATCCGAACTTCTTCGAGGGCGATGAAGCGCTCGAAGCAGCCGAGCACGCGACCCTCCGCCAACGTATCGAGAGCGCCGGAGCCGTCCTCAACGCGAGTTGACCACCCGGAGGGGGCACACCATGGGACGAGTGATCGTCGTGCAGTACATCACGCTCGACGGGGTCGTCGAGGACCCCGACGGCAACGACGGCACCACCGCCGGCGGCTGGGCGATGCGGTATGGGGCCGAGGGTATCGCGGGCGACAAGTTCCGCCTCGGCAGCATCATGCAGAAGGGCGTGCTGCTGTTCGGCCGGCGCACCTGGGATCACTTCAGCGAACTCTGGCCACCCCGCGACTCAGAGTTCGCGTTGCAGATGAATGACGCGCAGAAGGCCGTCGCAACCCATCGCGATCTGCCCGACGCCGTCTGGACGAATTCGCGGCCGGTCTCCGGTCCCCTCGAAGAGTGGGTCGGCAAGACGACACAAGCGCACGACATCGTCGTGATCGGCAGCGAGTCTGTCATCGCCMAGCTGCGGGACGCGAAACTCATCGACGAGTACCGCCTCATCACCTTCCCCGTCGCCCTCGGCCAGGGCAAGAAGCTGTTTCCCAATGCCGCGCACCTCGAGCTGGTGTCCTCCGAGGTCGTCGGACCGGGGAGTCTGTCCACCTACCGCGTCGTGGAGAACCTGGAACCGGCAGCGCGGCATCCTCGATCAGAATGACCGCTCGGGACCAGTCGCGACGGCCCGGACGCCTCGTCAGGAGGCGAGCGCCTCGCGCAGTCGTCCGACGTGCCCGTGGGGGTCGACGTGGTACTCGATCGACTGAAGCCGACCCTCTTCGTCGACGACCATCGTCGAGCGGATCAGGCCCTCGAACGTGCGGTCGCCGACCGTCTTCTCCCCCCAGGCCCCCCACGACTTGGCGACCTCAGCACCCTCGTCCGACAGCAGCGGGAAGGCCAGCTGCTCAGCGTCGGCGAACTCCTTGAGCCGCTCGACCGGATCGGGCGAGATTCCGAGCACCGTGTAGCCGGCGCCCGTGAGCGAGCCCAGGTTGTCGCGGAAGTCACAGGCCTCGGTCGTGCATCCAGGCGTGAATGCGGCCGGGTAGAAGTACACGATGACCTTTCGGCCGCGGTAATCCGACAGCGATCGGTCGGCACCGGTGGCGTCGGTCAGGGTGAAGTCGGGGGCGGTGGTGCCGATTTCGAGCTGTGTCATCGTTCGCTCCGTTGGTGGGTCAGGGCGCGCAGGCGCGACAGCGGGCTTCCAGTGTTTCACCGCGGGCAGCCGGAAGGGCCATCAACGCCGCGGGCGCTCCGTGAGGTGGACAGACGCGAGGCACATTTCGTCACCGAACCGCGGGAACGGCGTGGCCGGCGGCCGCGGTGGCGACGCCACGCGACACTGTCGACTCACGAGGATGAAGAACGGGCAGGACGTAGGTCCGCTGCACGGGGCGCCGGGCGCCGTCGGTGAGGCGGTCCACCATCGTCTCGACGGCGAGACGGCCGACGTGCTGCTTCGGCGGGCGAAGCGCCGTGATGGGCGGCTCCGCGCTCTCGGCGACCTCGTCGTCGTAGGCCATGATCGCGAGGTCGGTGGGTATGGTCCAGCCGTGGTCTCGCGCATGCTGCTGCACCAGCACCGCCTGCGGGTCGTTGTGGATGAGCAGCGCAGTCGTCGAGGTCTGCCGGCATCGTTCGAGGAGATCGGCGATGAGCGCGTCGCGGGCGATGCCGTCCATGGCGTCGAGCGTCGCATCGACGTCGACGGGGCATTCGAGTCCCAGTTCGGTGACTGCGCGATCCCAGCCTCGGCGCAGCTGCCAGGATGTCGGTGACCCGACGGACGTGAGGATGCCCACTCGTCGATGGMCGAGCGACGCCAGATGATCGGCCGCAAGAGAACCGCCGAAGACGTGATCCGTCGTGACCCATTCGAGGCTCGTCAGCGCGAGCGTGGAAGGCACTCGTCGTTCGGAGAGGACGACCGGGATCGGCAAGGACTCGAGCCAGTGAAGCAGCGCCCGCCCGTCGGCACCCAGCGTCTCCGGTGCGACGATGAGCCCGTGCAGACTGCCTCCCTCGATGAGCGATGCGATCTGCCGTCGCTGGTCGTCGACGGAGTAGCTCGCGCCGCGCAGGATGAGCTGAACACCGAGATCGGTCGCGGCTGCGCGCGCGCCGATGATGATGTGCGGCCAGTAGTAGCTCAGCGACGGCACCACCATGCCGACGCGGTAGCGGACGGGTGGCGCTGCCGCCGACCCGGCCGGAACCGTCGTGTCCAGGCGGCTGCGGAGAGTCGCTCCGCCGTGAACGCGCGTGAGCAGCCCGCGGTCCGCCAGCTGGCTGATGTCTCTGCGAACCGTGAGTTCCGCGACTCCGAGCTCTCGAGCGAGGTCTGAGACCCGGACGGCGCCCGCGCGCCGCAACTCGTCGAGGATGCGCTCGCGTCGGGAGAGGCCGAACGGCGTCGGCTCGGCAGGAGGGTCCACAGTCGAATGCTAATTCGATGTTCGTTTTGAATCAAGGATGAACGTTTATGTTCGGATCGCTTCGATAAGCGCGTGCGACGGCGGAGAATCTCAGACGCACGGTGCCGTGCGCTGCGGTACGACGGATGGAGAACGCAGATGTGGGAAGCAATGATGCCCCGCTCGAAGGATGAAGGTGCTTCGCGCCGGTCGCGGATCGCGGTGACTGCGGCTGTGACGGCCGCCGTCGTGCTGGCGCCGCTCACCGCGCCGCTTGCCGCGCAGGCAGCAGGGGCGGACCCGGTCGTCGTGACGGTGGCGGGCGCAGATATCGCGGCGACGGCTCAGAACAGGAACGGCCTGACCTTCAAGGGCTTCGGCGTGCTGTCGGCCAACTCGACCAGCGCGCTCCTCCTCGACTACAAGTCGCAGCATCCTGACAAGTACTGGGAGCTCATCGAGACGCTCTTCGGCGGCGATCACCCGATCATGAACACCGTCAAGATCGAGATGGGCAACGACCGCAACACCTCGACCGGTCCGAACGCCTCGACGATGCGCTCCCGGGACGAGTACCCGAACGTTCTCCGCGAGCCGGGCTTCCAGCTCGCCGCCGACGCCCAGCTCGTCGCGCACGGCGACATCCACCTGAGCCTCCTGCGCTGGAACCGCCCCACCTGGGTGGCGAGCCACGCCGACCAGTACATCTGGTTCAAGAACACGGTCCTGGCCGCCTACCGCGAGTACGGCATCATGGTGGATTCGATCAACCCGGACACGAACGAGACCGGCACTCCCGACCAGCAGCTCTACAAGGACTTCGCGGGATGGGTGCGCGGCGACGCCAAGGGATACGAGGGCGCCTCCAGCGGCGACCCGAACAACGGCTTCAAGAGCGCCGATGAAAAGCGCCTCTTCACCGCGATCAGGACGATCGCGGGCGACACGGTGGGAACCCCGCCCGTCGCTCTCGGCAACGCCATGACCTCGTCGACCGACCCGTCGCTGCGCAACGCGGTCGACATCGTCGGCTTCCACTACTCGAGCGCCGACGACAGCGCCGGCAACATGAAGAAGATCGCCGAGCAGCTCGATCGCGAGGTGTGGAACTCGGAGGGCCAGTCGACCTTCTCCAACTCCGCCGACCGGCCGAACAACAACGCGAGCGACGAGCAGGGCGGCGTCGGCACCCAGTTCGGCGGCACGAACAGCGCCCTCGAGATGGGCAACTGGATCACGACCGGGTTCACCGCCTCGCGGCGCACGATGAACGTGTTCCAGCCCGCGATCGGCTCCTTCTACGACGGCTTCCAGTACTCGTCCAAGGAGCTCGTCAACGCCCGCGACCCCTGGTCAGGGTGGATCTATTACGACGGCGGCCTCGCCGTCCTCGAGCAGTTCACCCAGTTCGCCAAGCTCGGGTGGGAGAACGGCGACAACACCGCCGGCATCTGGCGCGCGATCCCGAAGGCGTCGGGCAGCGAGCTCGGCACGGGCAACCCGCCGAGCGGCGCGCGCGCCGGGGGAGCGTCGTACACGACGCTGGCCGCCCCGGATGCCTCGGACTTCTCGACGGTGATCGTCAACGACAGCAAGTTCACCAAGACCTACCGGATCACCGCGAAGGAGCTGAAGCTCGGCGCCGACCAGACCGTCGAGGTGTGGGAGACGCGGGCGGCCGACGCCGGCGAGGCGTACGACGCGAACTACCTCCAGCCGGTCGCCGAGCTCGCGCCCGACGCCACCGGAATGTACTCGGTGACCGTCAAGCCCTGGTCGACGGCCACGGCCACCTCGCTCGACCACGCGACGAAGCGCGCCGATGGCACCCTCGTCGCGAAGGAGGGCTACGGCAGCTCGCTGCCGAGCTCCAAGGAGTACACGGATGTCGATGGCGGCCGTGACGTGCTCGACACGGACGCGTCCGGCAGCGTCAACGGCGTCACGAACGACGGCACGATCTACGCCGACGACTTCGACTACAAGGACCTCGGGAACATCAAGGGCTACGACCCCGGCACCCGCGCGCTCGTCGACTCCGGCCAGTCCTTCGTCGATGCCCGCGGCAGCAAGGTGAAGCCCGCCGGCACGCCGACGGTGCAGAGCGAGGACAACGGCGCGACGCCGCGGTACACGAACGACACGAACGGCGCGTTCGAGTCGGTGGCGACGACGGATGCCGCGCACTCCCGCGTGTTGCGTCAGCAGGTCGGCCCCGGCATGGCCGGGAGCGCCTGGAACGGCGGCGACCCGAAGACGACGATCGGCGATTCCCGCTGGGCCAACTACACGGTCTCTGCCGATGTCCTGTTCGAGGCCGCGGGAGCGCAGTACGCCACGATCGGGGCCCGCGAGCAGGGCGGCACGGCCAACGGCCAGAGCGTTTCGGCTGCGGAGCTGAAGGTCGACGCGGCCGGCACCTGGACCTTCCTGCGGTTCGGCAGCACGCTCTCGACCGGCACCGTGCCCGCGGCCGCAGGCTTCAAGGCCGGGCCCGGCGTGTGGAACAGCATCGCCGTCAAGGTCGCGGGCGCCGTGTACACGGCATCCGTCAACGGAATCGAGGTTGCGAGCTACACGGATCCCGCTCCCCAGGCGACGGGGCGTATCCAGCTGGGGTCGAGCTTCACCTTCGTGCAGTTCGACAACCTGAAGGTCGTGCCGGTCGCGGGCTACACCCCGTACTACACGGATGTCATCGACGGCATGCACCGGACGAGCTGGGCTGACACGTCGAAGAAGGTCCTCAGCTTCGACGCGAACTGGAGCCACATCAACGGCCAGGGCATGTTCGAGTGGCAGCGCACGGCGTCGAAGAGCACCGCCAAGGGCGCCGCCCTCACCTACGCCTTCACGGGCACGGGTCTGGACATCATCGGCACGAACAGCGGCACGCCGACGCTCGACGTCGTCGTGGACGGCGTGCAGATCGTCGCGTCCGCGCCGACGTACGCATCGGGAAGCGAGCGGACGACGTTCGTCCTGCGCGGGCTGAAGAACGCCGCCCACACCGTCGTCATCAAGACGGCGAACACGGAGTCGATCAACGTCGACGCCGTCGGAGTCGTGAAGGCGAACGCGGATTCGACCAAGGTCGACAGGAACCCGCTGTCGGCGCTCGCCGACTCGGTGAAGGGCTTCAGCGAGAGCGAGTACAGCGCCGAGACGTGGGCCGTGTTCGCCGCGGTCCTCGCGGACGCGAAGGCAGCCGTCGCCGACCCGGTGGCCTACGGGCTCGACGCCGAGGGCGCCATCGCCCTCGCGGCGCGCCTCTCGGCCGCCGCTGACCGCCTCACGCCGAAGGACGTGAGCACGGACGTCATCGATCTCGGTGTCGTCACCATCACGCCGAAGGACCGCAAGCTTCCTGCGACCCTCACACTCGCCGGGGCACCGGCGAAGGTCACGTGGAGCCTCGGCTCGGTCGACGCCGCCAAGAGCACGGCGGAGCTCGCCTCGTTCGCCGCGACGGGTCGCACGTCCGAGAAGACGGGTGCGGGGGTCTACCAGCGCTTCAGCGCGACGGTCGTCGTCGTCCCGGCCGACCTGACGTACTTCATCGACTCGGGCTCCTCGGGAGCTCCGGCCGGCTCGGTCTACTCGGCAGTGAAGAGCGCATTCGCCAACCTGCTCAACGGCACGAGCGACCAGAAGTGGGACGGCACCACGGCGGGCACCACGTGGGGGTACTCGACCACCGCGACGACCGTGGCGGCGGGCACCCCCGCGGACTGGGGCTCGTCGTACGTCGGGGCGGACTTCAGCAAGCCCATCACGTACCACCTGACCCTCCCCGCCGGCAACTACAACATCGTCGGCGTGCAGGCGCCGCGGGCGGCGACCACGACGAACGTCTACTCGACGGTGAAGGCGGCCGGCAAGTCGACGACCAAGACCGCCGTGTCGACGGGTGCCGCCACACCGGTGGCCCAGTCCGTCACGCTCGACACCGCCGGCGTGGTCGACCTCGAGTTCGGCACGAACGGCACGAGCGGCTTCAACGCCCGCCTCGCGCTCGTCTACGTCCAGACGCTGCCGCGCGACCTGGGCGTGCTGGGTGCTCTGGGCCTGAAGGAACCGCTGCCTGCGAAGGTCGATGTCGCCGGCACCCCGACCTCGGTCACCTGGGATGCCGCATCCGTCGCCCAGCCCCGAGCCGAGTACGCGAAGCTCACGGCTACGGGGCGCCTCACCGCCAGCGGGCAGCCGGTCGTCGCGGCCTTCGAGATCGTCCCGTCGCTCCTGGTGTACTACATCGACTCGGGCACCGGCGGAGCGGACTCCCCGCAGTACGCCGCCGTCAAGAAGTCGGTTCCCGCACTGCGCAACGACAAGATCGACCAGGTCTCGGCATCCGCAGACCAGTGGGGCTACGTCGCCGACGGGATGAAGGTCAAGAGCACGACCGATATCAACGACAAGTACTCGACGGGTCTCTACCAAGACACGACGAAGCTCGTCTACCGGCTGCCCCTCGACGCGGGAACGTACACCTTGACCGGCGGCTTCACCGAATGGTGGAACCTGAGCCGATCGATGTATCAGACGGTCTCGGCCGGAGGTGTCGAGCTCGCGAAGGCCACCATCCCGCTCGCAGGCACGAACACTCCGCTCGCCGCCGAGCTCACCTTCACGCTCGACGCGCCCGCCACAGTGCAGTACGTCGTGACGAACGAGGGCGCCGGTGCGGAGAAGCCGGTCATCTCGTGGCTCGCGGTCAAGGACATCACCAAGGCCCCGGCCCCGCTGAACGCGAAGGCGGTTGCGACCGGTGACACCTCCATCACCGTCACCTGGGATGCCGCAGCCACGCCCGGCCGCGGATTCACGGGCTACCACGTCTACGAGGTGGGAGGAACCGCGCCGGTCTGCGAGGTGGACGGGACGAGCTGCACGGTGAAGGACCTCGACCTCGGGTCGACGCACGCCTACGAGATCGCCGGGGTGAACCAGCTCGGCGATGGCGACCGATCGGCTCCGACAGCATCCGTCACGCTGCCCAAGGTGCCGACACCCATGTCGATCGCCATCAAGACACCCCCGAGCAAGACGGCTTACGAAGTCGGTGACGAGTTCGAACCTGCCGGGCTCGAGGTGTCGGGTGAGCTGGCGTCGGGGGGCTCGCGGGTGCTCGATCCTTCCGAGTACACCGCGACGGGGTTCGACTCCGCCACAACAGGCACGAAGACGGTGACGGTCTCGTTCAACGCCGATCCGAGGATGACGGCCACCTTCACGATCGACGTCCGCTCGGGCGCACCGGTCGTCACGCTGGACTCCCCGGAGCCGGGCGCCACCGGCTGGTACACCACCGCCCCCCGCGTCACGGTGGTCGCGACAGACGCGGCCCCGTCGCCGCTCGCATCGGTGGAGTATCGCCTGGACGGCGCGGCCTGGCAGGCGTACTCGTCACCGGTCGAGCTGCCGGAAGGCCGGCACGTGTTCGCGGCGCGGGCCACGGACACCGCCGGACACGTCTCGGAGGTCGTGGAGCTGACCGCCAAGGTGGACACCGAAGCGCCGACGCTCACCTGGAGCGGTGCGATCGCCGATGGCGGGTCGTTCGTCTACGGCGCGGTGCCGGCTGCGCCGGACTGCACGGCAGCGGATGCCGTATCAGGCGAGGACGGATGCGCCGTCACCGGTTACAGCACCGCAGTCGGCACGCACACGCTGACCGCTCTCGCCAAGGATCGTGCGGGCAACGAGCACACCGAGACGCGGTCGTACACGGTCACCCCGTGGACGTTCCAGGGCTTCTACGCCCCGGTCGACATGGGAGACATCGTGAATGTCGTCAAGGCGGGTTCGACTGTCTCCCTGAAGTTCGAGCTGTTCGCGGGCGACCAGGAGCTGACGTCGACAAGCGCGATCGCCGGCTTGCGCACGGTGCAGCACTCCTGTGACCCGTCGGCACCGGTCGACGAGATCGAGACGACCGTCACAGGCGGCACCTCGCTGGTCTACGACGCCCAGTCGGGCCGGTTCCAGTACAACTGGAAGACGACGAAGGGTGCGACCGGATGTCTCGACGTCATCATCCGCAGCGATGACGGCTCGGAGCTGAAGGCGCAGTTCCGCCTCAAGTAGGACCCCACAGTCGGCCGGAGCGAGGGTGATCCCTCGTTCCGGCCGACGTGGTGTCCGTCCGGGCAGTCCGGGTTCTCCGCAGACGTGGCCGACGAGCGAGCCTCCGCACCGAAGCGCACGCCGGGAATCGATAGCATCGGGCGCATGCAACAGACCAGGTGGGCCGTCCTCGGACCCGGAGCGATCAGCAGAGATTTCGTGACCGGACTGCGCAGTTCGACTCATGGAGTGCTGCACGCCGTGGGCAGCTCGTCGCCTGAGCGCGCCGCCGCCTTCGCCGCCGAGCATGGAGCAGAGGCGTCGGGCACGTACGACGCGATCCTCGCGCGCGACGACGTCGATGCCGTCTACATCGGCACCGTCCACACCACGCACGCCGACCTCGCGATCCGCGCGCTCGAGGCCGGCAAGGCCGTGCTGTGCGAGAAGCCGGCGAGTCCCACGGCCGACGAGGTCGAACGGATCCTGGCGGCGGCCCTGCGCGCCGAACGGCCGTTCGTCGAGGCGTTCAAGACGCGCTTCGGTCCGCTGGCGGAGAATCTGCGAGCGATCCTCGCGAGCGGAGAGCTCGGCGCCCCCGAGCGGGTCGAGGCCGCCTTCGGCTTCGAGGCCGGCTCCCGGAGCGGACGGCTCTTCGACCCCGCACTGGCCGGCGGCGCCATCCTCGATGTCGGCTGCTATCCGGTCTCGCTCGCGGTCGACGTGGCACGGGCGGGTGGGATGCCGCGGCCCGACGACGCCGTGCCGTCCTGGGTCGCCCTGCTCTCGGCATCCGGCGACGTCGTCGAGGGGGTCGACGGGCACGCGCGTGCGGAGTTCGGCCTCGGCGGAGTGGTGGCAGCGCTCGAGACGTCGATTCTGCGCGATCTGCCGGCGTCCGCCGTGATCCGGTGCGAGAAGGGCACGATCGAGCTTCCGGATGCATGGGGAGACCGCGCCGGGAGTGCAACCAGCGTGATCGTCCGCCGCGGTTCGGACGAGCGCGTCCTGACGTTCCCATCGATCCAGCCGATGGCCGCCGAAGCGGATGCCGTATCGCTCGCGCTGGCCGAAGGGCGCCTGGAAGCGCCCGAGATCCCCTGGGCGGATTCGCGCGCGATCGCCGTCGCGCTGACCGCGTGGCGCGAGGCTGTGCTCGCCGGAGTCTGACGGCGGCGCCGGACCGTCCTCATGCGCCGGCGCGACGGGCGGGATCAGGTCAGGCGCGACGCGGCGGAGCTGTCGATCCGCGCACGTTGAGGGTGGGACTCAGCACGACTCGGTGCACGGGTCGGTTCGGGTCGTCCAGACGCCGCGCGAGCAGGTCGACGGCGGCCTGGCCCACGTCGCCGCGGGGCGGACTGACGGCCGTCAGCGCGGGCGTGAACAGCTCGGCCACCTCATCGTCGTACGCGATCACCGAGAGGTCGTGGGGCACCGAGATGCCGCGGTTCAGTGCGAGGTCGACGAATGCCATCGCCTCGGGATCGGAGTGGACCACCAAAGCAGTCACGCCGTTGGTGAGCGCGGAGTCCAGGGCCGCATCGACGACGGCCGAGAAGTCGGGGCTGGTGCGCGGAGGGAGCATCGACTCGAAGTGATCCGTCGGTGTGAGTCCGAGCTCGCGGCACGCCGCCTGCCATCCCCGCGTGATCTTGCGCGAGGTGGGGGAGTCGCGCGAGATGATCAGCCCCACCTTGCGGTGGCCGAGCGCGGCGAGATGGCGCGCGGCGAGCACGGCGCCGAGAGCATGGTCGGTCGTCACCGACTCGACGGGAGTGCCTCCCGGCAGGAGCACCGCGTCCCGCTCGACCAGGACGCTCGGCGCTCCGCACTGGGCGAGCCACTGGACGACATCCTGCGCGTGGGGCGTGTCGGTGTTGGGCGCGACGATGAGTCCCCGCACGTTGTCGGTGTGCACCAGCCGCTCCAGCACCGGGCGCTCGTCCTGAAGCTCGTACGAAGCCCCGCGCAGCACGACTCCCATGCCGAGCCGCTTGGCCTCCGCCTCCGCACCGCGGACGACCCCCGGCCAGTAGTAGTTCAGCGAGGGGACGAGCACCGCGATCGACCCTGCGTCCACCACGGGGCCGCCCGCAGGCGTCCCCGTGGTTGACCCGGCGTCGCCGGCCGGCACCGCGCCGCCGTGCACCCGCACCAGCAGCCCTTCCTGCTCCATCTGCGCCAGGTCGCGCCGGAGCGTGACGGGCGCGACGCCGAGCTCGTCGATGAGCTGCGCGATGCGCACGACGCCCTCGCGGCCCAGCGCCGCCATCACGTAGGCGCGGCGCTCGGCGCCCAGCGGAGCTTGGATCTCGTGGTCCGTCATCGGGGGTCCTCACCGGTCGTCTTGACTAGTTCTACCGTGACCGAGAGGCGGTCCACGGCGGTTGGGATCAGGTCGAGCCGTGTCAGGCGTTCGCCCCACACCGCGGACAGCATCGGATCGTCCAGCTCGCGCTGGACGAGCCTCGCGGCGGCGGCACTCCACCGCACGCGCACCGGTGTCGCATCCTCGAGCGGGGTCACGAGGGCGGAGTCGCCTTCGATCACCACCTCGCCCGCGATCAGAAGTCGCACCGAAGTCTCGCCGTCGAGGCCGACGGCATCCCACGCGTCGTCGATCGCGACGCGCCCGGTGCGCTCGAGTCGCGCGAAGCGGTGCCACGAGGCCACCCCGTCGTAGGCTCCGGCGATGTCCAGGCTGAGTGAGGTCGCCTCATCCGACACCTCGACCGCCACGCCGCGGGCTGAATGCTCCCGGCCCGGCAGCTGCTCCCGCCCGCCGATGACCGGCACGTTGTGCCAGCCGCTCTGCATCGTCCAGATCGCGTACCGGTCAGGGCCGAAGGTCTGCGCCGTGTAGGTCGGGCGTCCCGCGTCGACGATCACGGGCACGCCGTCCGCGGCGATGACGAACGAGCCGACGTCGTTGTGATTGTGATGCTCGCCGTTGTGCCCGCCCTTGACCGCGAGCGCGAGTCCGGCCGCCGAACCGGCGGCCTGGCGTGCGACGAGCACCTGAGTCGAGGGCAGCCACGAATCGCGCGGAAGCGGCGACGAACCCTCCGCGGCGGCGACCCATGCCCGGTCGGTCATCCCGCGCAGCAGACGACCGAGGCCATCCATCTCATCCGCGGCGGCACCCCCGTGGGGATCAGCGCCCGGCTCCCACCTCTCCGACGCACGCCCGCGGTGGGCGGCGGCGTGGGCTTCGGCGTCCGCGTCTCCCACCCGACGCGCGGCGCGGTGGAGACAGTGCCATGGCTGCGCGAGAGGTGGCCGCGCGGGGCCATCGGCGAGGTTGAGGTACCACGATCCACCCAGGTGCATCCGGTGGGGGAAGGCGACCGTGGCGCGGAGCGCGGGCACCTCGAACGCGTCGAGGCGGCCGTCCGTCGCGGAGGACAGGATGTCCAGCGCCTCGAGGGCCCGGCAGGCGCCGTTCCACCAGTAGGCGTAGCCTTCGTCGATCGCGCCGTCGCGGGGGAGCACCGCCACGTACCGGTCGATCCCCTCGATGGTGAGCGCGACCACCTCGGCGCGCGCGGGGTCGTCGGCCTCCATGAGCACGAGCGCCGCGACGAGCACGTTGCCGTGGATCCAGGGGCTCCAGTTGTGGACGTCGCCGTCGAGCCCCAGCCAGTGCCACTCCCGGCGTCCGACGAACGGCTCGATCACACGGAGGCGGGCCTCGCGCCGGATGCGTGCCCGCACACCCGGATACCGCTCCTCGAGGTCCTGGCCGACGAGGTGGTCGAGCCAGGCGAGCTGGCCCACGACCTCGCCCGCACCGAGGTCGAGGTACGGGGCATCCACGTCGCCCAGCACCCATCCGCGCTCGCGGAACACATCGTCATGGGCGGGCCAGCACCACGAGCTCTGCTCGCACAGCATCATGACGCCGTCCAGCACCTCTGCGTACCAGTCGTCCTGGTCGGTCACGGCGGCCGCGACCACCGCACGGCTCAGGCGCCGCTGGCGCGCAAAGGCGGCCTGCTCCCACGTGTCGCGGTCGCCGTCGGAGTGCACCCTGGCGGCATCGTGCGCGCGGGGCTGGGGCCAGGGGAGACCGATGTCGGCTGAGGCGCGGGCGAGGACCGCGTCGGCCGTGGGAGCATCGACGGCACCCGGCCACCCCGAGCGATCGGCTCCCGGAGGAACGGGCAGAGCGTCCCCGGGTGCTCTGAGCAGGGAGGGAAGCACACTCGGGAGGCCGCCGCGAGCGACACCCGCCTGGCGTTCGAAGACATCGGCCAACGGGCCCCGAAACGACGCAGCGGTTCGCAGGTCGACAGCATCCGTCTGGGCAACCATCGTTCGGGCCGACTCCTCTGCATCGAACGGCCAACGCGGCGTCGCGTTGAGGAAACCGATCAGAAACGATCATAACCAATCTATAAACTCCTTGCAATGATCAATTTCGGTTGATACGCTCCCAACCGATCGCTTCATTCAGCGAACGACTCACTCAAAGGAGATTGCGTGTCGATCGACCAGCAGACGGCGCCGCACACTGCGGCGCACGCGGCCGACTGGACGCGCGATCAATGGCTCGAGTACGCCGACCGCCTGCTCGCCGGGGCCCGCGCCTGGGCTTCTCCGGGCGCTGCCCGCATCACCCCTCCCGGTGAGGAGGGCGGCTACGGCCGCGCAGTGGACGGTCTCGAGGGGTTCGCCCGCACCTTCCTCCTGGCCGGCTTCCGAATCGTCGGCGAGCAGGGTCAGGGGCTCGACGACCTCGCAGACTTCTACCGGCGTGGTGTGACGACCGGCGTGGACCCCGACGCAGACGACCGGTGGGTCCGCCTCGACGAGCACCCCCAGGCGAAGGTCGAGGCCGCCTCGATCGCGCTCGTCCTCGACATGACGCGGCCGTGGATCTGGGATCGGCTCGATGGGCTGACCCAGCAGCGCGTCATCGACTATCTCGCTCCGGTGGTCGGAGACGACAGCTACCCGAAGACGAACTGGCTGTGGTTCCGGGTGGTGGTGCAGACCTTCCTCCGCTCCGTCGGCGGTCCCTGGTCGGCTGACGACATCGCGGCCGACCTCGCCCTCCATGACTCGCTCGTGCGCGAAGACGGATGGCTGTCGGACGGCTTCGAGCGGTCGTACGACCACTACGTGGGCTGGGCGCTGCACCTCTATCCGGTCCTGTGGGCGCGGATGCAGGGTGCGGCGGAACTCGCCGCCGGCCGGACCGCCTCGGACGTCGCCGCGCTGGACCGCTTCCTCCTCGACGCCATCGCCCTGGTGGGCGCCGACGGCTCGCCGATGATCCAGGGCCGCAGCCTCATCTACCGCTTCGCGGCCGCGGCCCCGTTCTGGATCGGCGTGATGGCCCAGGTTCCCTCGCTGTCAGCCGGGCGCCTGCGTCACGCCGCCGACCGCATCGTCGGCCACTTCGCGGGCAACGGCGTGCCCGACCGCGAGGACGGCCTCCTCACCATGGGCTGGCACCACGAGTGGCGCGCCCTCGCGCAGTCCTACTCCGGGCCGGGCTCGCCCTACTGGGCGGTGAAGGGACTGATCGGCATCTCGCTTCCGGCCGACCACCCGGTGTGGGCCGCGGCGGCAGAACCCCTGCCGGTCGAGGTGGACGACACTCTGCGCGCGGTCCGCTCCGCGGGCTGGATCGTGTCGGGAACGAGCGACGACGGCATCGTCCGCCTTGTCAACCACGGCACCGACCACGCCGCCGAGGGCAGCCTCGTCGGCGATTCCCCGCTCTATGCGCGCATCGGCTACTCCACCGCGACGAGCCCGCTCGTCGACGCGACCGGCTGGGAGCAGCCGCTCGAGCAGTCGGTCGCAATCGTCGATTCTCAGGGCAGGGCCACGCACCGTGCGGCCATGACGCTCATCGACGTGCGGATCCAGGATGACGAGCACGGCCGCCTCGGCATCGCCGCGTCGACCTCGCGCGCCCACTGGCTCGCCCCCCGGCCCGCCCTCCACCGCCACGGGTCCGGGATCGACGGCGACGCCGAGGTGGCGGCCCGGCTCACGGTCCACTCGCTCGTCCGGGGGCCCTGGGAGCTGCGCGTGATGCGCGCCGACGCCCTCGCGTCCAACAGCGCAGGACTGATCCTCCGTATCGGGGGGTGGCCTCTCGCCGGTGACATGCCGGCAGGCGACGCCCAAGGCGTGGAAGCCGTCGTGCGAACCGGCAGGCTGCGGAGCGGCATCCGCTCCCTCCTCGGAGGCGGCACGCCGGGGATCGCTTCGCGCCGCGACGCGAGCCCCCTGGGCCCCGACGCCGTCGTGCCCTACATCGACCACCCTCTCGCCGCCGGCGAGTGGGTCGCCGCGCTCGTCGAGCTGGCCGGCCTCCCGGCCGTCTCGACAGCCGAACCCTCCGTCTCGCTCGACGAGCGCGACGGGGAGACCACGGTGACCGCCACCTGGCCCGACGGCCTGGTGACCACGAGTCGCCTCGCAGACCCCGGTCCCGCCTGAGCGGACCGGCAGCCCGACGGGGACCCGAAGGCGGGTTCTCAGCAATCACAAAGGAGTAGCAAGAATGAAGCGCAAATTCGCAGCAGCAGCCGGCGTCGCCGTCGTGGCCACGCTGGCGCTCGCCGCCTGCAGCAGCGGCGCCGGCGAAAGCTCGGAGCCTTCGGAGTCCGCGGGCCCCGTCACCCTCAGCCTGTCCGGCTGGAGCCTCGACACCACGCCCGAGTTCCAGGCGCTGGCCGACGCGTTCCACGAGGAGAACCCCGACGTCACGATCGAGCTCAAGGGCTATGACGCGGCGGAGTACAACACCCTCCTCACCGCCGACCTGGCCGCGGGCTCAGGCCCGGACATCATCACGCAGAAGGAGGTCAAGTTCGTCCCGACGTTCGTCGAAGGCGGCCAGCTCCTCGACGTGTCGGATGTCGAGCTTCCTGACGGCATCAGCGGCGCAGGCTCGTACGAGGTCGACGGCGCGTCGTACGCGGTGCCCTACCGCAACGACTCCTGGGTCCTGTATTACAACAAGGCGCTCTTCGACGCGGCGGGCGTCGACTACCCCGACGGCTCGTGGACGTGGGATGACTACAACGACGCCGCTGCCGACCTGAACTCGGGTCTCGCAGCATCCGGAAGCGCCGCAAAGGCGGCCTACCTCCACCGCTGGCAGTCTACCGTCCAGGGCTTCGCCAGTGCGCAGTCCGACACCGACGTGCTCGAGGGCGACTACGAGTACATGGCGCCCTTCTACGACAACGTGCTCGATCTCCAGGCCGCGGGCGACCAGATCGACTACAACACGAGCGCTGCCAACCAGCTCACCTACCAGGGCGAGTTCGGCAAGCAGAACGCCGCGATGCTGCAGATGGGCACGTGGTTCGTCGCGACGCTGATCGCCCAGCAGGCCTCGGGCGACGCGGATGACTTCGACTGGGGCATCGCTCCCATCCCGCAGCTGGACGACTCGACCGCGGGCCTGGACAACACGCCCGTGACCTTCGGAGACCCGACCGGCTTCGGCATCAACGCCGCGATCGACGACTCCAAGGTGCAGGCCGCCAAGGACTTCCTCGCCTTCGCAGCCAGCGAGAAGGGCGCTGAGGTCCTCGCGGGCATCGGCATCACCCCGGCGCTCCTGACCGACCCGGTCGTCGAGACCTACTTCGCCGTCGACGGTGCACCCACCGACGACCTGTCGAAGTTCGCGTACTCGACCCACGAGGTGCACCCGGAGAACCCGACGTCGAGCAAGACGGCGGCGATCCAGGGCATCCTCAACGACATGCACACGGCGATCATGTCGGGCTCGACCCCCGTCGACCAGGCCATCAAAGAGGCGCAGGACCGCGTCTCCAATGAGGTCGGACTCGACTGAGTCCCCTCGGTGGCCGGCCCGGCCTGACTCGGGCCGGGCCGGCCACCGCCCCCACTCTTCCTGAAACCGGAGGTCCCCATGGCGACAATCATCGCCACCGAGCCCCAGGCTGCGCCGCCCGTCCCGGCCTACCGCCGCGGCTCGAGGCTGCGGCTGCGCAACGCCCTCATCGGGTGGAGCTTCATCCTCCCGAACTTCATCGGGTTCGCACTGCTCACGCTCGTTCCGATCATCGTGCTCTTCTACATGTCGTTCACGAACTGGAACGTGTTCGGCAAGGCCGACTGGGTGGGGCTCGCGAACTTCCAGCGCCTCATCGGCGACGGCAGCTTCCGCATCTCGGTCATCAACACGCTCTACTACTCGGCGATGCACATCCCGCTGACGATCGTCGTCTCGCTGGGTCTCGCGCTTCTGCTCAACAACAAGCTGCGCGGCGTCGCCTTCTTCCGCACAGCGGCGTTCTTCCCCTACATCACCTCGATCGTCGCGATCGCGGTGGTCTGGAACCTTCTCTTCAGCCCCGAGTACGGCCCGATCAACGAGTTCCTCCGGTTCATCGGCATCCAGAACCCTCCCGGCTGGCTCACCTCGCCCCAGTGGGCGATGCCCGCCGTCGTCATCGTCAGCACCTGGCGCGACATGGGCTACTACATGATCCTGTTCCTCGCCGGGCTCCAGACCGTTCCCCGGGAGCTGCATGAAGCGGCCCGGGTCGACGGAGCCAGCATCTGGCAGCGGTTCGTCAACGTCACCCTCCCGTGCCTTCGTCCCACCATGTTCTTCGTCACCGTGATGCTCACGATCAACTCGTTCAAGATCTTCGACCTCATCCTCGTCATGACCGAGGGCGGCCCCGGCCAGTCGACGCTCGTGATGTCGCAGTTCATCTACCGCAAGGGCTTCGAAGAGAGCCAGTTCGGCTACGCCTCGGCGGCCGCGGTCGTGCTCTTCTTCATGTGCATCATCGTGACGATCCTGCAGTTCCTCTGGAACAGGAAGCGGAGCATCTGATGGCCGAGCAGATCGAAACGGACGCCGAACTCCTGGTATCCGACTTCACCGCCCCCGCATCGTCGCGGCGCGGGCTGCGCCGACTCGCCGACGGCGAGGAGCCGCGCCGCGCGGACATCGACACGAGGACTCTGACTCCGGGCAGGCGCGTTGCGCGTATCGCCATGTACGTCGGACTGGTCATCTTCGCGATCGGCCTGCTCGCTCCGTTCGCATGGATGGTGCTGAGCTCGCTCAAGTCGGCCAACGAGGTCTTCTCGGTGCCGGTGAAGTGGTTGCCCGAGACGTTCGTCTGGCACAACTACATCGACATCTGGACCGAGTCGAACATGCTCGTCTGGATCCGCAACACGCTGTTCCTGGCGGTCGTGGTGACGTTCCTGCAGGTGCTCACCGGCTCGTTCGCCGCCTACGGCTTCGCCCGGATGCGCTTCCGCGGCCGCGATGTGCTGTTCCTCCTGTACGTCGGGACGATCGCCGTGCCGTGGCAGTCCTACATGATCCCGCAGTTCATCCTGCTGTCGAACTTCAAGGTGTCGAACACCCTGTGGTCGATCATCCTGCTGCAGGCGTTCGGCGCGTTCGGCGTCTTCCTGATGAAGCAGTTCTACGAGACGATCCCCGAGGAGCTCTCCGAGGCCGCGCGTCTCGACGGCCTCAGCGAGTACGCGATCTGGCGCAGGATCATGCTCCCGCTGTCGATCCCCGCCCTGGCGAGCCTCACCCTCCTCACGTTCGTCAACACCTGGAACGACTACCTCGGACCGCTCATCTATCTGCGCAACCCGGACCTGTGGACCATCCAGCTGGGGCTCAAGAGCTTCGTCTCGAACCTCTACGACACGAACTACGCGCTCCTGTTCGCGGGCCTGACGATCTCGGTGATCCCGATCGCGATCATCTTCCTGCTCGGACAGAAGTACTTCGTCGAGGGCATCGCCACGAGCGGGCTGAAGGGCTGACATGAAGCACCTCGTATCGCACCAGAACTGGGCGAGCATCATCGGGATGCTGTACCTCGGCCTGATCGTGAACCTTCTCCTGCTGGTGTCGTGCCTCCCCTTCGTGGTGCTGCTCGTCACCACCGATCCGATGCACTCGTGGCCGCTCCTGGCGCTCGCCGCGCCCCTCTCCGCGCCCGGCGTCGCGGCCGCGTTCCGCTCCTTCCGCGAATACGCGGAGGGCGGGCTCGGCCCGATCCGCGCCTTCCGGGCGGGACTCCGCGACACCTGGCGTCGGGCGCTCGTCGTCGGCGCGGTCGTCGTCGCGGTGGTCACGATCGCGCTCGTGGATGTGCGGATGCTGTCCGCGACGTCCGCGGCCGTGGTCGTCGTGCCGCTCCTCGGGGTGCTCGCCGTGCTGACGGTCGCGGTCGGCCTCCTCGCTCTCGTCGCGATCGCGGAGGCGCCTCGGGCGCCGCTCCTCGACGTGCTCCGGGCGAGCGCCGTGCTCGGCATCCGTCGCTGGTACCTCACTGCTGTGTCGCTCGTGGCGCTCGTGGTGCAGGCCGGCGTGTTCACGGCCGCGCCGGCCATCGGAGTGGGCGTGACAGCATCCGCGATCCTCTTCTTCGCGTGGACGAACTCCCGCTTCACGCTGCGTCCCGTGCTCGATCTCGATGGGGTCGTCGCCGCGTAGCGCGGGCGAGGCCTCCCTGAACGAAAGACTCCCCTCAATGACGTCCACCCCGCCCGTCCCGGGCATCAGCAGGACCTCGACCGACACGGCGATCGCCGCTGCGCTGTCGACGATCCGCCGGAACATCTCGACCTTCGGCCCGCGCTACCCMGATGACACCACCACCTCGGAGCGCTATCTRCTCCGCCCGGCGGCGGGCGGCATCGGTGTCGGAGGCAACCGAGGTTGGACGACCAGCTTCCGCACGGGTCAGCTCTGGCTCGCGTGGGAGCTCACCGGGGACGATGAGTTCCGGGATGCCGCGCTCGCTGACGCGGCCGACTTCGAGCGGCGCGTGCGTGCGGAGGAAGACCTCGAGACCCACGATCTCGGGTTCCTGTACACCCTGTCGACCGTCGCGGCCTGGCGGCTGCTCGACGACGAGGATGCACGGGCGGCGGCGCTGCTCGCGGCGGAGCACCTGATGCGCCGGTTCCTCGAACCGGCCGGCATCATCCAGGCGTGGGGAGATCTGTCCGATCCCGCTCAGCGGGGTCGGACCATCATCGACAGCCTCATGAACATGCCGCTGCTCACGTGGGCCGGCGAGCAGACGGGCGACGAGCGCTTCGCCGACGCGGTCCGGCGCCACTCCGCGCAGCTGCGTGAGCACATTCTGCGCGAGGACGACTCGACGTTCCACACCTTCTATTGGGACGCCGACACCGGCGAGGCGCTGAGAGGTGCCACCGAGCAGGGTGCGTTCGATGACTCATGCTGGGCACGCGGGCAGGCGTGGGGCATCTACGGCTTCGCGATGAACTTCACCGAGACCGGTGACGAGCGCCTGCTCGACGCATCCCGGCGCTGCGCGGACTACTTCCTCGCCCACCTGCCGGCCGACGAGGTGCCCTTCTGGGATCTCGTCTACACCGACGGCAGCACCGCGCCGCGTGACAGCTCCGCCGCGGCCATCGCCGTCTGCGGCCTGCTCGAGCTGGCGAGCGTCGAGACGGATGCGGCCCGCGCAGAGACCTGGACGGAGCGGGCCCACTCGATCCTGACCTCCCTCATCGAGAACTACACGCCCGAATACCCCGAGGACGCGGACGCCCTGCTGCTGCATGGCGTGTACGACCTCCCGAAGGACAACGGCGTGGACGAAGGCACGCTCTGGGGCGACTACTTCTTCCTCGAGGCCCTCATGCGCGTCACCCGCCCCGACTGGACGAGGTACTGGTGAGGCTCGTCAGCTTGAGGAGCGCCCGCGGCGTCCGCCCCGGTGCTGTCGTGGCGACGGGCGAGGGGGACCGAGTCCTCGACCTCGGGCACCTCGCCGACGATGTGATCGCGCTCATCGCCGACGACGCCGCACTCGCCGCCGCGCGACGCGAGGTGGCTCAGGCGGATGCCGCGTCGCTGCCTGCGCTGGATCTGACCACGCTCGCGGCGCCTGTGACGCCGGGCAAGATCCTCTGCCTCGGGTACAACTACCGCGGGCACGTGCCCGATGGGGTCGACCCCACTGCCGATGATCCCGCCACCCCGGACGTGTTCGTCAAGACGCCGAACACCCTCGCCGGTCCGGCGGATGAGGTCGTGATCCCGTCCGTCGCCACGGATGCCGACTACGAGGGAGAGCTCGCCATCGTCATCGGGCGCCGTGCGCACGCGGTGTCGGTCGAGGAGGCCCTCGCGCATGTCGCCGGATACACGATCCTCAACGATGTCTCGGATCGTTCGTGGCAGCGAAAGCAGAGCCAGTGGGCCCTCGGCAAGTGCTTCGACGGCTTCGCGCCGCTCGGTCCGTGGCTGGTGACGGCCGATGCCATCGCCGATCCGCAGGACCTGCTTGTGGAGGTCGTGCGGGATGGGGTCGTCACGGTGTCGCAGTCGACCTCGACCACGGTGTTCTCCGTCGCGTTCGTCGTGCATCACCTCAGCCAGGTCATGACCCTCCAGCCCGGCGACGTCATCTCGACAGGCACTCCCCAGAAGCTCGCAGACGCGCAGGCCGCCCATCGCCCCCTCGCTGCCGGAGACGCCGTGACCGTGCGGATCTCGGGGATCGGCGAGCTCAGCACGACCTTCGTCGCACCGCAGGAGGCTGCCGTCACCGCAGCCGTCATCCCCGTCGATGGCGGCCGGTTCGTCCGCTGACCTGAAAACACCCACAAGGAGCACTCCCATGCAGCAGCGCTACGCCACCAACCCCGCTCAGATCCCGGGCATGACCAGTGAGGAGCTGCGGGCGAGCTACCTCGTTCCCGATCTGTTCGCGGCCGGCGAGATCCGTGTCACCTACACGCACCACGATCGCATCGTCCTCGGCGGCGCGGTTCCCGCGGGTGGCCAGCTGGCCCTGGGCGGCTACCCCGAGATCCGCAGCGACTACTTCCTGGAGCACCGCGAGGTCGGCATCATCAACGTCGGCGGCGCCGGCACGGTGACGGCAGACGGCGAGGTCTACACGCTGGTGAAGGGGGCCTGCCTCTATCTCGGCCGGGGCATCCGGGAGGTGACCTTCGCCGACGCCGATGCTGACGCTGACGCCGAGGCAACGGGCCCGGACGCCGGGGGCGCGCAGTTCTACCTCTTCTCGGCGCCCGCCCACACGACCTACCCGGCAGCCCTGGTCTCACCCGGCGAGGGGACCGTGCGCGAGCTGGGCGACCAGCTGACGTCGAACCGCCGCACGCTCAACCAGTACATCCACGAGAACGGCGTGCGCTCATGCCAGATCGTGATGGGCGTGACCGAGCTGCATCCCGGTTCGATGTGGAACACCATGCCCGCGCACACCCACGACCGCCGCACCGAGTGCTACCTCTACTTCGACGTGCCCGAGGATGCTCGCGTCATCCACCTCATGGGAGAGCGCACAGAGACCCGTCACCTCGTGATCGCCGACCGACAGGCCGTCATCTCGCCGAGCTGGTCGCTGCACTCGGGCGTCGGCACGGCCGCGTACTCCTTCGTGTGGGCGATGGCCGGCGAGAACCAGGCCTTCGACGACATGGACGCGGCCCCCGTCACCGATCTGCGCTAGCCGCTCGTGGTACAGCGCACGCTGCTCGCGATCGGCGAGACGATGGCGATGGTGGCTCCTGAGACTGCGGAGTCGGTGGCGACGGCCACCCGCTTCCGGCTGGACGCCGGGGGAGCCGAGTCCAACGTCGCCGCCCACGTCGCAGCCCTCGGCCATCGGGCGGCGTGGTACAGCCGGCTGGGCTCGGACGCGCTGGGCGACCGACTGCTCGCGCAGCTCACTGCCCGAGGGGTCGACACGGCGCGTGTCGACCGGGACGACGAGCATCCCACGGGGCTCTACGTGAAGGACCCCGGGCGCGGCGTCGCCTACTATCGCGCGGGCTCGGCCGCGTCGCACCTTTCGCCGGTCGATGCGGATGACCTCTCATTCAGGGGCATCGACCTCGTCCATGTGTCGGGGATCACCGCCGCGATCTCGGCGTCGGCCGCCGCGTTCCTCGCGCGGGTGATCGAACGTACGCAGGAGGCGGGCATCCCCGTGAGCTTCGACGTGAATCACAGGCCTGCTCTGTGGAGCCTCCAGGCCGCAGCCCCTCCGCTCGCCGCCCTCGCGCGCCGCGCGGATGTCCTCTTCACCGGCCGTGACGAAGCCGAAGCGCTGTGGGGAACGCAGCGCGACGACGACATCCGCGAACTGTTCCCCGACGTGCCCGAGGTCATCGTGAAGGACGGCGACGTGGGGGCGACCGCCTACATCGGGACGCTGCGGGTGTTCGAGCCGGCGCTGCGGGTCGAGGTCGTCGAGGCGGTCGGAGCAGGCGACGCCTTCGCGGGCGGCTACCTTGCTGCCAGGCTGTCAGGCGAGGACCCGGGCGAGAGACTCCGGGCGGGCCACCGCCGTGCCGCGCTGACATTGCGAACGACCGGCGACTTCGTCGAGGAGAGCAGCTGATATGACCGATTCCGCGTTCTTCGAGCAGGCTCTCGCGGGTGCACCAGTGATGGCGATCCTGCGCGGCATGGGTGTCGAACGTTCGGCGCGCCTGGCCGCGACGGCGTGGGACCTCGGCATCGATTCCGTCGAAGTCCCGCTCCAGACCGATGAGGACGAGCGCGCGCTTCGCGAAGTGGTGCGCCTCGCCGCCGAGCGCGGAAAGGTCGTCGGCGCCGGCACGATCGTCACGCCCGAACAGGTCGTGCAGGCCGCCGAGGCGGGAGCCGCGTACCTGGTCTCGCCCGGAATCGACCCGCTCATCGTGCGGGCGGCGGGGGAGCGCGGCATCCCGATCCTGCCCGGCGTCGCCACGCCGTCGGAGGTTCAGCTGGGCGTCTCGCTGGGGCTCACCTGGCTCAAGGCGTTTCCTGCCGCGTGGCTGGGCACGGACTGGTTCCGTCACATCCGCGGGCCGTTCCCGCAGGTGCGCTTCGTCGCGACTGGCGGCCTCGACGCCGGGAATGTGGCGTCATTCCTGGATGCCGGCGTGCGCGTCGCGGCTGTCGGCTCAGCGCTCGAGGATGCGACCCAGCTCGACGCGCTCGCCGCGGTGCTGCGAGACGCGCGCTGATCCTGCGCGTCCTGCTCGTCAGCTGATGGCGAGGGATGCCGCGGGCTCTGGGCGGTGCACGCCACGCGGCCGGTAGCCGAGCGAAGATGCCACGCCGCAGAGATCGGCGAGGTACCACACGATCGCGAGCCACATCTCGGTGCCCTGGAGGCCCGGTTCGGTCTCGGCGAGCCCACGGGTGGTCGCATGTGGAAGCCGGAACGCGAATCCGCGGTCGTCCACCCACGCGCCCAGCGCCTCATCGAGGAGCTGTCGCGCGAGAGCCTCGACCTCAGCGGACCGGTATCCCGTGTCGCGTGTGAGCCAGAGCGGATGGGCGATGTCGAGCACGTTGCACGCGTCGAGCCGGCCTGGTGCGAAGTGCCGGGCGTCCCGGGCGTGGCGCAGCACCGAGTCGATGACGCGTTCGGGGTGCGGGACGGGCACGCCGAACTGGGCGAAGGTTCCCCGCGTGGCGCGGTAGTACCCGTTCACGACCAGCAGCAGGTCGCCGGAGCCGTCGGCCGTGCCCCACATGCCGGTGTCGGGGGATGCCCGCGTGAGGAGCCAGCCGAACAGCGCCTCGGCAAAGCCCGCCGGAACCGCGTCCCCTCGATCGGCACTCCAGCGGATCGCTGTGCCGTACGCGTCGACCCAGTGTCCTGCGTGCCAAGGATTCGCCGACCACGGGAGGGCCGAGAGGGCCTCGATCACGGCAGCGCTCGAGTCCGTCACGAGTCTGATCGGCGCTTCGAATCGCGCTCCGAGGAGGTCGAGCGCGTAGCCGACGCTGAGGACGTGGTACGCCGCATCGGGGTCCGCCGGGTCGGCGGGTCGCTGTGCCCCCGAGCCGCCGAGCGGGCCGACGAGGCCTGTTGTCGGATCCTGCCACTCCTGCAGGCGGGCGATCTGCTCCTCGGCGGGCAGCTGTGGGGGCGCGCTGCCGAGCAGCAGGTCTGCGATCTCGATGGCATCGCACTGGGCCCGGACCGTCACCCCGGCGCCGGGTCTGTCGCGGAAGAGCCGCGCCTCCGGCATCCACGCGCGATCGAGGATCGCACCGGCCTGAAATCGAGCCCGGTCCGCGAAGTCGGAGACGCGGGTCGCGAGGCTCTGCGCCTCAGGCTCCGCCGTGTCGCCGGGTGGCACCCTCCACCGGATGAGCTTCGCGGGGTTGCCGCCCACGATGGCCCCGCCGGGCACGTCCTTCGTCACGACCGCTCCCGCCGCCAGCACGGACCGGTCGCCGATGGCCACTCCGTCGAGGATCACCACGTGGGACCCGATCCAGACGTCGTCGCCCACCGTGATGCCCTGACTCTGCAGCGGCTGACGGAACACCTCGACATCAGGGTCGGACATCGTGTGATTGAAGCCGAGGATCGACGTGTGCGCTCCGATGCGCACACCGTCGCCGAGCCGGACGTTCCCGCGAATGACCGCGTACGGGTTCATGCTGCAATCCCGCCCGGCTATGAGGCTGCCCGTGACGTATGCCCCCGCAGCGATATAGGTCCGGTCACCGAGCTGGAGCTCCTCATTCTCGACGGATGCCGCGTCGGAGATGAAGCAGTCCACGCCGAACCTGTGGCCCGGCCGCGCTCCGAGATCCGCCTGGAGTGCCCGCTGCCGCTCCTGTGCGGCGGGGTCCGCGTCGCGCCAGAAGTCCCAGGGCGAGAACTCGAGGGGATCGATCACCGTCCCATTCTCCTTGGCTGCCGCCCGCCGGGGTTCCGACCGTCCCGTGTCCTTCGAGACTCACCCTTCGCAGGAGTGCCTCACATCTACGAACGGTGCCGTCGCTCGCGTCAGACCAGGCCGTGGCGCACGAACGCGTTGTAGACGCCGTCGGCGCTCACGCTCGTCGTGACTTCGTCGGCCAGCGCCTGCAGCTCGGGATCGGCGTTGCCCATCGCGATGCCGACCCCGCAGACCTCGAACATCTCGACGTCGTTCCAGCTGTCGCCGATGCCGATCGCCGTGGAGGGATCGACACCGAGGCGCTCGAGCACGTGAAGGATCGCCGATCCCTTCGTCGTGCCCCGCATCCCGACCTCGCCGTTGGATCCGCCGGGCAGCGGCATGCTGCCGGGGACGACGTGGAAGAGCTCGCCCAGGTCGGCCTGCAGCTGAGTCACCATGCCGGCCGACTCGCTCATGAAGACGGCCTTCGCGATCTGCGTGAGATCCGCCTCAGACAGGTCGCGGAATCTCGGAGCGACCGAGGGCTCGACCTCGCCGCGGAGGGCGCCGATGACCTCATCCATGAGCCGGCGGGCACCCGCACTTGCATACACACCGGTGTCGGACTGGAGGAAATAGTGCGTGCCGTGCGCGTCGAAGTACTCGGTGAGCTGGGCGAGGGCGTCGACCGGCATCGTGCGGGCGAGCACGGTCTCGCCGTCGCTGGTGGCGAAGGCGCCGCCGTTCGTGATGGCGCCGTCGAAGCCGATGGCCTGGACGTCCGGGTGGATGTCACCTGCTGACCGGCCCGTGCTCAGGTAGACCAGGTGCCCTGCGGATCGGCCGCAGCCTGTCGGCTGCGGCCCGCGCCCGGATTCAGCGCGTCAGGCTCGCGCCATTGGTGCTGATGACCTCCGCATACCAGTCGAACGACTTCTTGCGGTGCCGTTCGAGAGTGCCGGTGCCGTCGTCGTTGCGATCGACGTAGATGAAGCCGTACCGCTTGCTCAGCTGTGCCGTGGAGGCGCTCACGAGATCGATGCATCCCCAGGTGGTGTACCCGAGCACATCGACGCCGTCGAGGATGGCCTCGCCGACCTGAACGAGATGGTCGTTCAGGTACGAGATCCGGTAGTCGTCGATCACGGTCTTGACTCCGTCGACCTCGACCAGCTGGTCGCGCGCTCCCAGCCCGTTCTCCACGATGAAGAGCGGCTTCTGCCAGCGGTCCCAGAACTGGTTGAGCACCAGGCGCAGCCCGATCGGGTCGATCTGCCAGCCCCACTCGCTGGCCGGAAGGGTCGGGTTGGCGACGCCCCCCATGATGTTTCCCTGGCCCGAGACCTTCTTCGCCGGGTCGCCGGTCTCGCAGATGCTCATGTAATAGCTGAACGAGACGAAGTCGACCGTATTCGTGAGGTCCTCCCGATCCTGCTCGGTGATGTCGAGCTGGATGCCGTTCTCGCGGAGAGTCCGCAGGAAGTATCCCGGGTAGCTGCCGCGGGTGTGGACGTCGCCGTAGACGAGATTGGCGTGGTCGGCCTCCAGAGTCGCGAGGGCGTCGACGGGAGACGGCGTGAGCGGATACACCGGCATCGACAGCACCATGCAGCCGATCTGCGCGTTCGGAGCGACCTCGCGAGCGATGCGGGTGGCGCGGGCGGATGCCACCAGCTCGTGGTGCATCGCCTGGAAGAGCTGCTGCTTCGTGAGCTCCTCGGCCGGGGTGTTGATGCCGCCCGACATGAACGGAGCGTGCAGCAGCGAGTTGATCTCGTTGAAGGTCAGCCAGTACTTCACGCGAGATCCGAACCGCTCGAACAGCGTGCGCGCGTAGCGCTCGTAGAAGCCGATGAGCTGCCGGTTCGTCCAGCCGTCGTAGGCCTCGGCGAGATGCAGGGGGGTCTCGTAGTGCGAGATCGTCACGAGCGGCTCGATGCCGTGCTTGTCGAGTTCGTCGAGCAGACGGTCGTAGAAGGCGAGACCCGCTTCGTTCGGCTCTGTCTCGTCGCCGTTCGGGAAGATCCGGCTCCAGGCGATGGAGAAGCGATACGTCTTGAAGCCCATCTCAGCGAAGAGCGCGATGTCCTCCGCATAGCGGTGGTAGTGGTCGATGCCGACGAGCTTCAGGTTGTCGGGCGTCGGTGTGGCCGTGCGCGGTGCGCCGATGCCGCCGCGAGGCAGCACGTCCTGCACGGACGGACCCTTGCCATCTGCGTCATAGGCGCCCTCGAGCTGGTTTGCGGCGGTGGCGCCGCCCCAGAGGAATTGCGAGGGGAACGGGGTGGTGGTCATTCTGGCTCCAGTCAGGGTGAGGGGCGGGATGTGTGGGCACCCCGCCCCTCGCGGGTTCTACTTCGAGACGAGTGCCGACTCGACGGCCAGCGCCGAGAACAGGGGCTCCCCGTGGGCGACGGGACCGCGTGCCGCGTTTCCGATGCTCGGGTACAGATCGGGGTTCGTGATGATGACCGGTGTCGTCAGGTCGTAGCCGGCCCGAGCGATCTCGTCGCCGTCGAACTCGACGAGCAGGTCACCCGCCTTCACCTGCTGGCCCGTGGTGACCGCGACGGTGAAGTGCTTGCCGGCGAGTTTGACGGTGTCGATCCCGATGTGGATCAGCAGCTCGGCGCCGTCCGCGTGGCGCAGCCCGAACGCGTGGCCGGTGGGGAAGGCAGCGACGACCGTCGCATCGAAAGGCGCGTACACGGCACCCGAGCGCGGCTGGATCGCCACTCCCTGGCCGAGGGAGCCGTCGGCGAAGGCAGCATCGGCCACCTCGCTCAGCGGCACGGCGACGCCGTCCAGCGGGCTCAGCACCTCGATGTCGTTGGTCTCGCCGAGAGCAGCCTCCATCGCCTCGGGCTCCTTGAAGCCGACGAGCACGGTCAGCAGGAACGGGAGGATGATCGCGACGGCCAGGCCGATCGCGAGGACGACCATGTTGCCGTTGCCGAACAGGGCAGGCAGGGCCAGGCCGGACGGGACGACGAATGCGGTGGAGAAGACGCCGCCCATGGCGAGGATCGCGCCGCCGACCGCGCCCCCCACGACGCCGAACGCGAAGGGGCGCTTGAGCGGCAGGTTGATGCCGTAGATGGCGGGCTCGGTGATGCCGGCGAGGAAGCCGGAGAGCGTGGCGGGAGCGGCGAGCGACTTGAGGTTCTTGTCTCGTGCCCGCACCCAGACGCCGGCGACAGCACCAGCCTGCGCGAGGACGGCGGMGAAGACCGGCGCGATGAGGAGGATCTGTCCGGTGGTCTGGAACTCGAGGGTGAACAGCGGCACGAGTCCCCAGTGCAGACCGAAGATCACGAAGACCTGCCAGAGGCCGCCCATGACGGCACCTCCGAGCCACGGGGC
Source organism: Microbacterium sp. P5_B6 (assembly GCF_056400345.1). Classification (NCBI taxonomy): domain Bacteria; kingdom Bacillati; phylum Actinomycetota; class Actinomycetes; order Micrococcales; family Microbacteriaceae; genus Microbacterium; species Microbacterium sp. P5_B6. The sequence continues at coordinate 250,534 of NZ_JBFULL010000005.1, read as the reverse complement.
CGTCGCGAAGAGCCATCCGATGCCGCCGCCGACCCAGCCGGAGATGATGGCCGAGATGGGGCCGATCACGACGAAGACGAGTGGCACGGCGACGAGCACGACGATCATCGGCGTCACGAAGCGCCGGATCGCCGCGGGGAGCTTCGCGTAGAGGAATCGCTCCGCGTGACTCTGCAGCCAGACGATGATGATGATCGGGATGACGCTCGAGACGTAACTGACCATCGTGAACGGGATGCCGAGGAAGTTGAGGGCCTCCGCGCCGACCATCGCCGTGATCGAGGGGTACAGCAGCGCGCCGGCGATCGCGAGCGAGGTGAACTCGGATGCCTTGAAGTAGCGCGCGGCGGTGATCGCGAGTGCCAGTGGGAGGAAGTTGATGAACGCGTCCGACAGCGCGTTGAGCAGGACATAGGTCGTCGTGTCGACCGCGATCCATCCGAACGTCACGGCTGCCGCGAGGAACGCCTTGAGCAGACCCGTCCCTGCAAGGGTCCACAGCAGCGGAGTGAAGATCGCCGAGATCATCGAGATGAAGCGGTTGAAGAGGTTGCCCTTGGGTCCCTCCACCGCCGGCGCCTCGCCGGCTCCGCCGAACTTCGAGATCTTCCCGATCTCGGCGTACACCTCGGGCACGTCGTTTCCGATGACGACCTGGTACTGACCGCCGGCCTGTGCCGTCGTGATCACGCCCGGGGTCGACTTCAGGGCCGCGGCATCCGCCTTGGCCTCGTCCTTGAGGATGAATCGAAGCCGGGTCGCGCAGTGCACGAGCGACTTCACGTTCTCCTCGCCGCCGACGCCCTTCAGGACKCCCGCCGCGGTCTTCGCGTAATCCGCCATCGGGATCCGCCTTCCTTTCGCCGCTCCACTGCAGCCGTGTGATTCTTGCGGGCATCCYGGGCCGTATCGCCTGTTTCAGGGCAAAAAAAAGACCTGAACTCGTTCATCGCGCGAAACGCGATGTGAGTTCAGGTTTTGCCCGCCGAAGCGGTAACAATCCGGAATGCTCGTCAGGGCTGAAAAACCCTGCGTCGGTCACTCTACCATGGGCTCGGCGGTGCTCGACGCCAGCTGGGTCTTCAGACGCTCGACGTGGACGATGACATAGAGCAGCTCTTCGTCGGTGAGCTCGGAGCCCGTGGCCCCGTGCACATACGCTTTGACGTCCTCCGCGATCGCGAACGAGCGGGGGTAGCTGCGCCGGGCGAATTCGAAGAACGAGGTGTCTCCGCTGGCGAGCATCGTGCGGTTCACGAGACGCTGCAGCAGGAACTGAACATGCAGCACGAACCGCGCGTAGTCGGGGCTGCCGGTGTCGAGGTGCACGCCGAGATCGTGCTGGACGACGTCGACCACGTGCTGCACGCGCCTCAGCAGAAGAGCTGCTGTGCCGTTCGGCTCGTCGCGCGTCGCGTTGAGCACGTGCATCGTGAGGAAGACCGACTCCTCGGGCGGCAGGTCACGCTCGAGGGCTGTGGCGATCGAGCTTGCCATGCGCTGGGCCGCCTCGTATTCCTGCGGATAGAGCACGCGCAGCTCGGGCATCGTCGTCGTCGGGATCCGCAGGCCCTTATCGAGGCGCTCCAGGACGAACTGGATGTGGTCGATGACCGCGATCGTGAGATGGCGGCCCAGCTGGCGGCCCAGCATCCGCTCGGCCTCGTCGACCGCATGCGTGACCGCTTCGATGACGGGGTAGGGGACGTCGCTCAGCAGCTGCTTCTCGCGGTCGCCGTCGGCCCCGGCATCCAGCACGAACGTCTTCTCGACCTTCGCCGGGTCGATGACATCGGCGGGCTTGAGCTGGAAGCCGAGGCCCCTGCCCATGAGGACGCGCTCGCGACCCGATTCGTCGAGCGAGATCACGACGTTGTTGTTGAGCACCTTGTGCGCGACCGTGCCGGTCGAGCGGGCTCCGTCGCGCGCTGCCGCCATGGGAGGAAGCCTAACGGGACGCAGCGGGCTCCGGCGGCATCGTCATTCGACGATTTTGTGTCGAGCGTCCGAAAAGCATTCTCGTAGCATCGAGGCATGACCGATCCTCTTGTCCTGGTCGCGAACGCCGGCGACGGCACGATCTCCTCCTTCCGCTTCTCCGGCGACTCGCTCGAGAGGCTCGCCACGACCGAGGGCCTTCCGGGCTGCTCGACCTTCGTCGCCGACCCGACCCGGTCCCTGGTCCACGCGGCCGTCAAGGGCGATCCGGCCGCGATCGTCACCCTTTCACTCGACCGCACAACGGGCGTCCTGACGCCGATCGCGCGTCGTGATCTCAACGGCGGCGGATTGAACTACGTGGCCCTGAGCCGTGGCGGATCGGTGTTCCTCGGCGCCTCGTACGGCGGGGGGTACGGCATCACTGCCCCGGCCGGACCCGACGGCGTCGGCGAACCTGTCTCGCGGATCGCCTACCCGAACCTGCACTCGGTGCTCGCGAGCGCAGACGGCCGATTCGCCTACTTCGTGTCGCTCGGCGCCGACCTCATCGCGCAGTTCGCTCTCGAGGATGACCTTTCGCTCGTGCCGCTCGAGCCCGCCTCGGTGCCCGCGCCCACCGGCAGCGGACCACGCCACCTCGCGTTCAGCAGTGACCAGGATGCTGTCTACGTGCTCACCGAATTCTCCGGCGAAGTGCTCCATTACGCGCGGGATGCCGAGACGGGGCTGCTCTCGCAGGTCGGGTCAGCCACGGCCTTCGATCCGTCGGCAGGACTTCGCCACAGCACGTTCGGGGCGGACCCGCGGGCGGGGCATCTCATCTGGGGCGCGGACCTGCATCTCGGCGGCGATGGACGCACGCTGTGGGCGTCCGAGCGCAGCGCGAGCACGCTTGCCGCCGTTGCGGTCGACGCGGACGGCACCTTGAGCCCGGCGCGGCGGTTCATTCCGACAGAGCCGCAGCCACGCGGCTTCGCCCTCAGCCCCGATGGCCGGCACCTGGTCGCGGCAGGGGAACGCTCCACGTTCGTCTCGCTGTACTCGGTCGACGGCGATGACCTGCAGCTGATCGAGCGCGTCGAGACCGGCAGCGGGGCGAACTGGCTGCGCTTCGTCTGACTCCGCGCGGGGCTGATCTCTAAGCGGGGATCCCGGATGCGTCCCCTCGTCTCTCGAGCCGGTCCACCAGCGTGAGTCCTCGTTCGGTCCAGGCGATCTCCTGGTCCGCCTGCGCGATGAGGCCTTCATAGGCGAACTCCTTGAACGCGACGATGCGCTCCCATTCGCTCGCGGGGAACTTCTCCAGACGGCGCTTGACGATGGGATGCTCCCGCGCGCGGATCAACTCGAGCTGCTCCAGCCATTGCGCGCGGAGCTCCTCGTGGTGCGCCCGATGGGCGCGCAGCTGAGCCCGTGCGGTGGCGGCATCCGTCCATTCGAAGTACGCGGCGCGCAGATGCGCGGGGTCCCGTTCGCGGGAGTACTCCAGCGGCGTCTCCATCCATGCCCGGAATGCCTGCACGCCGGCGGGAGTGGCCTCGTAGCGGGTCTTGGTGCCGCGCGTGCCCCAGGTCACGTTCTCGCCCGCGATGAGGCCGTCCTGCTCCATCTTGCGCAACTCGGGGTAGATCTGGGAGTTCGGCGCGTGCCACACGTGCCCGACGGAACTGTGGAATGCCTTCGCGAGGTCGTAGCCGGTCATCGGCTGCGCGGTGAGCAGGGCGAGAAGGGCGAAGCGCAGACTCATGAGCCGAACTGTAGTCGCGAGCGCGCTCGATTCTGTACTATCTACCTACATAGATAGTTGACGAGGGAGTCGGCATGCAGACGAGCACGACCAGCAAGGTTCTGGATCACCCGCGCAACGCCTGGTACGTGGCCGCGTGGGACTACGAGATCACGCGCAAGCCGCTCGCACGCACGATCGCCGGCCGGCCGCTGGCCCTGTACCGCACCGAGGACGGCCGCCCGGTGGCCCTGGCGGATGCGTGCTGGCATCGGCTCGCGCCCCTGTCGATGGGCAAGGTCGTCGGCAAGGACGAGATCCAGTGCCCGTACCACGGCATCCGCTACAACTCGGCGGGGCGGTGCGTCTCGATGCCCGCTCAGGAGACGATCAACCCGAGTGCGCTCGTGCCGTCGTTCCCGATCGTCGACCGGTACCGGTACGCGTGGGTCTGGGTCGGCGACCCCGCGCTGGCCGATCCCGACATGATTCCCGACATGAGCCAGATGACCGACCCGGAGTGGACCGGCGACGGCGAGCTCATCTACGCGCCCTGCAACTACCAGCTGGTGCTCGACAACCTGATGGACCTCACGCACGAGGAGTTCGTGCACTCGTCGAGCATCGGTCAGGACGAGCTCAGCGAATCGGACTTCGTCACCACGCACACCGACACGACGGTGAAGGTCGAACGATGGATGCTCGACATCGAGCCGCCGCCGTTCTGGCTGAAGAACATGCGCGACAAGTTCCCCGGGTTCGAGGGGCGCGTCGACCGGTGGCAGATCATCCACTTCGAAGCGCCCTCGACGATCCGCATCGACGTCGGTGTGGCGAAGGCGGGCACCGGCGCTCCGCAGGGCGACCGCAGCCAGGGGGTCAACGGGTACGTGATGAACACGATCTCGCCCGAGACCGACCGCACCTGCCACTACTTCTGGTCGTTCCAGCGCAACTACCGCCTCGACAGCCAGCTCATCACCACCCAGCTGCGCAACGGCGTGCACGGAGTCTTCGGCGAGGACGAGGCGATGCTGGCGGCGCAGCAGGCCGCGATCGACGCCAACCCGGACTACGAGTTCTACAGCCTCAACATCGACGCCGGCGGCATGTGGGTGCGTCGGCTGATCGAGCGTCGGCTAGCGGCCGAGGGCCGGATGCCGGCACCCGCGGCCGTGGGAGCGTAGGCGTGGCCAGCGCGCACACCGTCGTCTGGCAGCGGGCGGCGGTTGTCGAGAACATCGCGCTCACTCCGGCGATCCGTCGCATCGTCCTGCGTCCCGATCATCCCGTCACCGCGCCCCCGGGGTCGCATGTCGACGTGCGGATCTCGATCGACGGCGACGACGTCACCCGGTCGTACTCGATCGTCGACGCGGCACCCGCGGGCCTCACCGTGGCGATCAGCGTCTTCGAATCCGAGGCATCGCGCGGGGGAGCGGCGGTGATGCACGCCCTCCGCGAGGGCGATGTGATCGAGATGACCGAGCCGCTCCAGGACTTCCCGCTGCGCTTCGGCGCGCCCTCTTACGTTCTCCTCGCCGGCGGCGTGGGGATCACCGCGATCGCCGGGATGGCGGCATCCCTCCGATCCATCGGCGCCGACTACCGCGTCGTGTACTGCGGTCGGTCGCGGGCCGAGATGGCCTATCTGTCCGAACTCGAAGCGACCCACGGCGCCCGACTTCACGTGCACGTGCGCCACGAAGGCACCACTCTGAACGTCACCGAGCTCATCGGAAGCGTCGATCCCGCAGGCGAGCTGTACATGTGCGGACCGATCCGGCTGATGGATGCCGTCCGGCGGGCGTGGCTGGAGCGAGAGCTCGCACCCGCGCAGCTGCGCTTCGAGACCTTCGGCAACAGCGGCTGGTACGAAGCCGAGTCCTTCACCGTCCGGATCCCCGCACTGGGGGTCGAGACGGTCGTCCCGCCGTCGGCGACCCTGCTCGAAGCGCTCGAAGGCGCGGGGGTCGAAGCGCTCTACGACTGCCGCAAGGGGGAGTGCGGGCTGTGCGAAGCGCGCGTGCTCGACCTGCACGGCGTGATCGACCACCGGGACGTGTTCTACAGCGAACGCCAGCGTGACGCCAGCTCCAAGATCTGCGTGTGCGTGTCCCGGGTGAGCGAGCCGACGCAGAGGAGCGGGACGATCACCCTCCAGCTCAGCTGACCGATCGGTCGGCGTTGGATGCTGGGCCTCGGCTTCTGACGGAAGCCCCGAGCGACCCGGTCGCGGCGTGGCGAGTCAGGGACGGAGCGGAGTGACGGCGTCCTCGATGAATCCTCGATCGGTCAGCACGCCGGCGTCGAGCAGCGTCTGAGTCGCATCTTCGACCTCGTCAAGCAGCTCGTTCGCGGCATCCGTTGAGAGATCGCCGCCCTTCACGGCATCGAGGGATGCTGTCGCCCACATCGAGAAGGCGGCCTTCAGTCCCATCCCGTTCCAGTGGTGACCGGGAGTGTCGGCGATCCCGCGGTTGCGCGGGAACCCCCAGCCGGCCGGCAGGCTCCACGGCCAGATGGACCCGGCCTTCACGTACTCCTCGTCCACGTCGGCGTGCGTCACGCGCACGTCGCCGGCCTGGGCGCCATCGAGGGTCTGCGACAACAGCTCGTCGACGGTGCCGGGCACGGTGTCGAGCGTTCCGCCCACGGCGACCTGCACCTGCCGAGGCAGGAACGGGACGATGACGGGAGCCGCGATCGCGATGAGGCCCACCACGACGGCCACGGACGCGGCTGTCGCGATCTTCGCTGCGAGTTTCATCAGCAGAATCCTCGCATCAGTCGCCCGGATGCCGCCAATTCAGCGGGCCGCCATCGTCAGGGCGTCTTGCGCCTCCGCGAGAGCACGATGCCGACCACGATCAGGGCGAGGCCCGCGAGCAGGACGAACGGGCCGATGGTGGCCCAGAGAGGTGAACCGCTCATGGCAGATCCAGGCAGGACGTTCAGACCCTGCAGGGTCCAGATAAGCCCGACGAGGGCGAGCAGGACGCCGAGGACGAGGAAGGGCCAGGTTCGCTTCACGAGCGTCACGCTACTCCCGTCGTCGGCATCGCAGGCCCGCCCCGCCGGGTGCCGCCCCGCCGATCCAGCCCGCCCGCCAAGGCGCGGCCGCCGGACTCGCGAACCCATGCGTTGTTGCCCAGCCCATGTGGAACCGTGCGTGGGTTCGGAAGGAACTCATGGGTTCGCGAGTCCCGGGGACAGCAGGGGAGAGGACGACGGTCGGCAGCGCCCGCACGAACATCGTCCCGGCCGGAGGATCGGCTGCTCCGGCCGGGACGACGAGGGGTGACGCATCACGGTGCGCGATGCGCCTCGATCGTCCGTGAGGTGATCGATGGTCCGATGCCGGCGCCCTTGCCGCCGGCGGTGTGGGTCGCCGTCACCGAGAGCGGCCGGTCCGAGACGATGTCGAGGACGCCGAAGAACAGTCCGCCGGCAGCGCCGCCGAGCTCCTTCAGCGCGACCTCGTCGTCGAACGTCGCCTCACCCGCCTGCAGCGTGATCGCCGCGAACTGCTTCGCCGGCACGACATCAGGCTCGCGTCCCACGACCTTGCTCTCGACGACGAGCGCCGCGAAGCGCTTCTCGACATCGACCGCGCAGGTCCCCGGGTTGTAGATCGTCACGGCCGTCGCGTATTGCCCCTGCACGAACGGCCCGGGCTCACGGCCGTTCGCCGCTCCCGAGACGAACTCGACCGAGTAGTGGTAGCGGCACTGCGGAACGGTGACCCGTACCCGCTTCTGGGCGACGACGACCCCGTCGGCGACGACGTCGATCGTGCCGGTGAACACCTGGGGGTGCTCGCGGCAGTCCTTGACACCGAGCCAGGTCACTTCGAAGGTCAGCACGTGCTCCTCGTCGCCGGGGAGCGGACCGTAGCTCGCCGGGGTGATCGACTCCACGAACTGCGCGGTGTCTCCCGTCGGGACGAGCGATACCGAGCCGATCGACGAGACGGCGTCGGCGATCAGGTCCGACAGGGTCGTGACGATGTCGGCCGGGTTGATGCCCGTCGTGTGCGATCCGCCGGGGGTGGCGGCCGTGATCCGGGTCGCCTGACCTGCGGCGCCCGCCGGCACGGAGGGCGCGTAGTCGATCGCTCCCGAGTTGGGGTCATCGTCGAGCGCTGTGGCGAAGCCGGTGGTGGTGCTGACGGCGACGACCGCGATGCCTGCGGCCACGAGATCGGCGGTCGCCGTCGCCTCGGTGATGTCGGCCGCGAGTCCGCTGAGGGCCGTGGGGATGGGGTCGTGCCCGGGGGCGTCGCCGAACCACACCAGGATGCGCCGGGCATCCGGTCTCCATCCGATCCCGGCGTCCGTCGCGACCTGGTGCAGCGCGTAGAGCTGCCCCTCGGGTCCGTCGGCTCCTTCGCCGGCGGCCCAGGCCGCGATGGCGGCATCCGCGGTCGGCAGAGCCGTGGTCGGCGAGACCTGGTGGGCGAAGGCGAACGAGTTGTGCGCGCCGCCGTCGACGGGGAAGTCGCGGTAGTTGCCGACACCCCACGCCACGTCGAACCCGGCGAGGGCGGGGTTGTTCAGGATCGCGCTCGCTCCCGCGGCGACCGATGCCAGCACCGACCCCATGCTTCCCGTCGTGTCCGCGAGCAGATAGACGTCTGCCTTGGGCGGCGCGGACGACTTCGGAACGGTCACGGTGATCGTCTCGGTCACCCGCTCGCAGCGATTGAGCCGCCAGTCGTTGGTGGTCGGGTCGATCGTCACCGGCTCCTTCGTCACGGGCGCCACCTCCCGTCCGGGCTCGAAGGTGGGAACGAACAGCTTCTCGCCGCCGAGGAGGCGCTCGAGGCCGGCCAGCGGCCGGATCACGCCTGCTTCACTGACGGTGATGTGGGCGACGGAGTTGGGCTTCTCGGGGTCGGCCGCCGACACCAGCCGGGCGATCTCTCCCGTGGGCAGGCGGGTCTCGGATGCCGCGACCAGGCGCGGCTTGGCGATCCCCAGCTCTGCGGCGAGGTGCTTGACGACGTCCTCAGGCACGTCATCGAGCGGGAAGGGATGAGTCATGGCAGTTCCTTCTGTCTCGGGGTGCCGATTCACCCAGGCGTCTGGGTCCCCTCACAGCTCAAGGAGCAGGAACCGGCCGCGCTGATACACGCGCCGCGGATCGGCATCCGAAGCCGTCTCGAGGTATCAGGTGACGCCGCTGCACCTCTTGCATGGTGAGCGGAACCTCCGCCCCGAACGAGGAGAACAGCGATGAGCACGACGATGACGTACCGACCGGGAGCGGGAAGCGCGTCCGGCGCGTGGAATCACCTCGAAGAGACGGTCGATCGCCTCGCCGACGTCGTGGAGAGCCTTCTCATCGGCACCGGGGAGTTCGTGTGCAGCCTGCGGTACGAAGAGGCCGAGGCGCTCGCCGAGCTTCTGGATGCCGGGCACCGCACGCAGACGGCTGCCCGGCTGATGCATCGATGGGTGCTCACCGAGCCCGACTGGAGTGACGACGCCGAGCACTTCGACACGCTCCGCCAGTGGCTCGCGCTCTCGCTCGAGCCGGCGCGCGTTGGCTGACCCCGGCTTCAGAACCCCGTGCCGTGCACGTGGAACGGCGAGACGATGCCGGTCCGCTCCCCGGCGAGCGCGAGGGCTTCGGCGGGCAGCGCGCCGGCGGCCAGACGCTCGTGCATCGCCCCGAGAAGCTCGCAGGCGACATCGTCGGTGACCACCACGGGAGAGGCGACGACGCATCGCGTGCCGGCATGCAGCCACGCGCGGGTCATCCCGATCGCCTCTTCGCCCCACCGGACTGAGGAGCGGCCGAGCTCGCAGGCCGAGAGCACGACGGTCTGCGGCACGCGGCCCATGCGGTCGATGTCGTAGCCGAAGAGCGGACCGTCCGCCAGCTCGACCGCGGAGAACTGCGGGTTGTCGCTCGAGTGACGACCGTGAGCCGCGATATGCAGGATGTCGACCCGCGTCGCCAGGTCGGCCACGGCATCCACGGTCGATGGGTCGGCGTGGAGAAGCTTCTCCGCGGGCCACGCCGCCGCAGAGCGAGTGACCTCCTCCTCCCCGCGGGCGACGTGCGGGCCCGCCGCGAAGCCGACGGACTCGGCGCGCCAGGCTTCGCCGGCCCGCTGGCGGACCCAGCGCGACACGGACGGTGTCACGGTGACGGCGCAGCCTCTGAGGGCCGGGAGCATCGCCCATGGTGTGCCCGAGAGCACGCCCGGCATGGTGATCACGAGGCGCGATGCGCCGTCGGTCACGGCGGCGATCGGCGCGAGCAGGAGCCGCGAGAGCGCGGCGAGCCGGTCGTCGAGCGACGCGTGGACGGCGGGGGCGAAGGGTCCGGAGCGGACGGATGCCGACATGTCGAGGTCTGACCGCAGGCCCGCCATGGTCGAGCGCACGGCGTGCCAGTCCAAGTGCACGGCGTCGGTTCGACGGGTCGTGGCAGCGAGGGCGGCGAGCGCCCGTCCGTCGTACACGAACGCGACGATGGCATCGCCGTCGCTCAGAGCCGACCGCGCTTCGCTGAACCCCACGCGCTCGTGGATCGACGCGGTCCCGGTGTTCGACCACTGCCGCTCCCGCGCGCGGTCCCGCAGGGCCGCCGCGCGAGGGTCGAGGAGCCAGTCGCCGCCGGGATGCGCGGCCCGGATCATCCGCAGCTCAGCGAGTTCCGCCGCGGAGTCCGGGTCGGGCGGCGGGCGCAGCGGCACGACCTGCAGGCTCGTGTGGCGGGCCCGTTCCGACCACTCGAAGATGAGGTCGGGGCGGCCCGATCGCACTGCCGAGGAGAGGCCCGCCCTGAGCAGCCCCCGCCCGAGCATCGACGCCGCGCCCTGCAGTTCGAGGCTGCCCATCGACTTCTGCGACCGCTCGAGCACCTCCACCCCCCGGGCGGCCTCGCGTCGAGCGAGGCCCTCGCGGCCGTCGAGTCGCGCGTGCTCGGCCCGGAGCTCATACGTCATGAGGGTGACCTCCAGCGGGACCGCCCTGAGCAGACGGGGTCCGTGCCCCTCCCGATCGCGGCCTGTCCGCCGCACGCGCGCCAGCCGTTCGGCCATGCGTAGGGCGGCGGCATCCCCTCGCGAGCCCTGTCTCTCCAGCGCGCGCGCCGTGGAGGCGATGTGCTCCGCAGCGGGCAGGCGGCGCCGAGGTGCGCCCGGGTCGTCGTCCGAACCCGCGGCGAGCAGCGCGCGCAGATGCAGCGCTTCGGCCCTCAGGGCCCGGGCATCGCTCCCGACACGCCGGAAGCGCCGCCCGGCAGCGGCGGCGACTCGCGCCGCCCGCAGCGGCGCATGGCGCAGCAGCGACCGCGCGAGCAGGTACTCGGCATCGGCCTGCTCACGCACCGCGGACAGCTTCGCGAACACCCGGGCGACATTCGCGAGGCTCGTCTCGGCCTCGGTGACGAGGCCCGCGTCGCTGAGCGCCTGGGCACGGTCCAGCTCGTTCGTCGCGGCCCAGAGCTCCGACTCGCTGTCGAGGGGAGCGCGCACGCGCTCCATCGTCTGCAGCGCGCGGACGAGGTCTCCCTCGAGCATCGAGACGTAGCCGTGGTTGTGTTCCGCCTGCGACGCGGCCAGCACGTCACCCTGTTCGAGGTAGGCCCGCTCCGCCCATTCCAGGTCGGCCTTGGCCGCCTCGAACTGACCGCGGTCCATGTCGACGAGAGCCCGGTTCATCCGCATGTTCGCGGCGCGCAGGGGGTCGTGGGCGAGGCCCCGGATGCTTCTGCTCAGCCACTCCGACGCGCTGTCGAGTCGTCCGCGCGACATCTCGATCGATCCGAGCTGCCCGTGCAGGATCGCCACGGTCTCGGGCGCCAGACCAGGTCGGGCAAGGGCCTCCCGGCAGAGCCGCTCACCCTCCTCCGCATCGCTGGAGATCGCGAGCAGGTAGCCGGAGGTGCCGGCGACGCGAGCGGCGATGTCGACCTCGCCCCGGGCTTCGGCGGCGTCCGCTGCGCGCGCGAGCGTTCGGCGCGCCTCGGCATAGCGGCCCTCGTTCACCTGATCCACGCCGTGCCGGTAGAGCGCGAGCGGGTCGGCCGATGGGGGCACTCGCGTCTTCCCGACGTCGTTCTCTGCGATGTTCGCCGTCACGGGCGGGCTTCTCCCACTTCTCAGCCGGCCTCGCCCGCAGCGGCCCTGCTTGCGATGGCGGCGGCATCCCATACCGAGGTGTCCTTGCCAGAGAGCTGCGCGTAGACGTCCTCGAATCCCCGCGTCGGGCGCGAGCCTGCCGAGGTGAGCTCCGCGGCCATCCCCTGGGCGATGAGGCCCGACACATAGGGTGCCGCGAAAGAGGTGCCGCTCCAGATCCCGAACCCGCCGTAGAAGTCGTCCGGATCGATCATCGTCCGCTCGAGCCCGCCCACGTCGTCGCGAGCCGGCGCTGCGATGCCGCCCTCGAACGACGTGGGGATGGTGCTGAGCACGGAGGTTCCCGGGGCGTAGACGCGCACCCAGGAGCCGAGGTTGCTGTACAGCGCGACCGACCGCCGATTCGGGTTCAGCGCCCCGACCGAGAAGTGCGCGGCGATGCCCGCCGGTTCGGGCCCCAGCCCGAGTCCCGGATCGCTGCCCTCCCAGAGCGCCGCCGGGAAGGCGGGACGATCCGTGGCGTCGTTGCCGGCCGAGCACACGACAACGATCCCGCGACTGCGGAGGTCCACCAGGATGTCGTAGAGCCCCGTCGAGAAGAGCCCGTCCTCGGGGGTCTCGTGGTAGTACCCGAGTGAGAGATTGATGACGTCGATCTGCTGCCCCCCGTCGTCCACGAGCGCGAGCAGCTCCTCAAGGGCGTGCATGAGCTCGAGCTCGATCACGGTGCCGTCGCTGTCCGAGACGCGGACCGCGACGATGTTCACGTCGGGGCCCGCCTGCCGGACGATACCGCTGACGAACGTCCCATGACCCGACGAGGAGTCGAGGCGTCCGTCGAGTGGTCCGGTCTGGTCGGGGAAGGCCTCAGGGTTGGTCTCGGGCTGGTCGATGCCGACCACCTCCGGCGGCGTGGGCGAGGCCAGGCGCGAGTCCACCCAGGGATCCGCGTCCGCCGGGCCGCGCAGCCACGCGTGCTCTCCGCATCCGGTGTCGATCACCGCCACGACAGGTCTGCGCCCGCCCTTCTCCACGTCGTGCTGCGCCCGCGGCGCCGCCCCGACGTAGGTCACCACCTCGAGGCCGCCGCTCCCGGCCGAGGCGTAGCTCTCGAGGTCGGCGGCGGGATTGGTGCGCGCGAAGGGATTGGTCCTCGCGAAGGGATTGGTCCTCGCGAACGGGTTCGTCCTCGCGAACGGGTTGACGCCGATCTCGTCGACAGACAGGACGTGGTCGAGCCCCACCGAACGCAGGGGATGGCCCTCCGGCACTCGCGCCGACCGGCGGAGCGCTGACCGCCGGAGACGCGGCCAGCCTGGATCGAGGACGGCCGGACCGGCCAGCTGCCGACGGGGCCGCTCCAGCCACCCCGCGAGCCGTCGCGCTCGCTGCAGCAGCCGCCAGGCATCCACGGGCTCATCGCGATCAGAGCGGGCGTCCTTCACGATGTCGGCGCGCGTGAGCTCAGTGCTGCGCAGCTCCTTGCCGCCGGCATTGCGGTTGTCGCGGACCTGCACGGGCTCGACTTCCCACCCGAACGCGACGGCCGCGGCGCTGAGCAGCTCCAGTGCGGGTCCTGGGTCGCCGCTGATCAGAAGGTGCCCCGGCACATACACGGTCGGATGGGCCCGGATGCCGTCCACCGCGTCGTGCGCAGGGTCGAGGAGCACTCCGCGCGAGGCGGTGTCTCGGTCTCGCCAGGTGGGTTCGTCGGCCATGTCCTTGTCTCCTGTCTCCGCGCGGCGAGGAGCCGGACGGCGGGGTGATCACCTCGGGCTGAGCAGCTCGAGTGCCTACACTTCGAACCGAGGGGTGCGGAAGTCGTGCACGTCGCCGTCGGCTCCTCGCACGACGATCCGCAGCTGCGATACGCCTGCCGGAACGGAGTCGAGCGCGAAGCGACCGTGCTCGCCGACCTCCGCCGGCCAGTCGTGATCCCCCTGCACCAGGCGGATCGCGAGAGCGCTGGTGTCGACCCACCCGTCGATGCGGCGGGACCCGTCCTCCGTGGCGGTGACGTGCAGCAGCACGCTCGTCTCGCCGTCGCTGAACTGCAGCGTGGCGGTGTCGGTCTCGCCCCGGACGGCGGCAGGAGCGGACCCCTCGACGAGCGTGAGCAGCGCGTACTCCCGCGACAGGTCCTCCACGGCCACCGCCGCGACCATCCGGTCGACGAGGTCCGCCGGCACCGGGTCCACGTCCTGCCACACCTCGCGGAGTCGCGCGAACAGCGCCGCGTCGGCGCTGAAGTCGTCAGTGTTCATTTCTCTCCCATCCGGCGCCCTCGAGTACGGCGCGGAGTTTAGCCAGGCAGCGCTGGCGCGTCGGTCCGATGGATCCGACAGGCATCGCCAGGTCCTCGCCGATGCGTGCGTAATCCGGACGGTCGTCGAAGGCCACGATCCTCAGCAGATGACGGCATCGGTCATCGAGGCTGCCGACCGCCGCCCAGAGACGCGACTTCTCGTCGTCCGCCGTCGCGGTCTGCTCGGCGGATTCCCGCACGGGAAGGCGCGCTTCGAGCGCCTCCTCCTCAGTGGGGTTCGCCAGCCGATGCTGCTTTCCGACGCGCCATGCCTCCCGCCGTGCGCACATCGTGAGCCAGCCCGACACCGCCTGAGGATCGAGGATCGAGGCATGGCGCCGCACGAGAGTCAGCCAGGTGGTCTGCACGACGTCCTGCGCCAGCGCAGAATCCAATCCATACGAGCGGACGATATGCCAGAGCACCGGAGTCATCAGCCGGACCAGTTCGTCCATCGAGCGGCTGTCGCCCTCGCGCCAGCGGATGAACAGGTCGGCCGCGCGCTCCCAGCGGGCAGGCTCGACCGAATCGACGGATGCCGCGCCCGCGTGCGTCATAGGGCCAATTGTGTCCACGCTGAGGAGAGAGCGGAAGTGCCCGCTTGATACATCGCCGCCGATCGACTTTCGGACGACCTGGCAGACTCCGGGTATGACCAAAAGGGCGCGCACCGAGCTGAAGAGCACCGGCTACGAGATCTTCATCGCGATCCTGTCGATCCTGTCGATCCTGAATCTGGTCCTCGTGATCACGATTGTCGACAACGAGGACCTCCAGACCGTCCTGGGCGTCATGAACGCGCTGTTCAGCCTCATCTTCCTCGGCGACTTCACGTACCGGATGGTGACCGCCCCGTCTCGCACCGGGTACTTCTTCCGGCACGCCGGCTGGGCCGATCTGCTCGCCAGCCTCCCGTTCCCCCAGCTGAAGGTCCTCCGGGTCTTCCGGCTCATTCGCGTCTTCCGCCTCTTCCGCGAGCTCGGCGCGAAGACCATCCTGCGAACGCTCATCAAGGACCGGGCCGGAAGCGCGCTGCTCGTCTTGCTCCTGATGGGCATCCTGGTGCTGCAGTTCGGCAGTCTGACGATCCTCTACGTCGAGTACGACGCCGCGGGGGCGAACATCACGACGGCCTCCGACGCCCTGTGGTACACCATCGTGACCATCTCGACGGTGGGCTACGGCGACCGCTACCCCGTGACCGACGCCGGTCGACTTGTGGGCACGATGATCATCGTGGTGGGTGTCGGCATCTTCGGCACGTTCACCGGTTATCTCGCCAACCTCTTCCTCGCACCTCGCAAGGGCGATGACGTCGTGGAGGACGCCGGGGAGGGGGCCGAGGCTCCCGAACCGGTCGAGCAGCCGGCGACGGATGCTGTCGCTCCAGCGCCGGCGGAGGTGCCGGCGACCGCGTCGGCGGAGGTGCCGGCGACCGCGACAACGCAGGTGCCCGCGACCGCGACAGCGGAAGAGCTCCGGGCCCTCCTCATCCGCAACAGCGCGGAACTCGACGAGATCAAGCGCCTGCTCCTTGCAGGCGGAGGGCCGGACCAGGCCTGATCTTCGCCGGAATCACCCCTTCACCCGAGTCGCGGCTCGGACTAACGTGAGGGCGTGTCAGCAACGGCGATCGACGCCCGGACCGCCCACGCCGACGGCGTGGAGCGTCTCCTGGCGAGCTATCGCGCCGTGCCCGCGTCAGCACCGGTCCGACTCGCCAAGCGCACCTCGAACCTCTTCCGGTCACGCTCCAAGACGCACGTCCCCGGCCTCGACACCACCGGGCTGACGGGCGTCATCGAGGTCGACCCGGTCGCCCGGACGGCCGACGTCGCCGGGATGTGCACCTACGAGGACCTCGTGGCAGCGACGCTGCCCTTCGGGCTCGCGCCGCTCGTCGTTCCTCAGCTGAAGACGATCACACTCGGAGGTGCCGTCACCGGCCTCGGCATCGAGTCCTCCTCCTTCCGCAACGGGATGCCGCACGAGTCCGTGCTCGAGATGGACATCCTCACCGGAGCCGGCGAGATCGTCACGGTGTCGCCGCACGAGAACGCGGACCTCTTCCGGACGTTCCCGAACTCTTACGGCACCCTGGGCTACGCCGTCCGGCTGCGCATCGAGCTCGAGCCGGTCGAGCCGTTCGTCGCCCTCAGGCACCTGCGATTCCACGACCTCGCCGCGCTCGTCGCCGCCATGGACGGGATCATCCAGACCCGCCAGTTCGACCGAGTCCAGGTCGACTACCTCGACGGGGTGGTCTTCAGCTCCGACGAGAGCTACCTCTGCGTCGGCGCGCAGACCTCGGCGTCCGGCCCGGTGAGCGATTACACCAGGCAGCAGGTGTACTACCGCTCCATCCAGCACGAGGAGGGCACCAAGACCGACCGCCTCAGCATCCACGACTATCTCTGGCGATGGGATGCCGACTGGTTCTGGTGCTCCGAGGCGTTCGGGGCGCAGCATCCCGTGGTTCGCAGATTCTGGCCGCGACGGTATCGCCGCAGCCGTTCGTACGCGACGCTCATGCGGCTGGAACGCCGGTTCGACATCGGCGATCGGCTCGAGCACCTGCACGGGCGGCCGTCGCGCGAGCGCGTGATCCAGGACATCGAGGTGCCCATCTCGACCTGCGCCGAGTTCGTCGACTGGTTCCTCGGGAACGTTCCGATCGAGCCGATCTGGCTGTGCCCGATCCGGCTGCGCGGTGACGCGGACTGGCCGCTGTACCCCTTGCGCCCTCGCGAGACGTACGTGAACGTCGGATTCTGGTCGACCGTCCCGGTGGGCGCGACCGAGGGTGAGACGAACCGGATGATCGAGCGCAGAGTGAGCGAGCTGGACGGCCACAAGTCGCTCTACTCCGACGCGTTCTACTCGCGGGATGAATTCGACGCTCTCTATGGCGGTGCCGCTTACCGCGCGGTGAAGCGCCGGTACGACCCGGATTCCCGGCTTCTCGACCTCTATGCCAAGGCGGTGCAACGACGATGATCACCTTCACCGAGAACGCGGCCGGCAAGGCCGACGCGTCCCCGACGACAGCGAAGCTCACCCTCGCCGAGATCCTCGAGATCTTCGTCGGCGGCCGGCTGCCGCTGCGGATCACCGCCTATGACGGCAGCTCATCGGGCCCCGAAGATGCGCCCTTCGGGCTCGAGCTGAAGACACCCCGGGGCACCACGTACCTCGCGACCGGACGCGGCGATCTCGGGCTCGCGCGGGCCTACATCGCCGGCGATCTCGACATCCATGGAGTCCATCCGGGCGATCCGTACGACCTGCTCAAGGCGCTCGCCGAGAGTCTCGAGTTCGCGCGGCCGCCGGCGAAGGTCATGGCGCAGATCGTGCGCTCGATCGGCGTGGAGCACTTGAAGCCGATCGCTCCGCCTCCGGAGGAGGTGCCGGCGCGCTGGCGCCGCGTCGCCGCCGGCCTCCGGCACAGCAAGAGCCGCGACGCCGAGGCGATCCATCACCACTACGACGTCTCGAACACGTTCTACGAGTGGGTGCTCGGGCCCTCGATGACCTACACGTGCGCGTGCTATCCGGCTCCGGATGCCTCGCTCGAGGACGCCCAGGAGAACAAGTACCGGCTGATCTTCGAGAAGCTCCGCCTGAAGCCCGGCGACCGGCTGCTCGATGTCGGCTGCGGGTGGGGCGAAATGGTCCGCTACGCCGCGCGGCACGGCGTGAAGGCAATCGGGGTCACCCTCTCGCGGGAGCAGACGGCGTGGGCGCAGCAGGCCATCGCCGATGCCGGACTCGCCGACCTCGCCGAAGTCCGCTTCAGCGACTATCGCGACATCACCGAGAGCAGCTTCGACGCGGTGTCGTCGATCGGGCTGCTCGAGCACATCGGCGTCCGCAACTATCCGTCGTACTTCCGCTTCCTGCAGTCTCGCCTGCGCCCGGGTGGGCTGCTGCTCAACCACTGCATCACCCGGTGCGACAACCAGACGGAGCCCTCGACACAGGGCTTCATCGACCGCTATGTCTTCCCGGACGGCGAGCTCACCGGGTCTGGTCGCATCATCACGGCGGCGCAGGATGCCGGTCTCGAGGTGCTGCACGAAGAGAATCTGCGTCCGCACTACGCGCTCACGCTGCGAGACTGGTGCGCCAATCTCGTGGATCACTGGGACGAGGCGGTCGCCGACGTCGGCCTCCCCGCCGCGAAGATCTGGGGCCTCTACATGGCGGGATCGCGACTGGCCTTCGAGACCGGCGGCATCCAGCTGCACCACGTGCTGGCGGTCAGGCCGGACGGCAGCGGAGGCACAGGCGATCTGCCGCTTCGGCCGTGGTGGACGCCCTGATCTCAGCCTCGACCGGCACTCACCACGGCGACGGGCGGTCGTTGTCGCGCCGGCTGTCGTCCGGGAAGTGCGGCAGCTCGTCGCCGCCGGCGCGGATGCAGAGCCAGCGCAGCTGCTCCGGACTGTCGGGAAGGCAGCGCCAGGTGCGCCACACGTCCTGATGCACGCGCACGACCGTTCCGGGTCCGACGTCGACCACATCGTCGTTGAGGCCCATCTGCCCGCGCCCCGCCAGGAAGACGTACAGCTCCTCGACGCGTGCGTGCGCGTGCCAGTAGCCGGCCTCTTCACCGGGCTCGAAGGCGTTCGCCGTCATCCCGATGTACTGCATCGTGATCTCGTGGTCGACGACGCGCCGCCCGTCGCGCGAGCTCTCGGGGCGGAATCCGCCGTAGTGCTCCCGCCACTCGTCGAGGCCGCCCATCTCCACCACGTCGTAGTCGCTCACGTCGCGAGCGTAGCCGGTGGAGGCGCGGGACCGGGGACTCAGAGCGGAAGGAAGTACTCGCGCGCCAGCGGGGCGATCTCGAGCTGATCGGCATCCGCTCGCGAGACCCATCTCAGCTCCGCGATCTCGGCGCCCACCCGCGGGAGCTGGGCGCCGATGTCCGCTTCGAACACCTCGGCGACCACGAGGAAGCCCGGCTCGTTCGCCGCGGCTGCCGTGAAGGATCCGAGTGCGCGCAGCTCCCCGGGGTCGAGACGGAGGCCGAGCTCTTCGTCCAGCTCGCGGCTGAGGGTCTCGCTCGCCGACTCGCCGTGCTCGGGCTTGCCGCCGGGCTGCATGAAGGCCGTCGTTCCTGCCTTGCGGACCACGAGCAGTCGTCCCTCGTCGTCGAAGATGACCGCTGCCGAGACGTGGATGCGCCGGAGCGCTGTCGGTTCGCCGGGCACGGAGGTCACCGTCGCACGGTAACAGGATCCGCACATCGCGGTCGACGTAAAATCGTGTGTGCCTCCCGAGACTCCTGCCGCCTCCGACCTCCCGCCCAGCGGCATCGATCCGACAGAGCTGGCCATCACGCTGCGGGTGCTCGACGGCATGGCGGGCGTCGATGAGTCCCACCCCGATTACGTCGCCGTGCGCCGTGCGACGGCCGCGATGTTCAAGGCGGTGAAGAAGGTGCGCCGCCGTGAGATCCGCGACGCGATCGCCCAGGCCGACCGCGAGGTCGTGGCGGCCACGGCCACCGGCGCGCCCGACCGCATCGACGACGAGACGCGCGGCATCCCGATCAGCACCGCGACCACGGCGCCGACCGCGGGAACCCTCCTCAAGGCGCGGGGCTGCTACATCTGCAAGCAGCCGTACACGGTCGTCGACGCGTTCTATCACCAGCTCTGCCCGTCGTGCGCGGCGATGAGCCACGAGAAGCGCAACGCCCGCACCGACCTCACCGGCAAGCGCGCGCTCCTCACGGGCGGCCGCGCCAAGATCGGCATGTACATCGCGCTGCGCCTGCTGCGCGACGGCGCGCACACCACGATCACCACCCGGTTCCCGCGCGACGCTGTGCGGCGCTTCAGCAGCCTCGAGGATTCGGGGGAGTGGATCCACCGCCTCAAGATCGTCGGCATCGACCTGCGCGACCCGGCGCAGGTGATCGGGCTCGCCGAGGATGTGGCGGCCGCCGGATCCCTCGACATCCTCATCAACAACGCCACCCAGACGGTCCGGCGCTCGCCGGGTGCCTATCAGCCGCTGGTGGATGCCGAGCTCGCGCCCTTGCCGAGCGGTCCGCTGCCCGAGCTCGTGACGTTCGGGCACACCAACGACCAGCATCCCCAGGCGCTCGAGCGCTCGGTGAGCGCCCATCCGATCCTCGCGGCGGCCGCCGCCCGCGCGGACGAGCTCACCGAGCAGGCGATGGCTGCCGGATCGAGCTCCCTCGAGCGGCTCGCGGCCGGCACGGCGATCGACGCGGGGGGACTCGTCCCCGACCTCGATCACTCGAACTCCTGGGTGCAGCGCGTCGAGGAGGTGGATCCTCTCGAGATGCTCGAAGTCCAGCTCGCGAACACGACCGCGCCGTTCCTGCTCGTCTCGAAGCTGCGGCCGTCGATGGCGGCCAGTGAGTCTCGGCGCACCTATGTGGTGAATGTCAGCGC
The DNA here is from genome assembly GCF_056400345.1 of Microbacterium sp. P5_B6. Classification (NCBI taxonomy): domain Bacteria; kingdom Bacillati; phylum Actinomycetota; class Actinomycetes; order Micrococcales; family Microbacteriaceae; genus Microbacterium; species Microbacterium sp. P5_B6. Next base: position 230,033 of record NZ_JBFULL010000005.1, on the reverse strand, counting down.
GATGGAAGGCGTCTTCGGCCGCGGCTACAAGGGACCGGGGCATCCGCACACCAACATGGCCAAGGCCGCTGTCAACATGCTCACCCGCACGAGCGCGCGCGAGATGTTCGAGAGCGACCGCATCCTCATGACGAGCGTCGACACCGGCTGGATCACCGACGAGCGCCCGCATCCCACAAAGGTGCGTCTGGCTGAGGAGGGCTTCCACGCCCCGCTCGATCTGGTGGACGGAGCAGCGCGGGTGTATGACCCGATCGTGCGCGGCGAGGCCGGCGAAGACCTGTTCGGGGTCTTCCTCAAGGACTACGCGCCGGGCGCCTGGTGACCGGCGGCGGGTGAATCGTCACGCGATCCGCGCGGCGAGCGACACCCCGCTCGTCTCGCGGATGACCTCGGCGAGCGCCGTTTCCCGCGGCCATCCGGTCGAGAGCTCGAACACGCCCTCCTCATAGTCGACCCACTCGCCCGTGCTGGTGCAGAGGGTGTTCCAGTCGAACGAGCCGAGCAGGCTCCATGCCGTCACAGCGCGCACGTCGGCGCCGTACCGGAGGGCGGCCTCGGTCGCCTCGATCGCATTGCGCCACCAGGCCACACGGGTGCCGGCATCCCCGTCCACATGAACCTCGGTCAAAGCGACGGGGATGCCATAGGTGTGCCACGCCTCCTGAATCAGCGACAGCACGGTGGGGCGGTCCACGCCGGGCGCATCGCAGGCGGCCACATCCGCGTAGCGGAGGCGTCCGTTGCCTCCGTGCGCCCTCCTGTCGTAGAGCGGGAGACGGTCATCGAGCCAGCGATTGCTGCGCGGATAGTGATTGATTCCCAGGATGTCGGGCGGGCAGGCGTTCTCGGCGATCCACGCGAGAGCCGCGGGATCGGCGCCGCCTTTGCGGGTCAGGTAGGGGTAGAGCGGATGCTCCGGCACGACCCTCCCGCACAGCAGGTCGAACGAGAGCCAGCGCCGCAGGTTCTCGAACACCACTTGCCCTTGCAGGCGCTGCGTTCCGGCGGCGCGGCCGAGGTCCTCGGTCTGGATGAGCTCCGCCGCGGGGTTGACCTCGCGAATGGCGCGCATGGCCAGCACCGTGCCGCGCACCTGTGCCAGCAGCATCGCCACGAAGGAGCGATCGTCGTGCGCATGGGGATACCAGTGGCCGTACAGACCGGAGAAGCGGGCGGTCGTCAACGGCTCGTTGACGGGGGTGTAGGCGTCCACCCAGGGGTAGCGCCGCGCGACGGCCGTCGCGAAGCCGGCGAGCTTCTCGGGGAACTGCGGATCGGTCAGGTCGGTGATGGGCGGGCCGCTGCCGTGGTGGAGCAGCCCGACGATCGGACGCATCGCACTTCCTCGAAGGTGGGCCATGGCCCGGTCGGCTCTGCTGAAGTCGAGGGATCCCGTCGGGGTGTGAACGTCTTCCCAGAGGATGGGATATCGGATCGCCGCCAGGCCGAGTTCCTCGAAGGCGTCCAGGTCGCTCTCGACCCGGTCGGGGTGCCCGCTGAACGAGAACTGGCTGCGGTACTCGGAGCCCACCCGGTTCACGGTGCACTCGATTCCGCCCCAGATCTCGGGCGCCGCCGGGTCGCCTTCCATCACTGCGCGCGCGCTCTGCCGCCGGATGGAACGGGCGCTTCCGCAGGGGTGGCGACCCGGATGCGTGCGCGCTCCAGCGCGGCCATGCGCTCCCAGACCGATTCCCAGGTGGACTGCGCCAGTGCCGCATCCACGGCGCGGAGCCGGCCGGGATCGCTCCTCGTCTCCACCGCCGCATCGAGCGCCGCGGCGAAGTCCCCGGGCTCGTCGGCGATGGCGACGAGGCCGGCGCTGCCGTACTGGCGCACGACGTCGAGGATGCTCGTCGATACGACCGGAAGCCCTGCGGCCAGGTACTCCGGGGTCTTGGTGGGGCTGATGAACCGGGTGGCGGAGTTGCGCGCAAACGGCATCATCGCGACATCCCATTCCGCCATGTACGCCGGCAGCTCGTCATACGACCGCATGCCGAGGTAGTGGATGTTCTCGCGCCGGGGGAGCGATTCGGGGTCGATCTTCACCACGGGACCCACCATGACGAACTGGAACTCCGGGCGCGCGTCCGCGACGTCAGCCAGAAGAGGGATGTCGAGGCGCTCATCGATCACGCCCGCGAAGCCGACCCGCGTGCCCTGCGGCATGTCGCGGAACTCCGCCGGGCATCCTCCTCCGTGGCGATGGGCACGCGCAGTGGCGAAGTGCGCCCGGTCGATGCCGCTCGGAAAGCAGTGGACGCTCGGATGCCGGGTGCGCTTCGCCTCGTAGAGCGCCCGGCCGCCGGTGAAGACGAGATCTGCGCGGCCCAGCAGCTGCTTCTCGTTGAAAGCCAGCGACGGTGAGGCGCCGTGGAAGGCGCTCAGCTCGTCCATGCAGTCGTAGATGACGATGCCGGCCAATTCCGTCGGCGCGAGGGGTACGGCCATGGGGGTTTGCAGCCAGAAGGTGGGCGGAGTCGCGCAGTGCTCGGTGATGTACGCACTGAACAGCTGGTGCTGCGCCGCGATCGACTCACGGGCGGGCATGTCCTCGGGGAGCACGGGGACCACCACGTCTACTCCCGCGTCCCTTGTCGTCACGCGCAGGTAGGGACGCTCGGTCGGCTCGAACAGCGGCTCCTCGATGAACGACACCCGTCGTGTGCGGGCGAATCGGCTCATCAGGTGCTGGGGGCGCTGATAGACGAAGTCCCAGCGGAGGTGCGAGAAGCAGACCAGATCGGGGAGCGCGTGGCGCGAAGGTGGCGTGTCCATTCCGTGAGTGTCGGCCCGAAACCCCCCTCAGCGTGCGGGGCTTGACGACATGCTCCTCGGTGGGTTATTTCGCCGCTCGTCCTGCCTTCGCTGGCGCGCCGGGATCATACACACGGCCATCGCTCGCGTCCAGCCATCATGGCGAGAATGTGGTGGATTGCTAGCGTGATCCGTCGCAACACCCGACGTCGGGAAGAATCCCCTCGCCCGACAACCCAGCCGTAGGAGAACTCATGCTCGGTACCATCATCGGCCTCATCATCGTCGGCCTCATCGCAGGCTTCATCGCTCGCGCCGTCATCCCCGGCAAGCAGAAGATCGGCATCCTCATGACGATCGTGCTCGGCATCATCGGATCGTTCGTCGGCGGATTCCTCGGATTCCTGCTGTTCGGCGCCGACCCGTCGGGCGGCTTCCTGCAGCCCTCGGGCATCATCGGCTCGATCATCGGCGCGATCATCGTGCTCGGGATCTACGTCGCCGTCTCGCGTCGCCGCGTCACGCGCTGACCTCGAGCCGGAGCCGCAGCGGATCCAGACACACAACGCCCTCCACGCCGTGCGCGTGGAGGGCGTTGTCGTGCCTGAATCCGAGCAGCCGACGGCAAATCAGGCGGCGCCCACCGCCGATGACCTCAGCCCGCGGACGGCGTCAGCGCCCGGACGACGTGAGCCGCGGACGACCTCAGCCCGCGGACGACGTCAGCCCGTGGCCGGTGTCAGCCCGCGGCCGACGCGACGAGGTCGCGGATCCGACGCTCGACAGCGGGAGACCAGGCGAGCAGGGCGAACGCCGTGGGCCACATGTCGCCGTCATCGAGCTTCGCGGGTCCCTCGAATCCGAGGGTCGAGTAGCGGGCCTTGAACTTCGAGGCCGGCTGCAGGAACACGACGACTTTGCCCTCGGCGTTCGCGAACGCCGGCATCCCGTAATAGGTCTTGGGGACGAGCTGCGGCGCCACCTCGCCGACCACTCGCCTGAATCCCTCCGCGAGCGTCCTGTCGTCGCCCTCCAGCGCGGCGATCGCCTCCTCGAGGATCTTCTCGCCCGCCGCCCGGTCCTTCCCGGCTTTCGCCTCGGCGCGCAGCTCCTTCGCCCGGTTCTTGACCGCCTCCCGCTCCTCGGTCGACAGTCCTTCACTCGCGGTCGTCTTCCCGGCCATGCTCTTCTCCTCACGCTCTCAGGTCGGATCGACCCGCGTTCCACGCTACGCAGGGCCGCCGGCATCCCGCTTCTCCAATCCTGCCCAGTACGCGACGGGATGCTGCCGCCGCTGCGTCGCGGCCTGCCTGTGACGTGGCGGGCCCGCCCACTAGTCTTGCCACCATGAGCGCGACACCCCCCGGCTGGTACGACGATGGGCACGGCGCGCGGCGCTGGTGGGACGGGATGCAGTGGACGGAGCGCGTTCAGCCGGCGCCCCTCACAGGCGCCGCGGTCCCCGCGCCCTCCCCGACCGCGTACACATTCGTCGGAGACAAGCAGGTCGGGTCGGCCAACCCCGACGTCATGCCTGGATCGGCCCCCGCGGGAGTCCCTGCGCATGGCGGCGCACCAGGGTATCCCTCCGTTCCTCCCGCAGCGGCGCCGTCCCGTCTGTGGATCGTCTGGACCGTGCTCGGCGTGCTGGCTCTCGGCGCCGTCATCACCGCGATCATCGTGATCCCGTTGGTCATCGCCGGCCTCTCCGGAGTGGCGGAGTCACAGGGCGGAACATCCTCCGACAGCGGAACCAGCTCGGCAGGGTCGGCACCGTCCGAAGCCGACGAGACGGCGGCTGTCTCGACCGTTCGCCTCTACGACGAGGCCTGGCAGCAGGCCGACTGCGACAAGTACTTCGCGTCGACGACGGAGGCATTCCGCGCCGACATGGAGATAACCCACTGTGCGACGTTCGAGGAGAACGCCCAATCCTTCGGCGAGGGCACCGACGACTATGTCCTCACCGTGACCGGTGTCGTGCAGGATGCGGACGATGTCATCACTGTGAGCACATCCGAGAGCTTCTCGAGCCTCGTGGACGACGACGGCACCCCGCTCGAGAACCCTGAGTCGGTCGAAGATCTGTGGGAGTACTACCTGATCGACACCGGCGACGGCTGGGTCATCAACGGAGTCGAGTGACCGTGCCTGAGGCGCCCCCGCGCGCCGCACGCACGCCCGTCTTCTTCCTCGTCTGCGTCGGCGTGGGCCTGCTGGCCGGCCTGCTCTCCGGGCTGTTCGGCGTCGGCGGAGGAACGGTCATCGTGCCGCTGCTCGTCCTGGCGCTGAGGTTCGATCAGCGGCTCGCGGCCGGCACCTCGCTCGCCGCCATCATCCCGACGGCGACCGTGGGGGTCATCTCCTACGCCGTGCACGGATCGGTGGCCTGGATTCCGGCGCTGATCCTCGCGCTCGGCGCGGTGTTCGGCGCGCAGATCGGCACCTGGCTGCTGCCGCGCGTCTCGGTCACCGCGCTCCGATGGGGCTTCGTGGCCTTCCTCGCGGTGGTCATCGTCATGCTCTTCGTCGTCATCCCGTCGCGGGATGCCGAGTTCCCGCTCACCGTGCTCTCGGTGATCGGGCTGCTCATCCTCGGTGTGGTGACGGGCACGCTCGCGGGTCTGCTCGGCGTCGGCGGCGGGATCATCGTCGTGCCGGCCCTCATGCTCGTGTTCGGCACGAGCGACCTGGTGGCCAAGGGCACATCGCTGCTCATGATGATTCCGACAGCGATCTCGGGGACGGTCGGCAACGTCCGCCGCCGGAACGTCGACCTCGTGGCGGCGGCCGTCATCGGGGCGGCGGCCTGCACGACCACCGCCCTGGGCGCGTGGATCGCGGCCCATGTGGACCCGTTCGTCGCCAACGTGCTGTTCGCAGTCTTCCTCACCTTCATCGCCGGCCAGATGGCCTACAAGGCGATCCGCGGGCGCAAGGCCTGAGGGCTGCTGTCGGGCGAGTCCGTCAGCGGCCGCTGGGTAGGATGGCACGGTGCCAGTGAATCCCGAGCTCGTCGGGCGGGAATTCCCGCCGACCTCGCCGTACCTCGTCGGCCGCGAGAAGGTGCGCGAGTTCGCCCGCGCCGTCTTCGCCGAAGACCCCCAGCACATCGACCCGGCCGCCGCGCAGGCGCTCGGCTACGCCGACGTCGTCGCCCCGCCGACGTTCGCGATCGTCGTGCAGGAGCTCACACTCCAGCAGCTGCTCGCCCAGCCCGACTCCGGCATCGTGCTGCAGAACGTCCTTCACGCCGAGCAGCGCTTCGCCTACACGCGGCCGATCGTCGCCGGCGACGAGCTGACCGGCCGGCTCTCGGTCACCGGCATCCGCACTCTCGGAGGCAACGCGATGGTCACGAGCGAGTCCGCGATCACGGACGCCTCCGGCGCCCATGTCGTCACCGCGACGTCCATCCTGCTCGTCGGGGAGGGAGACGCGTGACCGGCCTCTCCGTGGGCGACGTCGTCGCCGAGCGCACCGTCCACCTGACTCGCGAGTCGCTCGTCCGCTACGCGGGCGCGTCCGGCGACTTCAACCCGATCCACTACCGCGACGACATCGCGGCATCCGTGGGGCTCCCCGGCGTCCTCTCGCACGGCATGCTCACGATGGGCCTCGCTGTCCAGACGCTTGTACCCTGGCTCGGCGACGCCGGCCGCATCCTCGACTACGGCGTGCGATTCACGCGTCCCGTGGTCGTCGACCCCGAGACCGGCGCGGAGTTGACGATCATCGCGAAGGTCGGCGCCGTCGACGACGCATCGGCCCGCATCGACCTGACTGTGAAGCACGGCGAGACGACTGTGCTCGGCAAGGCGCAGGTCCGCGTCCGTCTCGTATAGCCGATGCCCGTCGCCCCGCCCATCCCGCTCGCGCAGCTGACGACGCTGCGCACCGGCGGTGTGCCCGCGCGCATGGTCGAAGCGCACACCGCTGACGAGCTCGTCGACGCACTCACCGACGTGTGGCGCGACGGCGACGACTGGCTCGTCCTCGGAGGGGGTTCCAACCTGTTCGCCGGTGACGAGCCGTTCGACGGCACCGTCGTCCGCGTGCTGACGCGTGGAATCGAGCGGATGCCGTCCCCTCGGCCCGGTTTCGTGCGGCTTCGCGCGGAGGCGGGTCACGACTGGGATGAGCTCGTCGCCTACGCGGTCGAGCACGGGCTCGCAGGCATCGAGGCGATGTCGGGCATCCCGGGCACCGTGGGCGCGGCCCCGGTGCAGAACATCGGCGCGTACGGCCAGGAGATCGTGCAGACGCTCGTCGAGGTCGATCTCCTCGACGAGGGTGCGCTCGAGCCCGTGACGGTTCCCGCGGCAGAGCTCGGCCTCGGCTTCCGCACCTCGGTGCTCAAGCATCACTACGGCTCGGTGCCGCTGCGCTCGGCCGTGATCCTCTCCGTCACGCTCGAGCTCGCCGAGGTCGGACACACCGAGCGGCCGATCGCCGGCGCGCAGCTGCGCACGGCGCTCGGACTCGCTCCAGGCGAGACCGTCTCGGTGTCGTGGATACGCGATCACGTGCTCGAGACCCGTCGCCGCAAGGGCATGGTGCTCGACGCCGCCGACCCCGACACGTACAGTGCCGGTTCGTTCTTCCAGAATGCGGTGGTCACGGCATCCTTCGCGCGGACGCTTCCCGACGAGTGCCCCCGCTGGCCCGTCGCCCCTGACCTGGACCCCGTGCTCGTCATGCCCCTCGCCGGGTGGGACGGCTTCGTGCCGGCCCCGGCCGCTCACCAGCCCGACGTCAAGGTCAGCGCAGGCTGGCTGATCGAGCACGCCGGCGTGCGCAAGGGCTTCCACCTTCCGCGCTCCCGCGCGGGGCTCTCGACGAAGCACGCGCTGGCACTCACCAACCGGGGGAGCGCGACCGCCGAGGAGCTCGCCGAGCTCGCCCGCTTCATCCAGGGCCGGGTGCAGGCCGAGTTCGGGCTCATCCTCCAGCCCGAGCCGGTCCTCGTCGGCGTCGAGCTCTAGCCGACCCGCCTGTCCTCCTCGGCGCAGCAGCGCCGTCCGTCGAGAGGCACACGGAGGCCGCGCGTCGCGCGTCGAGCGTCGAGCGTCGAGCGTCGAGCTCTAGCCGACCCGGCGGGCCTCCTCGGCGCAGCAGCGCCGTCCGGCGAGAGGCTGTGCACAACCGCGGGGATTCTGCCTGACACGCCGGCTCCGTCCTGGCGCGTCGCGCACATTCCCCGCAGTTGCGCGCACGGAGGCCGCGCGTCGAGCGTTGAGCGTCAGCTCTAGCCGACCCGCCTTGCCTCCACGGCGCAGCAGCGCCGTCCGGCGAGAGGCTGTGCACAACTGCGGACATTCTGTATGACACGCCGGCTCCGTCCCGGCGCGTCGGGCACATTCCCCGCAGTTGTGCACACGGAGGCCGCGCGTCGCGCGTCGGGCGTCGAGCGTCGAGCGTCGAGCGTCGAGCGTCGAGCGTCGAGCTTCGAGCGTCGAGCGTCGAGCGTCGCCGGGTAGGGGGTGCCGGCGGGTGTGGAGCGGCGAGCGGTGCGGGCACGCCGCCGCCCGGGGGCGAAGTCGAAGCGCCCCCGGGCCTAGGCGAAGAGCTCCTGCATGCGCCGGACGCCCTCGAGCAGGTCGTCGTCGCCGAGGGCGTACGACAGCCGCAGGTAGCCGGAGGGGCCGAAGGCCTCGCCGGGCACGACGGCCACCTCGGCCTGGTCGAGGATGAGGTCGGCGAGCTCGAGGGAAGTCTCGATGCGCTTGCCATGCCATTCGCGACCCAGGAGACCCCTCACATCGGGGTAGGCGTAGAACGCACCGAGCGGGTTCGGCACCGTGACCCCCTCGATCTTGGCGAGCTCCGAGACGATGAGCTTGCGGCGCCGGTCGAACGCGAGGCGGAACTCCTCGGCCTCGGTCTGGGGTCCGGTGAGGGCCGCCAGCGCCGCGCGCTGCGCGACGTTGTTCACGTTGGAGCTCAGGTGCGACTGCAGGTTGGCCGCGAGCTTGATCGCGTCGGCCGGGCCGACCATCCACCCCACGCGCCAGCCCGTCATCGCATAGGTCTTGGCGACGCCGTTGACGAGGATGGTCTGGGAAGCGGCATCCGGGACCGCCTCGACGATCGAGACCGCGCGCACGCCTTCGTAGACGAGGTTCTGGTAGATCTCGTCCGAGATGATCCAGATGCCGTGCTCGACGGCCCACTCGCCGATGGCCTTGGTCTCTTCGGGGGTGTACACCGAGCCGGTCGGGTTGGAGGGCGAGACGAAGACCAGTGCGGTGGTGCGGGGGGTGCGGGCGGCCTCGAGCTGCTCGACCGTCACCTTGTAGTCCTGCTCGGCGCCGGCGAAGACCTCGACGGGCACGCCGTCGGCCAAAGCGATCGCCTCGGGGTATGTGGTCCAGTACGGCGCGGGCAGCAGCACCTCGTCGCCGGGGTTCACGACCGCCTGGAACGCCTGGTAGACCGACTGCTTGCCGCCGTTGGTCACGACGACCTGCGAGGGAGACACCTCGAGTCCGGAGTCGCGCAGGGTCTTCGCGGCGATGGCCTCGCGCACGACCGGGAGTCCGACCGCCGGCGTGTAGCGGTAGTTGGCGGGGTCGTGCAGGGCCTCGATCGCGGCATCCACGATGAACTGGGGAGTGGAGAAGTCGGGCTCACCGGCGGCGTAGCTGATGACGGGACGGCCTGCGGCCTGGAGCGCCTTCGCCTTCGCATCGACCTTCAGGGTCGCGGATTCGGCGATGGCGGAGAGCTTGCGAGACAGGGGAGCGCGTTCGGTCACCCCACGAGCGTACCCGGGCAGGCGCGCCGGGCGCGGAGCGATCTCTCTCCACCGAATGGGGGATGCCGCCTACACCGGAGGGGCGCTGTGCCCACGCCTGTCACCGACGAGAGTGGGTGCATGCAGACCAGCGCGGTGCAGGTGCGGAACCTCCGCAAGGCCTACGGGGATCGGGTGGTCGTCGATGACGTGTCGTTCGATATCGAGCGCGGCGAGACGTTCGCGCTGCTCGGACCCAACGGTGCGGGCAAGTCGACGACCGTCGAGATCGTCGAGGGGTACCGACGCCGTGGCACGGGAGCGCGGACTTCTGGCCCAAGGAGTACTCTGAGCGCCATGGACGGTTTGATGTGGGGTGCCGTGATCTCGTCGGTCACGCTCATGGCGGCCGGCGGGCTCGTGTGGTGGCTCTGGGGAGGATGCTGGCTCTCTCTGACCGGGGCCGTCGGCACCGTGATCGGCGGAGCCCTGTCGCTTGTGCCCCTCTTCGCGCTGCCCGATCAGGACGTCGCGCTGCGCGCCTCCTTCGCGATCACCCTCGTCACGGTTGCCTGGCTGCTCGGATGGGTGCTCGCCAGCGGCGTACGCGCGAACCGGCTGGCTCGCGCCCAGGCGGCTGCCGCCCAGGCGGCTGCGGCAGGGCCGGCCGATGCCTCGTCGCGGAGCCTTGTGCCGAATCCCTGACCGGCGCAGATCGGGCCCGTCAGAGGTCGAGCGGCCAGGACGGCCTCAGTTCGATGACACCCCCGGCAGCCATGGGATGCCGCGATGCCACCTCGATCGCCTCTTCGAGGCTCTCGCACTCCAGGATGTCGAATCCTGCGATCCACTCGTGCGACTCGATGAACGGCCCGTCCGTCACGATCGCCCTGCCACCGCGCCGCCGCACGGTCTTCGCGTCGGCGGCGGGACGCAGGCGGTCGCCGTCGGTCGCCTTGCCGCTTCCGTAGGTCTCATCGACCCATTCCTCGATCGAGATCAGCTCCGGGTCCTTCTCCTCCAGCGAGGGGTCGACCATGACGAGCATGAGGTATTTCATCGGGCTGTCCTTTCCGTTGAGTGACGTTACGCTCTGTGCGTCGAACGGCACGGGACGAACTCGACGAAACGCGTGAAAGAGACCGGATGCCGTGCCCGCAGCGGGTCACGGCATCCGGTCTCCGGTCATGCGAGGCCGGTGATCGGCTCGATCACCCGGTTTCGACGAGGAACCTCGAGTACGCCGGCAGGGTGAGGAACGCGGGGAAGTCGTTCCCCAGCGCGACCTCGCGGAAGATCTCGGCGGCGTCGTCGAACCGGTCGCCGGGGCCGCGGTCGGCTTCGTCGAGCACCTGACCGATGAGCCCCTCGATGTACCCGCGCGTGATCGGGGTGCCGTCCTCGGTGGCGCGGTCCTGGTGGATCCACTGCCATACCTGCGAGCGTGAGATCTCAGCGGTCGCGGCATCCTCCATGAGGTTGTCGATGGCGACCGCACCCAGGCCCCGGAGCCACGCCTCGAGGTAGCGGATCGCCACGGACACATTGGCGTGCACACCCCCGGCGGTGATCGGGCGGCCGATGTGCACGTCGATCAGATCCGCTGCCTTCACCTGCACGTCCGGACGCTGCCGGTCGACCTGGTTCGGCCGCTCACCGAGCACCGCGTCGAACTCCGCCCGGGCGACCGGGATCAGGTCGGGGTGCGCCACCCACGTGCCGTCGAACCCGTCGCCCGCCTCGCGCTTCTTGTCGGCGGCGACCTTCTCGAACGCCGCCCGGGTCACTTCCGGGTCGCGCCGGTTGGGGATGAACGCGCTCATCCCGCCGATCGCGAACGCTCCGCGCTTGTGGCACGTCTGCACGAGCAGGTCGGTGTACGAGCGCATGAAGGGAACGGTCATCGTCACTTCGCTGCGGTCGGGGAGGACGAACCGGGCTCCGCGGCCGCGGTAGTTCTTGATGATCGAGAAGATGTAGTCCCAGCGGCCCGCGTTGAGCCCCGCGCAGTGGTCGCGCAGCTCGAACAGGATCTCCTCCATCTCGAACGCGGCGGGCAGCGTCTCGATGAGCACCGTCGCGCGGATCGTGCCGTGCGGGATGCCGATGTAGGCCTCGCTGAACGTGAACACGTCGTCCCACAGCTTGGCCTCTTCGCTCGATTCGAGTTTGGCGAGGTAGAAGTACGGGCCCCGGCCGTTCGCGATCAGCTGTGCGGCGTTGTGGAAGAAGTACAGCCCGAAGTCGACCAGCGATCCGGATGCGGCGAGCTCCTGGCCGGTGCGGTCGGTGCAGCGCAGGTGCGCCTCGGTCAGATGCCACCCGCGCGGCCGCATCACGATCGTCGGAGTCTGCTCCGCCGTCACCGCGTAGCGCTTCCCCTCGGCACTGGTGTACTCCAGCTCCCCGCGGATGGCATCGCGCAGCGCCAGCTGCCCCTCGATGACGTTCCCCCAGGTGGGGCTGGTCGCATCCTCCTGGTCGGCGAGCCACACCTTCGCCCCGGAGTTGAGCGCGTTGATGGTCATCTTCGGGTCGGTGGGCCCCGTGATCTCGACCCGCCGATCCTCGAGCCCCGGTCCCGCCCCGGCGACCCGCCATCCGGCGTCGTCACGGATGTGGCGGGTGTCGTCACGGAACTGGGGGTCGTGGCCGTTGCCGATCTCGAACCGGCGCCGCAGGCGGTCCGCGAGCCGGTCGTGCCGGCGTCGGCCGAAGCGGCTGTGCAGCTCGGTCAGGAAGCCGAGTGCGTCCGGCGTGAGGATCTCGTCGTAGCGCGGCCGCATGGGCCCGGCGACCCGGATGGCGCTGCCGGACGGCGGCGGCGCGACGGGCTGAGCCACGGGCCGCGGGTGCCCGGAGTGCGGTCGGCTCGCATGCCCGGTCGTCGGGGGAGAGGTGTCGGTGATGGTCATTTCGTGTCCTGTCTGTCGCGGGGTTCGGTCGCGATCCGTCGCTGGAAGCCGAGCCGAACCTGAGGGTGGGGCGGATGCCGCGCCCGGCGGGGTGGCCGGGCGCGGCATCCGTCGATCAGTGGAACTGCTGCGCCTCGGTGGATCCCACCAGGGCGAGGGTGGCGCTGTCGGGGTTGAGCGCCGTGGAGACGAAGTCGAAGTAGCCGGTTCCGGCCTCGCGCTGATGCTTCGTGGCGGTGTAGCCCTGGGCCTCGGCTGCGAACTCCGCCTCCTGCAGCTCGACGTAGGCGCTCATCGCGCGCTCGGCGTAGCCCTTGGCGAGGTCGAACATCGAGTGGTTCAGGGCGTGGAAGCCGGCGAGGGTGATGAACTGGAACTTGTAGCCCAGTTCGGCCAGCTCCGCCTGGAACGTCGCGATCTGCGCGTCCGTGAGGTGCCGCTTCCAGTTGAAGCTCGGCGAGCAGTTGTAGGCGAGGAGCTTGCCGGGGAACTCGGCGTGGATCGCCGCGGCGAACTCCCGTGCCAGCTCGATGTCGGGCTCGCCGGTCTCGACCCAGAGCAGGTCGGCGTAGGGCGCGAAGGCGAGGCCCCGGCTGATCACCGACTCCAGGCCAGGCCGCACCCGGTAGAAGCCCTCGGGCGTGCGCTCGCCAGTCGTGAACACCTGGTCGCGCTCGTCGACGTCGCTGGTGAGCAGGTCAGCGGCCAGCGCATCGGTGCGGGCGATGATGACGGTCGGCACGCCGGCGACGTCGGCGGCGAGCCGAGCCGCGTTGAGGGTCCGGATGTGCTGCTGCGTCGGCACGAGAACCTTGCCGCCGAGGTGCCCGCACTTCTTCTCGCTCGCGAGCTGGTCTTCCCAGTGGATGCCGGCGGCGCCCGACTGGATGAGCGAGTGCGCGAGCTCGTAGGCATTGAGGGGTCCGCCGAAGCCGGCCTCGGCATCCGCCACGATCGGCGCGAGCCAGTCCTGGGTCGTCTCGCCCTCGGCGTGCTCGATCTGGTCCTGGCGGATGAGCGCGTTGTTGATGCGGCGCACGACCGCCGGCACCGAGTTCGCGGGGTAGAGGCTCTGATCTGGGTAGGTCTGGCCAGCGAGGTTGCCGTCGGCGGCGACCTGCCATCCGCTGAGGTAGATCGCCTTGAGCCCGGCCCGCACCTGCTGAACCGCCTGGCCGCCGGTGTAGGCGCCGAGCGCGCGCACGTACTCCTCGGTGTGGAGCAGATTCCAGAGGTTCTCGGCCCCGCGCTGGGCGAGCGTGCTGTCCTCACGAACCGATCCGCGCAGCCGGATGACGTCCTCGGCCGTGTACGTGCGCTCGACGCCGTCCCACCGGGGGTCGGCGTCCCAGGATTCCCGGAGCTCGTCGGCAGTCTGCGTCTGGTCGCCTGCGCGCAGTGGCGGCCGGCCGGGGGTGGCGTGGATCGTCATGTCGGTCTCCTCTGATGTGATGGCCCGGTGCTTCCGTGCTGTTCGAGCGCCGGGGTGGCTCTGCGACCACTCTGTGTGAAGATCTGACGCGCTACTCGCTGATCGAGCGGTGAACTTTCGGCAAAGTTCTGCTTTTGTGAGAGACTGCGGCAATGACGCTGTCCTCCACCGAGACCGCCATCACGGATGCCGAAGACGATGAAGAAGTGGACTCACTCACGATCGGCCGCCGCATCCGTCAGCTGCGCACCCAGCGCGGCATGACCCTCGACGAGCTCGCCGCCGCCGTCGACCGCGCCCCCAGCCAGCTCTCGATGATCGAGAACGGACGGCGCGAGCCCAAGCTCACCCAGCTCCGTGCGATCGCCCGCGTGCTCGGCGTCCAGCTCGAGATGCTGCTCGAGTCCGAGCCGCTCGACGAGCGTGCGACGCTCGAGATCGGTCTCGAGCGGGCGATGAAGGGACCCACGTTCCAGGCGCTCGGCATCCCGCCGTTCCGCATCGGCAAGACCCTGCCCACCGAGGCGCTGAAGGCCATGCTCGCGCTGCAGGGTGAGATCGATCGCCTGCGCGACGAGCGCGCCGCAACCCCGGAGGAGGCGCGTCGGGCCAATGTCGCGCTCCGCCGGCTGATGCGCACCCAGAGCAACTACTTCGCCGAGCTCGAGGTGCAGGCGCGCGCGATTCTGGACGCGGTGGACCACCCGGGCGGCCCGCTGACCCAGCGCACGGCATCCGACATCGCCGCTCATCTGGGCTTCACGCTGCACTACGTTCCCGACCTGCCGCAGACGACGCGAAGTGTCGCCGACATCAAGAACGGGCGCCTGTACCTGTCGAGTCGGCTGACCGCGAAGGGCGACCCGCGGACGGCGGTGCTGCAGGCGCTGTCCAGCCGGATCCTCGGGCACCGCGAGCCGACCAGCTACCCGGAGTTCCTGCGCCAGCGGGTCGAGACGAACTACCTGACCGGGGCGCTGCTGATCCCCGAGGCGCACGCCGTACCCTTCCTTCAGGACGCCAAGAACGACCGGGCGATCTCGATCGAAGACCTGCGCGACGCGTATTCCGTGTCGTACGAGACGGCCGCGCATCGCTTCACGAATCTGGCGACCGTTCATCTCGGCATCCCGGTGCACTTCCTGAAGGTGCACGAGTCGGGCACGATCACGAAGGCGTACGAGAACGACGACGTCAACTTCCCGACTGACCGTCTCGGGTCGATCGAGGGCCAGCTGTGCTGCCGGCGATGGACGTCACGCGTCGTGTTCGATGAGGACGACCACTTCAACCCGTACTACCAGTACACCGACACCGGCAACGGAACCTACTGGTGCACCGCCCGCGTCGAATCCTCGAGCGAAGGCGCGCACTCGGTCTCGGTCGGGGTCCGGTTCGACGACACCAAGTGGTTCCTCGGACGTGACACGCCCAACCGCGGCGTGTCGAAGCACTCCGTCGAGGTCTGCTGCCGCCGGGCGCCCGCCGACCTCGAGGCCGCGTGGCGCGAGAACTCGTGGCCCAACGTGCGAACCCCGCGCACCCTCCTCGCGACGCTGCCGACGGGCGCGTTCCCGGGGGTCGACACCACCGACGTCTACGAGTTCCTCGAAGCGCACGCCCCGCGCTGAGGTGGGGGCCTCTCGGCTTGCCGGCCGATGCCGCTGGAGTTCAGGACCCGAGAAGGGCGGTCCGCAGTGCCCAGCTGCGGGGATGGTGACCGACGCGCCGGGCCWGGCCCGGCGCGCCGGTCACAATATCCGCGGTCGAGTACGAACGCAGGCGGAGATCAGGCGCGGCCCGCCACCTGGAGGGCAGCCCAGAGGTCTGCGCGAGCGGCGAAGGACGCGAGGTCGGTCCCGAGCAGCCCCTGGGCCAGGCCGATCCGCGCGCGCACGGTGTGCCGGTGCACGCCGAGCTCCGTCGCGGCGGCGTCGATGCGGGCATCCTGTTCCAGCCACACCCGCACCGTCTCGACCAGCGCCGTCCCCTCGCTGGCATCGTGCTCGCGGAGGGGAGCGAGACGGGCGGCGGCAAGCGACCGGGCGGCGTCCGAATCGAGGGCCGACAGGACTCCGGATGCCGCGATCTCGCGGAAGCGGGTGAGCGGCGCCGCTCCCCGCCGCAGCGCGGTGGCGGCCTGGGCATGCCCGTCCCCGAAGTCCGAGTACGACACCGGCTCCGACACCCCGAGTCGAGCCTGGAAGCGGTCCGCGATCTCGTGGAGCACCTCCTCGTCGTGGCTCACGACCACGAGCTGGTCCTCGGCTCGACCGTAGAACACGCCGCCCTTCGTCTCGGAAGCACGCAGCGCGAGCCACTCCGCGACCGCCTCCGAACGCGCCGTCGCGGCGTCGGTCACTCCGATGAGCACCGGCGCGGAGGGGAAGCCGCCCCACAGGTCGCGGGAGATCCGCCGTGCCAGCGCGGGATCGCCGGTGAGGAGCGACTGCACCAGCCCGGTGCGCAGCACCGTGTGAGCCCGCGCCAGGGACTGGTGCTGCTCGAGGGCGAGACCTGCCATGGCGACGACGGAGGTGACCACCCCGCGGCCCTCCTGGTCGAGGTCACCGGCGGCGATCGCGATCACCCCTCGCAGGTGGCCGCCGCGGCCGAGCGTCTGCATGGTGAACGACGTGTCGTGGATCCGCAGTGACGACCCCGCCCGCGCTCCCCGGCGGAGGACCCCGCCGACCTCGGCGGTCAGTTCGTCCAGCATCCCGTCTCCGAGCCCCCGCGCAGGATGCTCGCGGCTGAGGGCGCCGACGGTGTCGAAGAGCCCGACCCAGGTGTCGAGCTGCCGGGAGAGCTCGGCGAGCGTCGCGCCGAGACCGTCGGGTCGAAGCGCGGCCAGCGCGATCGCACGCTGTGCCGAAAGCGCCCAGCTGCGCCGCGCGTACGCCTGGGCCGCGATCGCCTCGGCATTCGCGCGCGCAACGGCGATGAAGGGGGTGCGGTACGGAACCTCGAAGAGCGGCATCCGCTCGTTCCGGCACGCACCGGCAAGGGCCGGTGGGATGCCGTCACGCACCACTTCGGTGCCGAACCCCAGTCCGACGACACCGCGCGGCAAGCCGGTGCACGTAGCCGGCGAACACGGCGGGGTCGTCGCCGCTCTCGAGGAACTGCGTGCCGGTCGTCAGCAGGGCGAGACCCTCCGAGAGGAACGGGGTGGGATCGGCGAGATCCGAGCTGTGGACCCAGCGGACGAGCTGGTCGAGGGCTCCGGATTCGAGGGCCGACTCCTCGCCCTCCAGGTGCAGGTGGAGTTCGCGGCGGCGCAGCAGCGCGCGCAGCGTCGGCGCGTCGGAAGCGGCATCCATTGGCATCCCCTCAGCCGCACGATGTACCGGGTGTATAGGCGGCGCAACAGAATGTACACCGTGGAGAGTGCAGGCGTGCCTTCTCGCTTCGTACGCTCCTGACCATGACCGCCACCGAAACCGTCACCGCAACGCCGCTGGGTGGGCCGAGCCTGCCCCAGGAGCGCCGGCTCCTCACGTCGATCCCCGGACCCCGGTCCCAGGATCTGATGGCCCGCAAAGCAGCGGCCGTCGCAGCGGGGGTCGGGCACACGGTGCCCATCGAGACCGTCGCCGCCGGCGGGGGAGTCGTCGTCGATGCGGACGGCAATTCGCTCATCGACCTCGGGTCCGGCATCGCCGTGACCTCGCTCGGAAACGCGCACCCGCGCATCGTCGAGGCTGTGCAGGCGCAGGTCGCTCAGTTCACCCACACGTGCTTCATGGTCTCGCCCTACGAGTCGTACGTCGCCGTCGCCGAGGCGCTCAACCGGGTCACCCCCGGCGAGCACGCCAAGAAGAGCGCGCTGTTCAACTCCGGCGCCGAGGCCGTCGAGAACGCCATCAAGATCGCCCGCAAGCACACCAGGAAGCAGGCGGTCGTCGCGTTCGATCACGGCTACCACGGCCGCACCAACCTGACGATGGCGCTGACGGCGAAGGCCATGCCGTACAAGAGCGGGTTCGGCCCGTTCGCGTCAGAGGTCTACCGCGCCCCGATGTCGTACCCCTTCCGCGACGGGCTGACCGGTGCGGAAGCGGCGAAGAAGGCCATCTCGATCATCGAGAAGCAGGTCGGAGCCGACAACCTGGCCGCCGTCGTCATCGAGCCCATCCAGGGCGAGGGCGGATTCATCGTCCCCGCGGAGGGCTTCCTGCCGGCGCTGGTCGAGTGGTGCCGGGCGAACGACGTCGTGTTCATCGCGGACGAGATCCAGACCGGATTCGCCCGGACGGGCGCGATGTTCGCGAGCGAGCTGTTCGGCATCGTGCCGGACCTCATCACCACGGCCAAGGGCATCGCCGGCGGCCTTCCACTCGCTGCGGTGACGGGCCGCGCCGAGATCATGGATGCCGCGCACACCGGCGGCCTCGGCGGAACGTACGGCGGCAACCCGATCGCGTGCGCCGCGGCGCTCGCCGCCATCGAGGCCTTCGAGACCGAGGGCATGATCGAGCGCGCGAACGAGATCGGCGCACTCCTCACCGCCCGCCTCACCGACCTGCAGTCGGCCGATCCGCGGATCGGCGACGTGCGCGGCCACGGCGCGATGATCGCCGCAGAATTCGTCGACCCGACGACGGGCGAGCCCGACGCGGCCCTCACCGGTGCCGTCGCCAAGGCCTGCATCGCTCAGGGCGTGATCGTCCTGACCTGTGGCACCTACGGAAACGTGATCCGCTTCCTTCCGCCGCTCGCGATCCCGGACGCGCTGCTCCATGAGGGCATCGACGTCCTGGCGACCGCACTCGCTGCACACTGACCTCGCGGAGGACGGCCCGGCTGGGGGAGCCGGGTCTGTCCGACCGCGATCCTCCCCCTCGCAAAGGAGCAACACATGTCAGAGCTGACACGGGACGTCGTGGTCATCGGCGCGGGCGCCGCTGGACTCACGGCTGCCAACCAGCTGAGGAAGGCCGGCCTGTCGGTCGCAGTGCTCGAGGCGCGCGATCGCGTCGGAGGGCGACTGTGGACCGACGTCATCGACGGCGCGATGCTGGAGATCGGCGGGCAGTGGGTCTCACCCGATCAGGACGCCCTCATCGAGACGATCGAGGAACTCGGGCTGGAGACCTTCGATCGGTATCGCGAAGGAGACTCCGTGTACATCGGTCCCGACGGCGGAGTGGTGCGGTTCACGGGGGACGTCTTCCCGGTCGCCCCCGAGACCGAGCGGCTGATCACCGAGATCACCGACGAGATCGACGCGATGGTGGCAGAGATCGACCCGGACCGTCCCTGGGCGCACCCCAAGGCGGCCGAGTGGGACTCGATCTCGTGGGAGGCCTGGCTTCGCGCCAAGACCGACGACGATGAGGCCGTCCGCAACCTCGCGTTCCCCACCGGCTCCGCGATGCTCACCAAGCCCGTCCACGCCTTCTCGCTCCTGCAGTCGCTGCTCATGGCCGCCTCGGCCGGCAGCTACTCGCACCTCGTAGACGCCGACTTCATCCTCGACAAGCGCGTCGTCGGCGGGCTCCAGCAGGTGCCGCTCCTCCTCGCCGAGCGCCTCGGCGATGACGTCTTCCTCGGCCAGCCGGTGCGCACGCTCGAGTGGTCGGACGCCGGCGTCACCGTGACGACCGACGGTCTCACCGTGCACGCCCGGTACGCGATCCTCGCGCACGCGCCGATCCTCTACAGCCGGATCCAGTTCGTCCCCCCTCTTCCGCGCCGGCAGCATCAGATGCACCAGCACCTCTCGATGGGGTTCGTCATCAAGGTGCACGCCGTCTACGACCGCCCGTTCTGGCGCGAGCAGGGTCTCTCGGGCACCGCGTTCAGCCCGTATGAGCTGTCGCATGAGGCCTACGACAACACCAATCACGGCGACGAGCGGGGAACCCTCGTGGGCTTCGTATCGGACCGTCACGCCGACGACGTCTTCACCCTGACGGCCGATGAGCGCAAGGAGCGGATCCTCGAGTCGCTGTCGCACTACTACGGTCCCGAGGCGAAGAACCCGGTCGTGTACTACGAGAGCGACTGGGGGAGCGAGGAGTGGACGCGCGGTGCCTACGCCGCCAGCTTCGACCTCGGCGGCCTCCACCGCTACGGAGCCGACCTGCGCTCGGCGGTCGGCCCGATCCACTTCGCGTGCAGCGACATGGCGGGCGCCGGCTACCAGCACGTCGACGGCGCCATCCGCATGGGGCGCTTCGTCGCCGCCAACATCATCGAGGGGGCTCACGGATGAGCCGCCGCATCGTGGTCGGCTACACCGCGACCGATGCCGGTCAGGACGCCGTCGCGCTCGGCGCGCGCCTGGCTCTGGCATCCGGTGCCGCCCTCGATGTGGTCGTCGTGCTTCCGGCCGACGATCGCAGCGTCATCACGCCGCCGGACGCCGGGTACGACCGCTACCTGCAGCAGCAGGCCGAGACGTGGCTGGAGGAGGCATCCGAGAGGATTCCGGATGCTGTTCCCCACGCGACGCACGTCCGCTTCGGCGAGTCGTTCGCCGAGGGTCTGCTCGCCGCTGCCCGGGAGTTCGGCGCCTCGTACGTCGTCGTGGGCGCCGCCAACGGCGGCCTGCGCGGACGTCACCGGCTGGGCACCGTCGCGAGCGAGCTGCTGCACTCCGCCGACGTGCCGGTCGTCCTCGCGCCCGAAGGCTCCCGCGCAGTGGATCCGACCACCGGCATCACCCGGCTCACGGCTGCCATCGGCACGCGCCCGGGCTCAGAGGCGCTCCTCGACGCCGCCACCTGGCTCAGCACGCAGACCGGTGCGGAGCTGCGACTCCTGTCGCTCGTCTCGGTCGACCTCCCGGCATCCGTCGACACCGGAGTCATCCGCGTGGCGGGCGCCGCTCACGCGGGCGACGTTCTGACCCGCGCTCGCGAGGCCCTCTCCGGCGTCGTCGACGCCGAAGTCGTCGTCGCACGCGGTGAGAGCATCGAAGACGCGGTCCAGACGATCGGCTGGGAGCCGGGAGAGCTGGCCATCGTCGGCTCGAGCCGCCTCGCCCAGCCTCGCCGTCTCTTCCTCGGCTCGACCGCAGCGAAGATCCTGCACGAGCTCCCCGTTCCCATGGTCGTCGTCCCGAGGACCATCCACATCCAGGAAGGAGAGCAGCGATGACCATTCCCGAAGCCACGCCGCTCGCACCGCCCGTCAGCGAAGAAGCCGGCGGCATCACCAAGAAGGGCCTGAGCGCCGGAACGGTCGGCCTCATCGGCGCGGTCGTCATCGGCATCTCGTGCATCGCACCCGCCTACACGTTCACCGCGGCTGTCGGCCCGACGGCATCCGTGGTCGGCGCGCAGATCCCCGCGATCATCCTCGTCGGCTTCATCCCGATGCTCCTGGTCGCCTTCGGCTACCGCGAGCTCAACCGGCGCATGCCCGACTCGGGAACCTCGTTCACGTGGGCGGCCCGCGCCTTCGGGCCGTGGGTGGGCTGGCTCGCCGGCTGGGGGCTCGTCGCCGCGACGATCCTCGTGCTCTCGAATCTCGCCGGAGTCGCCGTCGACTTCCTGTTCCTCCTCATCGCCCAGATCACGGGCAACGACGCGATCGCAGACCTCGCGTCGGTGACGTGGATCAACATCGGGGTCTGCCTGCTGTTCATGCTCGGCGCCACGCTCGTGTCGTACCGCGACATGCAGACGACGCAGAAGCTGCAGTACTTCCTGGTCGGCTTCCAGGTGATCGTGCTGGTCGTCTTCGCCGGTGCCGCGATCTTCCAGGCCGTCAACGGCAACGGGTTCGACTACATGCCGTTCGACATCGGCTGGTTCAACCCGTTCGCGGTCTCTTCGTTCAGCGCCTTCGCGGCGGGCCTGTCGCTCTCGATCTTCATCTTCTGGGGCTGGGATGTCACCCTCACCATGAACGAGGAGACGAAGGACCCGGAGAAGACCCCCGGTCGTGCGGCGACGATCACGGTCGTCACCGTCGTCACCCTCTACCTCCTCCTCGCCGTCGCGATGCTGATGTTCGCCGGCATCGGAACCGAGGGGCTGGGCCTGGGCAATGAGGACATCCAGGAGAACGTCTTCTTCCACCTGAGCGGCCCGATCCTCGGCCCGCTCGCGTTCCTCGTCTCGCTCGCGGTGCTGACGAGCTCCGCCTCGTCGCTGCAGTCGACCTTCGTCGGGCCCGCCCGGACGCTTCTCGCCATGGGGCACTACGGCGCGCTGCCGAAGTCCTACGCCAAGATCAGCCCGCGCTTCTTCACCCCGAGCCACGCGACGATCGTGTCGTCGATCGTCGCATCGGCGTTCTACGTCGTGATGCGCATCGTGAGCGAAGACACGCTGTGGGACACCATCCTGACCCTCGGCATGATGATCTGCTTCTACTACGGCATCACGGCGTTCGCGTGCGTGTGGTACTTCCGCAAGCAGTGGTTCGACTCGACGCGCAACCTCTTCTTCACGTTCCTGTTCCCGCTGATCGGCGGCGTGATCCTCGCGGTGCTGTTCTTCACGACGCTCATCGACTCGATGGATCCGGCCTACGGCAGCGGGTCGCAGATCGGCGGCGTCGGCATCGTGTTCATCCTGGGGATGCTCATCATCGGACTCGGTGTGGTCATCATGATCTGGCAGGCGATCACGCGTCCGGCGTTCTTCCGTGGCGAGACGCTCTCGCTGGATGCCCCGGCGAGCGCCCGCCGAGCCCGCCAGTCTGCTTCTCAGTAAGGAATCGGAGACAACACATGAGCGAATACGCGGTCGTCAATCCGGCGACGGGTGAGACCCTCGCCACCTACCCCACGATCACGGACGACGCGCTCGACAGCGCGATCGAGACAGCGGATGCCGCCTTCCGGACGTGGCGCGATCTTCCCGTCGCCGAGCGTGCGGCAGGGCTTCGCCGGGTCGCCGACCTGCACCGGGAACGGMGGGACGAGCTCGCCGCCATCGCCGTGCGCGAGGTCGGCAAGCCCCTCGTCGCCGCACTCGGTGAGGTCGACTTCGCCGCCGACATCACCGAGTACTACGCGGACAACGCCGAGAAGATCACGGGCGATCAGCCGCTCGAGATCCAGGGCGAGGGAACGGCCGTCATCCGCCGGTCTCCCCTTGGGGTGCTGCTGGGCATCATGCCCTGGAACTTCCCGTACTACCAGGTCGCCCGCTTCGCGGCCCCGAACATCGTCGTCGGCAACACGATCCTGCTCAAGCACGCTCCGCAGTGCCCCGAGTCCGCGGCCGCGATCGAGAGGATCTACGCGGATGCCGGCCTCGGCGACGGGATCTACACGAACGTCTACGCGACGAACGAGCAGGCGGCGACGATCATCGCCGACCGCCGGGTACAGGGCGTGTCGGTCACCGGGTCCGAGCGAGCGGGAGCGGCGGTCGCCGAGCTCGCCGGGCGCAACCTCAAGAAGGTCGCGCTCGAGCTCGGCGGGTCCGACCCGTTCATCCTGCTCTCGACCGACGACCTCGACGCGACGGTGCAGGCGGCGGTCGACGCGCGACTGGACAACACAGGGCAGTCGTGCAACGCGGCCAAGCGCTTCATCGTGACAGACGACCTGTACGACGCCTTCCTCGAGAAGTTCACCGCGGCCATGGCCGGCTCGAAGGTGGGCGACCCGTTCGCGGAGGACACCGTGCTCGGCCCGCTGTCGTCCCTCACGGCCGCCGAGCGACTGGCGGAGCAGGTCGACAAGGCGGTGGCGCAGGGTGCGACGCTCGTCACGGGCGGCACGCGCGACGGCGCCTTCTACGATGCGACGGTCCTCGCCGATGTCACGCGGGACATGGATGCCTACCGCGAGGAGTTCTTCGGACCGGTGGGGGTCGTCTACCGCGTCTCCGGTGAGGACGAGGCGATCGCTCTCGCGAACGACACCAGCTTCGGGCTCGGGTCCTACGTGTTCACGACCGATGAGGAGCAGGCGGCCCGCGTGGCAGACAGGATCGACGCCGGCATGGTCTACGTCAACCTCGTCCTCGCCGACGAGCCGGGACTGCCGTTCGGCGGCGTGAAGCGCTCCGGCACCGCACGAGAGATGGGCCTGCTCGCTGCGGACGAGTTCGTCAACAAGAAGCTCATCCGGATCGGTTGAGCGGGGGCTCACCCGGAACCCTTCGGCGAGCGTCTCCCGTCCCCGGCGGGAACCTGCGGACCGCGCATCGTCGTGGGCGCCGGCGCGAGCGACGGCCGCTTCTCGCGCCCCCTGTCGCGCGCCGGTGCGCCGCGACAGGATGGACTCATGGAAGACGATGACACCCGCCCCGCCGACCCTCTCGCTGTGCTCACGGAGGATGAATCGTGGGCCCGGCTCACGTCGCAGGAGCTCGGTCGTCTCGTGACTCGCGTCGGGGACCTGATCGACGTCTTTCCGGTGAACTACATCGTGGACAGCGGGACGATCCTCTTCCGCACCGCCGAGGGCAGCAAGCTCGTCGAGCTCACCGTTCACGACGAGGTCCTCTTCGAGGTGGACGACCACACCGACAGCGACGCGTGGAGCGTGGTGGTGCGGGGCCACGCCCGCCGGCTGGCGACGAGCGACGAGGTGGCCGAGGCCGACCGCCTGCCGCTGCGCCCGTGGGTGCCCACTCTCAAGTACAACTATGTGCGCATCGAGCCGACCAGCCTGAGCGGCAGGGCTTTCCACCGCGGGCCAGAGCCTGAGCGCTACGGGATCTCGGACTATTGATGCACGGATGCCGTCCMGGTTCGCGGCCTCCGCGGGCATGCCGTAGACTGGATCATGCAGTAGAAGTCTGCAATCTTTTGCCGTGCCCGGGTTCCGGGCAAAGCCTCTGAAGACAGGACACGGCAGACGAACGCGGGCATCCCGAGGCCTCAGGGTCTCTAGGGCGGTAGCTCAATTGGCAGAGCAGCGGTCTCCAAAACCGCAGGTTGCAGGTTCGATTCCTGTCCGCCCTGCGCGTCAGCGGAAGCTGGCACACGGAAGGTAGTCAGGTGGGTTCGATGGTTCAAGACGAGCCGAAGGGCGAGGTTGTCGCCAAGAGCGACGTCGCAGCACCTCGCGAGAAGAAGCTGGGCTTCTTCGCGCGCATTGCGCTCTTCATCCGTCAGGTCTTCGCGGAGCTCCGCAAGGTCGTCACTCCGACGCGCCAGGAGCTCGTGAAGTTCACGGGTGTCGTGCTGGGCTTCGTCGTCGTGATGATGGCGCTCGTCTACGGGCTCGACCTGCTGTTCGTCTGGCTGACGACCATCGTCTTCGGCGTCCCAGCGGGCGTGTAGCACCCACCTGTGTCGCGACGCGGGTGCCGGCGGACGCCGGACCCACGAAACGGAAGTGAACGAAGTGTCTGAAAGATATGTGGACGACGCCGACTGGGCGACCGCAGCAGAGCAGTCCTCTGAGGACGACGAGGCCCAAGAGGGCAACGTGCTGGCTGCCGAAGAGCACTCGGTCGAGGCGGCCGAGCACCTCGCGCTGCACGTCGTGGACGACGCCGACGAAGAGGACCTCTCCGACGTGGAAGACATCGACATCGACGACCCCGAAGCGGATGCCATCGTGAACGACGCACTGAACCTGGACGAAGCGGCCGAGACGGAGGCCGCCGCCGAGGTGCTCAACGACTCCATCGCCGAAGAGGTGGCCGAGCGGGCCGCAGCCGAGGCCGACGACGTCGAGCCCTACGACGGTCCCGATGTCAACGGCGACCCCGACGAGCCCGTCTTCGAGGACGGATTCGTCGGCGAGGACGAGGACGAGGATCCCTACGAGGCGTTCCGCGCCGAGCTCCGCGCGCTTCCGGGCAAGTGGTATGTGATCCACTCGTACGCCGGCTTCGAGCGCAAGGTGAAGGCCAACATCGAGCAGCGCAAGTCGACGCTCGAGGTCGAAGAGGAGATCTACCAGATCGAGGTCCCCATGGAGGACGTCGTCGAGATCAAGAACGGGCAGCGCAAGATGGTCACGCGCGTCCGGATCCCCGGCTACGTGCTCGTCCGCATGGAGCTCACCGAAGACACCTGGTCGGTCGTGCGCCACACGCCCGGTGTCACCGGCTTCGTGGGCAACGCCCACAACCCGACCCCGCTTCGCTTCGAAGAGGCGTTCAACATGCTGAAGAGCCTCGTCGAGATCAAGGAGACCGTTCCCGCCAAGGCCGGAGCGGCCAAGAAGGGCCAGACGGCAGCCTCGCGCGTCCTCCCCGCCGAGATCGACTTCGAGGTCGGCGAGACGATCACGATCAAGGAGGGCTCGTTCGCGGGTCTTCCCGGCACGATCAGCGAGATCAAGCCCGAGAGCGGCAAGCTCACGGTCCTCGTCTCGCTCTTCGAGCGCGAGACCCCGGTCGAGCTCAGCTTCGACCAGGTCACGAAACTTTAAGACTTCCCGGGGCTCGTCCCCGGGGGAACCGCGGTCCGGAGATGCCGGGCGCGCGGGAGAACGGGTGCGACAGCATCCGCTCGAATGAAAGGAAAGAACAATGGCACCTAAGAAGAGGGTGACCGGCCTGATCAAGCTCCAGATCAAGGCCGGCGCAGCCAACCCCGCACCGCCGATCGGGCCCGCGCTGGGTCAGCACGGTGTGAACATCATGGAGTTCTGCAAGGCGTACAACGCTGCCACCGAGGCACAGCGCGGCAACGTCATCCCCGTGGAGATCACCGTCTACGAGGACCGCAGCTTCACCTTCATCCTGAAGACCCCGCCGGCCGCTGAGCTGATCAAGAAGGCTGCGGGCGTTCAGAAGGGCTCCAAGACGCCGCACACGGTCAAGGTCGCGAAGCTGACCAAGGCGCAGGTGCGCGAGATCGCCGAGACGAAGCAGCCCGACCTGAACGCGAATGACATCGAGGCTGCCTCGAAGATCATCGCCGGCACCGCCCGTTCCATGGGCATCACGGTCGAGGACTGAGGGAGATAGAGACAATGGCTACCAAGTCCAAGGCCTACCAGGCCGCCGCCGCGAAGATCGCGGCTGACAAGTTCTACACGCCCACCGAGGCCGTCGCCCTGGCGAAGGAGACCGGTTCGGCGAAGTTCGACTCGACCGTCGAGGTCGCGCTCAAGCTCGCCGTCGACCCGCGCAAGGCGGACCAGATGGTCCGCGGCACGGTCATCCTGCCCCACGGCACCGGCAAGACCGCCCGCGTTATCGTCTTCGCGACGGGTCCGGCCGCTGAGGCCGCGATCGCCGCAGGCGCCGACGAGGTCGGTGGCGCCGAGCTCATCGAGAAGGTCGCCGCAGGCTGGACCGCGTTCGACGCGGCCGTCTCGACGCCCGAGCTCATGGGCCAGGTCGGCCGTCTCGGAAAGGTGCTCGGCCCCCGCGGCCTCATGCCCAACCCGAAGACCGGCACCGTGACCCCCAACGCGGCGAAGGCCGTCGAGGAGATCAAGGGCGGAAAGATCGAGTTCCGCGTCGACAAGCACGCCAACGTGCACTTCGTCGTCGGCAAGGCCTCGTTCTCGGCCGACCAGCTCAACGAGAACTTCAACGCCGCGCTCGAAGAGATCGTGCGTCTGAAGCCGTCGAGCTCCAAGGGCCGCTATATCCAGAAGGGTGCCGTGTCGACCACGTTCGGCCCCGGCATCCCGCTGGACGTGAACATCTTCTGATCCACGGATCATCAGGAGGGGCTCCGCCGTGAGGCGGGGCCCTTTCTGCATGACCACGCGAACTCGGGCGTCGCACTTCGTAACGCGATGAGGGAACACGGCAGATCCCCGATTAGCGTGGAGACTTCGCTCGCGCGCCACAGCAGCCGCAGCAGCACCCGAAACAGCATCCAGGAGCATCACATGTCCCGCCGTCGCATCCTCACCCTCACTGCCCTCGCCGCAGCTTCCGCAGCCGTCCTCACCGCCTGCAGCGGCGGAGCGGCCACGACGAGCTCGAGCGCCCCCGCAGACGAGTACGGGCTGGTCACGCCCGGCACGCTCACGGTTGCCACGGAAGGCACCTACCGCCCGTTCACGTACCACGAGGACGGGTCGGGCGACCTCGTCGGGTACGACGTCGAGATCATCGAGGCGGTCGCCGACAAGCTGGGCCTCGACGTGAAGTTCGAAGAGACCCAGTGGGACGCGATCTTCGCCGGTCTCGACGCGGGCCGCTTCGACCTGATCGCCAACCAGGTGTCGATCAACGACGAGCGCGAGGCGAAGTACCTCTTCAGCGAGCCGTACACGGTCTCTCCCGGGGTCATCGTCGTGAAGGAGGACGACGACTCGATCTCGAGCTTCGACGACCTGGCCGGCAAGACCACCGCGCAGTCGCTCACCAGCAACTGGTACACCCTGGCTCAGGAGAGCGGCGCCAACGTCGAGGCCGTCGAAGGCTGGGCGCAGGCCGTCGCACTGCTCGAGCAGGGTCGCGTGGACGCGACGATCAACGACAACCTCACCTACCTCGACTACGAGACGACGAACGGCCCGACCGGGCTCAAGATCGCCGCCGAGACCGACGACCCGGCGCTGAACGCCTTCGCGCTCGGCAAGGACAAGACGGCTCTCGTCGACGCGATCGACAAGGCCCTCGACGAGCTGCGTGAAGAGGGCGCGATCGCCGAGATCAGCGAGAAGTACTTCGGCGTCGACGTCTCGCAGTGACCTCACGGCATACTTGTTGCCGATGACCTCCTGGCCGGTGTCCTTCGACACGATCCTGCAGTCCGCCCAGGCCGACTCGGCGGGGGCGCTCTGGCAGCTCTTCCGCGACTCGTTCTGGCCGATCACGCTGGCAGGCCTCACAGGCACCATTCCGCTGGCGGTGATCTCCTTCGCGCTCGGCATGCTGATCGCGTTGGGGATCGCCCTCATGCGGATCTCCGGCAACCCCGTGCTGTCGGGCATCGCGCGCTTCTACGTCTCGGTGATCCGCGGGACGCCTCTGCTGGTGCAGCTGTTCGTCATCTTCTACGGGCTGCCGTCGCTGGGCATCGTGTGGAATCCGTGGCCGTGCGCGATCCTCGCGTTCTCGCTCAACGTGGGCGGCTACGCGGCGGAGATCATCCGTGCGGCCGTGCTCTCGGTGCCGCAGGGGCAGTGGGAGGCCGCCTACACGATCGGGATGCCGCGGCGCACCGCGCTCGGGCGCATCATCCTGCCCCAGGCGGCCCGCGTATCGGTTCCGCCGCTGTCCAACACGTTCATCTCGCTCGTCAAGGACACCTCGCTCGCCTCGCTGATCCTCGTCAGCGAGCTGTTCCGCAAGGCGCAGGAGATCGCGGCGTTCAGTCTCGAGTTCCTGCTCATCTACATCGAGGCGGGCCTGATCTACTGGCTCTTCTGCCTCGTGCTCTCGGCCGGTCAGGGCCGCATCGAGAAGAGACTGGATCGCTATGTCGCCCATTGACGATCCTCTCGCGCCGCCCACGGCCGCCGATGATCGGCCGCTGCTGAGGATCGAGGGCCTTCGCAAGCGCTTCGGCGACCACGAGGTGCTGAAGGGCGTGGACTTCGAACTCCGTCGCGGCGAGGTGGTCGTGCTCATCGGACCCAGCGGCTCGGGCAAGACGACGGTGCTCCGCTCGCTGAACGGGCTCGAAACCCCGGATGCCGGCATCCTAACGGCCGATGGCGGTCCCGTGATCGACTTCTCGGCGCCGCCCGTGCCGGCGGACCGACTCGCGCTGCGCGACCGCTCGGCCATGGTGTTCCAGCACCACAATCTCTTTCCGCACATGACGGTGCTGCAGAACGTCATCGAGGGACCGGTGCGGGTGCAGAAGGTGCCGAAGGCCGAGGCGGTCGCGAACGCCGAAGCCCTCCTCGACCGTGTCGGGCTCTCGAGCAAGCGCGACACCTACCCCTTCCAGCTCTCCGGCGGTCAGCAGCAGCGCGTCGGCATCGTTCGCGCTCTCGCACTCAAGCCCGACCTGCTCCTCTTCGACGAGCCCACCAGCGCACTCGACCCGGAACTCGTCGGCGACGTGCTCAAGGTCGTGAAGGAGCTGGCCGACGAGGGCTGGACGATGGTCGTCGTCACGCATGAGATCGGCTTCGCGCGAGATGCCGCCGACGAGGTGCTCTTCCTCGACGGAGGGGTGGTCGCTGAGCGCGGCACGCCCGGAGAGCTGTTCACCGCACCGAAGGAGGAGCGCACCCGCCGCTTCCTGGATCGGATCCTGCGGCCGCTGGACTGACCCGCAGCGTCTTACCCGGCGGTATCGTCGGCGCATGGCACGCGCGCTGGAGGAGCTTCTCGGCATCGACGAGCCGATCGTCCTCGGTCCGTTCGGCGGACTGTCGTCCGTCGAGCTGACGGCGAGGGTGAGCGAGCTCGGCGGACTCGGGTCGTACGGGCTCTACGGCTATTCGCCCGAGCGCACCCACGACACGATCGACCAGCTTCGCGCGGCCACCGGCCGGCCGTTCGCCGTGAACGTGTGGCTGCCGACGGGCGACGAGGCGACGCCATCCGAACTCGACCTGGCTCCATTCACCTCGGCCCTGCGGCCTCTGTTCGACGCCGCCGGAGTCGTGCCGCCCTCTGCGCCGACGGCCTTCCTGCCCGACATCCGCGACCAGCTCGCCGCCATCCTCGACGCGGCCCCTGCCGCGCTGTCCGTCGTGTTCGGTGTTCCGCAGCCGTGGCTCGTCGCCGCGGCGCGGGCGCGAGGTATCCGGATCATCGGGACGGCCACGAGCGTGGCCGAGGCGCGCCTGCTCGACGAGGCGGGGGCCGACGTGATCGTCGCCACCGGTGCCGAGGCGGCTGGGCACCGCGTGTCATTCCTGCGGCGGCCGGAGGATTCGCTCGTCGGCACCTTCGCCCTTGTTCCGCAGGTCGTCGACGCGGTCGGGGTCCCGGTCATCGCGGCGGGCGGGGTGGCCGATCGCCGGGGTGTCGCCGCCGCCTTCGCGCTCGGTGCCGCCGGCGTGCAGGTCGGCACCGCCTTCCTCCGCACGCGGGAATCGGCGGCAACCGACGGTCACCGTCGTGCGATCGCCGGGGCGGGTGACACCGACACCGTCCTGACGCGTGCGATGAGTGGCCGGCTGGCCCGCGGCATCCCGAATCGAGCCCTTCGAGAGATCGAGACCGCGGGGATGATCGCACCGTTCCCCGCGCAGAACTGGCTGACCGGGGTCTTCCGTGCCGCGGCTGCGCGCACCGGCGATGCCGACCTTCTCTCGCTGTGGGCAGGGCAGGCATCGGCGCTGGCTGTTCACGAGTCGGCCGCGGACGTGTTCGCCGAGCTGCGTGCCGGCGTTCCGCGCTGATGACAGGTCACGCCGTCGGCAGCACCTCGAACCCCCGGTCCGACTGAGGCGTCATGTCGGTGACGCTCGCACTCTCCACGCGCGACCCGGGCGGTCCTTCGGCCATCCAGGCGAGGATCTCGTCCAGCTGCTCGTGCGTCCCCTCGACCTCGGCCTCGACCGTGCCGTCGCGACGGTTGCGCACCCAGCCTGAGACGCCGGCCTCACGCGCGACGATCAGCATCGTGTACCGGTAGCCGACGCCCTGGACATCGCCCGAGACCACCACGTGCAGTCGTTTCATGCCTCCATCGTGCACGTTCGCCCTGGCCGGTGTCGCGGGGAGATGCCAGGATGCCGCCATGGGATCCGTCGACGACTACCTGACCGAGCTCGACCAGCCAGACCAGGACGCCATCGCGCATGTGTACGACCTTGCGCGGGAACTGGTCCCCGAGGCGGAGCAGGGCAGAGGGTACGGGATGCCGGCACTGGTCTACCGCGGCAAGCCCCTCATCTCGGTCATGCGGGCCAAGAAGCACATCGGCGTCTATCCCTTCAGCCCGGCCGCCGTCTCCGCCGTGGCGGAGGAGCTTCCCGCATCAGACGTCGCCAAGGGAACGATCCGTTTCCAGCCCGACCGGCCCCTGCCGGATGACATGGTGCGCCGACTCGTGGCTTCGCGCAAGGCGCAGATCGACGGGTAGCCGGCTCAGGGCATCGCGACGAGGCTCACTCCGAGCGCGATCATCACCACAGCGATGATGCCGTCGAGGATCCGCCACGCCCGCGGCGTCGACAGCCACCGGCCGAGGAAACGGGCGCCGTACGCCAGCCCGAAGAACCAGGCGATGCTCGCGATCATCGCCCCTGCGGCGAAGAGCCACCGGTCGTCGCCGTGGGTGTTGGCGACGGAGCCGAGCAGGAACACCGTGTCGAGGTACACGTGCGGGTTGAGCCAGGTCAGCGCCAGGCATGTCAGGACGACGGGGGCCAGCCGGGTTCCCCGCGCGGTGGCGGTGGTGGTCGGCGCGCCGGTCGGGGCGTCTGCGAGCGGGACGGATACCGCATCCTCCGTCTCGGCGATCGCGAGAGCCTGGCCGCTCGGGCGCCAGGCCCGGCGCGCTGCCAGCACTCCGTACGCGAGGAGGAACGCCGCACCCGCCCACCGAACGACGTCGATGAGCCAGGGGACAGCCGCGAGCACGAGTCCCACGCCCGAGACGCCGAGTGCGATCAGCACGGCATCCGAGACCGCGCAGATCGCGGCGACTGCGAAGACATGCTCGCGCCGGATGCCCTGTCGCAGGACGAACAGATTCTGCGCTCCGATCGCGACGATCAGCGAGAGGCCGAGGCCGATTCCGGCGAGTACGGGGGAGATCACGGTATCGACCGTACGTGGGGACGGAAGATCAGTACAGCTCATGTTTCTTCACCAGCGTTAGTGTGGCTTCATGCGGATCCCGATCGAGCTCGCCGAGACGCTGGCGGCCATCCTGGACGAGGGAACGCTGGAGGCCGCAGCCCGTCGGCTTCACGTCACTCCCTCCGCGGTCAGCCAGCGCATCAAGGCACTCGAGGAGCAGCTCGGCCAGGTGGTGCTGGTCCGCTCGAAGCCGGTGCGCGCGACGGAAGCGGGTGCGGCCGTCGTCCGCCTCGCTCGCCAGGTCGCACTCCTCGAGCACGACGCGCTGGCCCAGCTCGGAGCCGAGGACGAGGAGGGCGCCATCGTCTCGGTGGCGCTCGCGGTGAACGCGGACTCGCTGGCCACGTGGTTCCTGGAGCCCCTCGCGCGGCTCGGACTGCGGCATCCGGTCGTCTTCGAACTGCATCGGGACGACCAGGATTTCACCGCGGGACTCCTGGAGTCGGGCACGGTGATGGGGGCGGTGACCTCCCGGGCGGCGCCCGTCGCCGGATGCCGAGTCAGCCCGCTCGGAATCATGCGCTACGAGGCGGTCGCCACTCCCGGCCACCTCGCTCGCTGGATGCCGGACGGAGTGTCACGCGACGTGCTGGAGCGCGCACCGCTGGTCGACTTCGATCGCCGCGACGACCTGCAGACCCGCTGGCTCGCCGAATGGGAGGTGGCCGCTGACACCCCGCCCCGACACTTCGTTCCCGCCTCCCACGACTTCGCGACCGCGGTGAAGCTCGGATTCGGTTGGGGAATGCTGCCGGACTTCCAGTCGCGCGCCGAGCTGAGCGACGGGCGGCTCGTGCGGCTCGGCGGCACAGCGATCGACGTGCCGCTCTTCTGGCAGCAGTGGAACCTGCGCTCCCCGCTGCTCGACGCGATCGCCGACGAGATCGTCACCGAGGGACGACGGGTGCTCGCGGGGCAAGGCTGATGGCAGCCCGCAGGGGCGGGCGCCGCCGACCTGCCTAGTTGTCGCTCACGCGCAGAACGATCTTTCCGCGCGTGTGGCCCTTCTCGAGCTCTTCATGCGCCTTGGCGGCGTCGGCGAGGTCGAAGACACTGTCGATATAGACCTGGACCGCTCCGGAGTCGAGCAGTCGGCCGACGGTCGCGAGCGCAGTGCCGTCCGGGATGACCTTGTAGCCGGTGGCACGCACTCCCGCGGCGCCGGCGGCTTCGGCATAGCCGGGGAAGGATCCCGTCGGGACGAGCACGTAGAGGCCGCCGGGGCGGATGATCGTCAGCGAGCGGGTGCCGGTCGCGTCGTGTGCGTTGCCCACCAGGTCGATGACGACGTCGACCTCGGAGACGACATCCTCGAAGCGGCTCGAAGAGTGGTCGATGACGGTCGAGGCGCCGAGCTCGCGAAGCCAGGAGGTGTTGCGGGTGGAGCCGGTGGCCGTCACGCGCGCGCCGAAGTACGCGGCGAGCTGCACCGCGAAGTGCCCGACCCCGCCGCTGCCGGCGTGGATGAGGATCCGCTGGCCCTCGTGCGCGTGGGCCGTCTCGACCACGAGCCCCCACGCGGTGAGCGCCGCCAAGGGGACGCCGGCCGCTTCGACGTGCGAGAGCGACGACGGCTTGCGGGCGAGCGAGAGCGTGGGCACGACGGCGTACTCGGCGTAGGAGCCCTGGGTGCGGGGGAAGGGCAGCATCCCGAAGACCTCGGTGCCCGGCGGGAAGGCGTGCGATTCGTACGGCGAACGCACGACGACACCGCTGAAGTCGTAGCCGAGCACCGCGGGGTACGAGCCGATCGCCGCCGACACGCCGGACCCCGAGCGGGTTTTGGCGTCGATGGGGTTGATGCCGGCGGCCACGACGCGCACGAGCACTTCGCTCAGCACGGGCTCCGGTACAGGGAGGGACGCCTCGTGCAGCGTGGCCGCGGGTCCGGGAGCATCGAAGACCGCCGCCCGCATGACCTCAGGCGGGTCGGGCATCGCGATGGGCTCGTCGTTGTGGATCGAGCTCGGACGTAGCGGCCGGATTCGCATCTGGCGCTCCTTCCCTGTGCGTGTCGACGTTGGCAGCACTGGTGCCGTCTGGTGGGGACAGTCAACTCTGTGAATGTCTCCACCGTGTTACCGGGTTGCTACCGGGCCGAGAAGCATGCAGGATGCTGCATCGCCCGCGGCGTCGATCAGGGCGTGGTACCGCGCGAGAGGGCGTGCAGAAGCTCGGTGAGCCGCACGATGTCGTCGACCGACCAGAGGTCGAGAGCATCGATGAGGCCGCCCTCGCGGGGATGCCGTGCAGCGGCCAGACGCTCGAGTCCCTCTGGCGTAGGGGAGAGGAGCACGGAGCGGCCGTCAGCGGGATCCGGCGCGCGGCTCACCAGGCCGAGTGCCTCGAGCTCTCGCACCGTTCGGCTGAGCTGGCCCTTGTCGGCGAGCAGGGTCTCGGCGAGGGCCGAGATCGTGGTCGTCTCCTGACGCACGATCGTCGTGAAGACCTTGTATGCGCCGGGGAGCATGCCCGGGCTCACGCGGTCGGCGTTCACTGCGAGCACCCGCCGGAATCCGGTGATGAGCTCGCCGAACTCGGCCTCGAGGGCCCGCACCGCATCGGTGCGAGCCTCCGAGGACTCGAGTTCAGACATGTCTGCGGACATCAGCGCTGCGAAGACGCCCCGGCTGAGGCATCCGTCGTTCCCTGACGGTCGCCTTCCGCATCCACGGTGCGCATGGTGGCCGTAGCCGTCAGGACATCCATGCCCTCAGCGACCGAGACGGTCGCGAAGTCCGCTTCGCTCGCCTGGATCCGCTCGCTCGTCGTCATGCGGGTCAGTGGCTTGTTCGGGAGGAAGATCACCGCGATGAGGCTGATGATGGCGAACGGCACCGCGATGAGGAACGACTGCGAGATGCCCTGCGCGTAGATGTCCTCGAAGATCACGCGGACGGACTCGGGCATCGTCGAGACCTGGGGGAGCGTGCCCGTCTGCAGCTGGTCGGCGATCTCCGCGCCTTTGGCGCCGAGGGCGATGATGGCCGCCATCAGCTCGTCCTTGGCATCAGCCAGCAGGTTGGTGACACTCGTCGCGAGGGCGGCGCCCATGAGCGAGACGCCGATCGTGCCGCCGAGGCTGCGGAAGAACGTGACGCCCGAGCTGGCGACACCGATCTCGGTCGGCTTGGAGGTGTTCTGAACCACCAGCACGAGGTTCTGCATCGT
This sequence comes from Microbacterium sp. P5_B6, assembly GCF_056400345.1. Lineage (NCBI taxonomy): Bacteria > Bacillati > Actinomycetota > Actinomycetes > Micrococcales > Microbacteriaceae > Microbacterium > Microbacterium sp. P5_B6. Next base: position 194,459 of record NZ_JBFULL010000005.1, on the reverse strand, counting down.
CATGCCCACGCCGGCGCCGAGCAGGAACATGTAGAGCGACACGAGCGCGAAGTTGGTGTCGTAGTGGATCGTCGAGAGCAGGTACGAGCCCGCGATGAGAAGCACCGAGCCGGTGATGAGATACGGCTTCCACTGCCCGAATCGCGTGATGAGCGCGCCGACGCCGACGGACGACAGCAGGAGCCCTGCGATCATCGGGATCGTCATGAGCCCCGCCTCGGTGGGCGTGGCGCCGCGTGCGAGCTGCATGTACTGGCTGAGGAAGACCGATGCGCCGAACATCGCGATGCCGGTCGCGATCGATGCGATGACCGAGAGCGTGAAGGTGCGGTTGCGGAACAGGCCGAGCGGGATGAGCGGCTCCTTGGAGCGCAGCTCCACCACGATGAACAGCGCCGTCGCGATGAGCGACCCGCCGACCATGAGGACCGTCTCGATGCTCGCCCACTCGAACGAGTCGCCCGCGAGGGTGACCCAGATCAGCAGAAGCGAGACGGCGACCGACAGCAGCACGATTCCGACATAGTCGATTCGCGCCTTCTTCTTGGGCCTGGCAGGCAGATGCAGCGTGCGCTGCAGGATGATCAGGGCCAGGACGGCGAAGGGGAGGGCGACGAAGAAGTTCCAGCGCCAGCCGAGAGTGTCCGTGATGACGCCGCCGAGGAGCGGGCCGCCGACGGTGGCGACGGCCATGACCGCGCCGAAGAGCCCCATGTACTTGCCGCGCTCGCGCGGGCTGATGATGTCGGCCATGATCACCTGGCTGAGCGCTGCCAGGCCCCCGGCGCCGATGCCCTGCACCGCGCGGAACGCGATGAGCGTGGTGGTGTCCTGCGAGAACCCGGCCGCGGCGGTGGCGAGTACGAAGATCGCGATCGCGATCTGGATCAGGAGCTTGCGGTTGAAGAGGTCGGCGAGCTTGCCCCAGATGGGTGTGGAGATCGCGGTCGTCAGCAGCGTCGCGGTGACGACCCACGTGAAGGCGGTCTGGTTGCCCTCGAGGTCGTGCACGATGACCGGCAGCGACGTCGAGACGACGGTCGACGCGAGCATCGACACGAACATGCCGAGCAGGAGGCCCGACAGTGCGGGGAGCACTTCGCGCGCGGGGCGCGGGGCGCCGTCGAGCGCGGCGGGCGCGTGAGGAGAGGCAGAGGACATGCGGATCCTTCGGATCGAGTTCGGAAAGGATGCGCGACGACGTTGGCGCGAAGATGGTTGACATCAATCAACAGTTGAGAAGAGTCAACTATAGACACAATCGTTGAGTCGTGTCAACTATTCCCGCAGGAGCTGTCGGGGGTGGCCGCTAGTCTCGGCGAGGTGATCGAAATCGCACGAACGAGTCGGCTGTCGACGGCGCAGGCGTCGGCGTTCTTCGAGCGGTGGTGCGCGATCGAGACTCATCCCGACTGGGCGCCGAGCATGGAGTACTTCCGGCTGTCCGAGCCGTTCGGCCTCGGTGCACGCGGCGTATCGAAGGCTGTGGGCGGCGAAGAGGCGCCGTTCCGGGTCACTGCCATCGGGCCAGGGTTCGTCTATGCCGACACGACGGAACTCGACGGCGTCGAGCTGACCGTCCACCACGACGCCTCCGCCGCCCCCGGGGGTGCGCTGGTCGAGCTGTCCGCGCGACTAGAGGGCCCGCGAGAGGCGGAATGGGCGCTCAGGATGGGCGACGACGTCCAGTTCAGCCTGGAGCGCGACCTCGCCAGTCTCGCGCGGCTCCTCGAGCACTAGGCTCCTCGAGCGCAGGGCGGTCGGACCGTACGGCGGTCGTCCGCTTGCCTTCCGTGGCGTCGGGCTCGCGTCGCCGGTGGAGTTCAGTCAGGCCCGCGTCGCAGTGGGTGCCGCCCGAGCTCGCGCCGCGGCGCAGCTCAGTCGGCGAGGGCGAGCGCGCGGAAGGGCTGGCGCGGAGGCGCAGGCTGAGGCATCCGCTCGCCATCCGTCGCCCGGACGGCCAGGTGCCGGCGATGCAGCTCATCGATGAGTGCGGTCGCCAGACGGACGAGCTTGGCGATCTCGGCTTCGTCGCGCTCGACCCAGGCGCACCGGGGCTCATCGGCGATGGGCACGAACTCGCTGTGCTGCTCCCACGCGACGAGCGTCCGCTCGGCGCCCAGCACGTGCTGCTGCCACCACACCTGGCGAAGATAGGAACGCGGGATGCTGCGCCACGCCTTGTTGGTGGTCTTGATCTCGGCGAGACTCACGCGGCCGTCGCGGTCGACGCCGATCCCGTCAGGGGTGGCGAGGTGGCGCTTCTCGACGACCGCGTGGAACAGGGCCGACGACGGCTGGATGCCGTGGGTCGCGGCCACCCATCGGGCGATCTCGGGCTCGCGCTGGCGTCCGTGGTCGGTGTACGCATTGCCGGAGAAGCCCGAGCCCATGAGCTTGGCGTCGGCCGCACGGGGGATCGCGTTCGCCGACGTCAGTGCGGCGACGTCCGTCGCCGTGATCCCGCGGGACCTCGCCCGCACCCACGCGACCCGATCGCGGGAGTCCGCGACGATGCGTGCGGCGAGCTCAGGTGTCACGCGTTCCACCGTACGCCGCGTCCCCGACGTCCGCCGCCGCGACACCCGAGGGTTCCACACCGCCGAGAGGACTTCTCCTGCGGCTGGGGTGGGAAATGGTTCCCGGCCGTCCATCGCCCGTGCGATCGCCGACTGGACACGCCATTCGCGCGCGCGACGGGGGCTCTCGGTGAGAGCTCGGGCTATGGATGTCTACCGAGTGTTCCCGGCTGCTATGCGGGCGCACACCTGGCCGCTCCTGCACAACGGCTTGGCCAGCGGGAGATTGCACGGGCTGGGCGGGCGGGCTCATCGTGCTGGGCGGGTGCCTGGATGCTGTGGGGATGCCGCGACACGTGTCTCCCGACGAGGCGCGCGACGCGGTGCGAACGCGTGGGGAACTCATGACACGCGGCTGGCGACAGCGAGACATCGAGAGTGCGGTCCGCGCGGGCGAGATCATTCGGCTGCAGCAGAACCGGTATGTGCGCGAGAGGGTGTGGCGTGACCTCTGGCCAGAGTCGCGACACCTGATTCAGGTGGTCGCGGCGCACGCCGAGATGCGCGGGGGCGGCGCCGTGGCTTCTTACGAGTCGTCTGGCGTGCTCCACGGCATCCCGCTGTATCGCCATGTGCCGGAGCGTGTGCATGTCACACTTCCCACAGGGGGTAGGTCCTCGAGTCGTGTGGGTCTCATACGGCACCGCGAGGAGCTCCCTGACGAGGACACGGCCGAGCGCGGCGGGATCCCGTGCACATCGCTCGAGCGGACGACCTTCGACGCCGCCCGCACCCTCAGTTACGAGGCGGCTCTCACGTTCGCCGATGCGGCACTGCGACAAGTCGCCTGGTCGGAGGATGGATACGACTTCAACCTGGCGGAGGCTTGGCGGTCGCAGATGCTTGAACGCGTCGGGCGCTTCCCTGGTGCCCGGGGAATCCGGCAGGCGGCGGATGCGATCCGGTTCGCCGATGGCCGCGCTGAACTGCCGGGCGAGAGCGTCACCCGATTGCAGCTCGCCCGGCTCGGCTTCACGCAGTTCGAACTCCAGGTTCCGGTGGCGGGGCCGAACCGGTCGGTGTACCGCGTCGATCTGGACCTCGAAGAGGTCGCGACATTCCTCGAGTTCGATGGACACGGCAAGTACCTGGCAGAGTCGCTTCGCTCAGGCCGCTCCCTCGACGATGTGCTCCTCGCTGAGAAGCGCAGGGAGGACTGGATTCGCGGGGTCACACAGCGACGGTTCGTGCGTGTCGAAGATGCGCACATTGGATCCGCCGAGGCGCTGGCGTCCCGGCTCGCTGCCTTCGGCATCTCCATCCCTGGTCGTTGAGCGCTGCGGCTCGGTCGCGGGTGCCAATCGGCCGGGCGCTCGGTCATCCCGGTGCCCGTAGGCGCTCACCCGTGCAGTAGGGGTGGCGGGCTAAGCCAGATGACGCCATGGCGCGGCCTCCGGCGTCTGCGACCGTGCGGAGAGCCGGGTTCCGAGACGTGAACTTCCCTCGCACCTCGTTGATCGCCCGTGCGATCACCGAGCGCCCCCGCTATGCAGGCGCATTGCGGGGGCTGCCGGCGAGAGCACGGGCGATCGGCAGGAGTCGAGGAGGTCTGCCGGTGTGCCGAGATGATCAAACGAGTCCCGTCGCGTCGAGATCTGTCCAGCGGTGGAGCGACGCGGGCGCATCGAGATGAGTCAACGAGCAGCACTATGCGGGCGACTTCGATGAGTCAACGCCGCGATTTGGGCGGGGGCGAGGGATCGGGTAACCTTGACGCAAGCCGAAGACCGCTGGTCATCGTGTGCGCGCAAGTGCACAGGATTGAAGCTCTGCAATGCAGGGGCCCGCGCAGGTGTACGAACGAACTCCCAATCGGGAACCAGCTCCGTGCGCTTGCGCCGGAGCTTTTTTCATTGTCTGGCAGACCGGATGCCTCGGCCGACGCCCCGCCACTGCGGAGCGTCTCGTACACCCACCTCGCGGGTCCGTCCCGCGAGGCGATCAAGGAGTGGCCATGGCGCAGAAGGAAGCATCGGTCGCCGAGCTCACGAAGAACTTCGAGGACTCGACCGCCGTTCTGCTGACCGAGTACCGCGGTCTGACGGTTGCCCAGCTCAAGGAGCTGCGCAACAGCATTCGTCAGGACGCGGAATACGCCGTGGTGAAGAACACGCTGACCAAGATCGCCGCGAACAACGCGGGGATCACGTCGCTGGACGACGACCTCAAGGGTCCGTCTGCCATCGCGTTCGTGCACGGTGACCCGGTCGCCGTCGCGAAGGGTCTTCGTGCCTTCGCCAAGGCACACCCTCTTCTCGTGATCAAGGGCGGTTTCTTCGACGGAAACCCCCTGACCGCGGATGAGGTCAACAAGCTCGCCGACCTCGAGAGCCGTGAAGTCCTGCTGGCGAAGCTCGCCGGCGCGATGAAGGCCTCGCTGACCAAGGCGGCATATCTCTTCAACGCTCCGCTGTCGAAGGCCGTTCGCACGGTCGACGCGCTGCGTGAGAAGCAGGAGTCCGCGGCCTGACGTCAGGCCCGGTGACAAACCGGTCAATGAGTAGGCCGCCTAGCGGCCGTATCGAAACACAAGGAGAAAATCATGGCAAAGCTCAGCACTGAGGAGCTTCTCGAGGCGTTCAAGGAGCTCACGCTCATCGAGCTCAGCGAGTTCGTCAAGGCCTTCGAGGAGACCTTCGACGTCACCGCCGCCGCGCCCGTCGCGGTTGCCGGTCCGGCCGCCGCCGGCGCCGCTGCCGCCGAAGAGGTCGAGGAGCAGACGGCGTTCGACGTCATCCTCGAGGCCGCCGGCGAGAAGAAGATCCAGGTCATCAAGGTCGTCCGCGAGCTCACCTCGCTCGGCCTCGGCGAGGCCAAGGCCGTCGTCGACGGTGCCCCCAAGGCCGTGCTCGAGGGCGCGACCAAGGAAGCCGCCGAGAAGGCTCAGGCAGCCCTCCAGGAGGCTGGCGCTACGGTTACCCTCAAGTAATCTCAGCATCTCGCTGTCGAATGCCCCGGGCTCACGCCCGGGGCATTCGTGTTTCTGCCGCCGGGGACGTCGAGCGCGTCGCGTGGGACGGCCGCACCTTCCGGGATGCCGGAGCCCGCTGGACCTGAGGATCACCCGGCGAGGGGACCGGCCCCACCGACGGCCGCAGAGGGCGTGCCGGACGGCGGCGCTGTCGAGTTGCGGACGATGAGTGTCGCCTCGAGGCGCCGCTCGCCAGGTGGTTCGGCCGGGTCGAGCACGCGCTTCAGCAGCATGTCGACGGCGTGCGCTCCCTGCTCGCGCGGGGACTGCTCGAGCGTCGTGAGTGAGAACATCTCCGCGTACTCGTGGTTGTCGATCCCGACGACGCTCAGCATGCTGGGCACGGGCAGCCCCAGGCGACGAGCAGCGATGATCGCGCCGATCGCGACCTCGTCGCACGTCCCCACGATCGCCGTGGGCCGCCGGCGGGGATCGCCGAGGACGTCGACGGCGGCGGCATACCCGCCGGGGATGGTCACGGGGGAGGGAACATGGTTGGACGGAAGGCCCGCATCCGCCATCGTCGCCGCATACCCCCGTACCCGCATGGCGTCCACATACGCCCCATGCTCGCCTCCGCCGCCCAGAAAGGCGATGCTCGTGTGCTGCAGGTCGAGCAGGTGCTGGGTCGCCCTACGCGCCGCGTGGAGATCGTCGATCGCGACGACGTTGGTGGTGCCCCACTCGCCGACCACGCTCACCAGGGGGCGACCCATCGCCACCAGCCGCTCGAGTTCGTGGTCGCTCGGCTCCAGTCCCACGGCGATGAGCCCGTCGAACCTCTTGCGGGCGAGGAACTCGTCGAACACGCGCGCGCGGCCCTCGGTTCCCGGCCGTGCGTCGTAGAGAGTGAGGTCGTACCCGTGACGCAGGAGAGCGTCCTGGATTCCTTCGAGCACCTCCGCGAAGAACCAGCGGCTGACGTAGGGCATGACGACGCCGATGTTCTTCGACTTGCCGGTGGCCAGGCTCACGGCGKCGGTCGAGGGCACGTAGCYGAGGGATGCCGCGGCATCGAGCACCCGGTCCCGCGTCTTGTGCGACACATAGCCGGTTCCCGTCAGCGCACGGCTCGCTGTCGCCTTCGACACCCCCGCGGTGCGTGCGACATCGGCGATTCCTGCCATGTTCACGCTCCTTCGACGTTCGGCGATCGGCGGTCGCATTCCGCGTCGGGCGTTCGGCGTGGGCCTTCGGCGGACGGCATCCGACGATTCACTGCAGGCGAGTACTGGAACCGGTTCCGGCCATCATGGCGCGACAGGTCGGGTCAGTGCCACACTGATTTCCAGTGTTTATCGAGTTGTGACCCCATGCCGATTGTGGGCCGCGCGGGCATACCCTAGCGTGGCCCTGGAAACGGTTCCTGACGATCACCTGCAACGGTCGGGCGAGGCCCGAGTCGTTTATCGAGGAGGCAGAAATGAATTCAAGGCGCTCAATGCGTCGGAGGGTCGCGACGGGTCTCAGCCTCGCCGCGATCGCCAGCGTCGTTCTGGCCGGATGCGCCGAAGGCGGCGACACCAGCTCGACCGACGACGGCTCGGTGGACGGCGAGACCGTCAGCATCTCGGGAGGCATCACGGGCAGCGAGGCGGACCTGCTTCAGCAGTCCTTCGACCAGCTCACCGAGGACACCGGCATCAAGGTCGTCTACACGGGCGACAAGGGCTTCGAGGGCAACATCGTCACGAAGGTGGCCGGCGGCGACGCACCCGACATCGCGATCGTGCCTCAGCCCGGACTCCTGAAGGCTCTCGTCGAGACCGGAGAGGTCAAGCCGGGCCCCGACGCCGTCTCGTCGAATGTCGACGAGTACTGGTCGAAGGACTGGAAGACCTACGGCACCATCGATGACACCTTCTACGCCGCTCCCATGCTCGCCAACGTCAAGGGCTACGTCTGGTACTCGCCCAAGTCGTTCGCCGAGTGGGGCGTCGAGATTCCGACGACGTGGGATGAGCTGATCACGCTCACCGACACGATCCGCCAGGCGACGGGCGAGCCGCCGTGGTGCGCGGGCTTCGAGTCGGGCACGGCGTCCGGGTGGCCGGGCACCGACTGGGTGGAAGACCTCGTCCTCCGCAACTCCGGACCTGACGTGTACGACCAGTGGGTCGCGAACGAGGTCAAGTTCACCGATGCTCCGATCAAGGAGGCGTTCGACCACGTCGGCGAGATCCTCCAGAATCCGGACTACGTGAACGCCGGATTCGGTGACATCTCGAGCATCAACTCGACGGCCTTCGCCAACATGGCCGCTCCCGTCGCGAACGGCACCTGCGCCATGACACACCAGGCGTCGTTCCTGTCGTCGAACTTCCTCGACGTCGAGAACGCGGACGGCCAGGCACCGACGGTCGCGCCTGACGGCGATGTCTACGCCTTCGTCCTCCCGGCCTTCACGGAGAGCGCGTCCAAGGCCATCGAAGTCGGCGGCGAGTACGTCGCCGGGTTCTCCGACGACGCTGCGACGCAGAAGGTTCTCGAGTACATGTCGAGCCCCGACTTCGCGAACGCCCGCGTGGCACTCGGCGGCGTCATCTCCGCCAACAAGGGCGCCGACCCGGCCAAGGCATCCAGCGTGTTCCTCCAGGACGCGATGAAGCTCGTGCAGGACGACACCGTCTCGATCCGCTTCGACGCTTCCGACCTCATGCCCGCTGTGGTGGGCTCGGGTTCGTTCTGGCGCGGAATGGTCGACTGGATCGACGGCAAGGCCACCGATGAGGTCCTGAGCGACATCCAGGCCGGATACGAGAACTAGGTCGAATTCCGTCGGCGGAGTCGCGCGCAGCCCGCGCGACTCCGCTGACGGACCTCCTCCCACCGCCTGATCGGGGCGGGATCGATCCAGCGGTCGACGAAGAATCGGAAGGTTCCCATGACTGACACGACGAAGGTGCAGAAGCCAAGGGCGGTCCCCGTCGCCGATGAGAAGGACGCGGCAGCGCGCGAGGAGTACTTCGCGCGAAGGCGCCGGACGACATCCATCGTCGTCGCCGTCGCACTCATCCTCATCGTGGCGCTCTTCATCTTCATGGTGACTCGGCCACCCGTGGAGGGCGCGCGGCCGACATCGATCGGCATCTCGCTCAACAGCTTCTTCCAGACCCTCGGCAGTCTGGGGCCGATCGTGCAGATCCCGATCGTGCTGCTCGTCTTCGGTGCTGTGGTGGCGATCCTGCTCGTGCTGATCGAGTTCGCACCCCGGTCCGGCCGCGGCTACTTCTGGCTTCGGCTGATCGCATGCTTCGCTATCCCAGTCATCGCGTTCATGCTGCTTCGGCCCTATGAGAACGCGGTCTTCTACGTCCTGGCGATCGCGATCATTCTCGGCGGAGTGCTCTTCTACGCCGATTACCGAGCCGCGAGCGGCGCGGGCTACCTGTTCCAGCTCGTCCTCTTCACGGCGCCCGCCACCATCCTGCTGCTAGTGGGCCTCGTCTACCCGGCGATCTCGACGTTCGTCCAGTCGTTCTTCGACAAGAGCGGTGACACCTTTGTCGGCTGGGACAATTACGTCTGGGCCTTCACCAATCCCGAGGGCTTCTGGTCGATCATCAACACGATCATCTGGGTGCTGTTCGTCCCCACGGTCGCGACGATCCTCGGTCTGGCTGCGGCCGTGTTCATCGACAAGGCGCGGGGCGAGAAGGTGCTGAAGATCCTGATCTTCATGACCTTCGCCATCTCCTTCGTGGGAGCGGGCATCATCTGGGAGCTGCAGTACGACTACCGTCAGGGCCAGCAGATCGGCATCTTCAATGCGATCGTCGTGGCCCTCGGCGGCGAGCCGGTGTCGTGGCTCGCCTGGACGCCGCTGATGAACACCTTCTTCATCATGGTGGTGTTCATCTGGAGCCAGACCGGTCTCGCGATGGTCATTCTTTCCGCAGCCATCAAAGCCGTGCCCGTCGAGCAGATGGAGGCGGCAGAACTCGATGGCACCAATGCCTGGCAGAAGTTCACGAACGTGACGCTTCCGGGCATCCGGCCCTCCATCGTCGTCGTCGTCACCACGATCGCCATCGGCGCGCTGAAGATCTACGACGTGGTGGCCGTCATGACCGGTGGCCGGTCAGACACGACAGTGCTCGCCTTCGAGATGGTCAACCAGCAGCAGCGGTTCCAGAGCTACGGACATGCGGCGGCGCTCGCCGTCCTCCTGTTCATCCTCGTCATCCCGCTCATCGTGTTCAACGTGATCCAGATCCGGAAGCAGAGGGAGATCCGATGACCACCTCAACAGCAGTGATCGAGCCGGTCCCCGACGGGCGCTCGGCTCGGCAGGTCGCGCGGGACACCCGCAAGCATGAGGAGATGGCCCGCAAGAGGCTGTCCTCCAGGGGAGCGACCATCGCGGCCATCATCCTGGCGTTCTTCTGGACGATTCCCACCTTCGGGCTGCTTGTCACGTCGTTCCGTCCTGCCGCTGACACGCAGACCTCGGGATGGTGGACGGTCTTCGTGAACCCGGACTTCACACTCGAGAACTATGCGCTGGCGCTGACCTCGGGCGGCACGGCTCTGTCGCTCGGCGAGTCGTTCCTCAATTCGCTGGCGATCACTATCCCCGTGGTCTTCTTCGCCCTGGCTGTCGCATCGATGATCGCCTACGCGTTCGCCTGGATCGACTTCAAGGGCAGGAACATCGCGTTCATCGCGGTCTTCGCCCTGCAGATCGTGCCGATTCAGATGGCGCTGATCCCGCTGCTGAGCCTCTTCTCGAGAGGCCTCACGATCAACGGCGTGTCGATCTTCCCGGGACTGGAGATGCGCGACGTCGACCACAGCTTCGCAACCATCTGGATCGCGCATACGATCTTCGCACTGCCCMTCGCCGTGTTCCTCCTGCACAACTTCATCTCGGAGATCCCGAGTGAGGTCATCGAAGCAGCACGGGTCGACGGCGCAGGTCACGGGCAGATGTTCTTCCGGATCGTCCTGCCGCTCGCCACTCCGGCGCTCGCGTCCTTCGCGGTGCTGGAGTTCATCTGGGTGTGGAACGACCTCCTGGTGGCCACAATATTCGCGCCCTCGTCATCGCTGCCGATGACGCAGTCCCTCGCCGGACTCTCGGGCACGTGGGGAAACCTGTGGTATCTGCAGGCCGCCGGTACATTCCTGACGATCCTCATGCCGCTCATCGTGTTCTTCGCACTCCAGCGCTTCTTCGTTCGGGGACTGCTGGCAGGCGCCACGAAGGGCTGACGCGCGAAGCTCGCCCCCGCGGCGGTGATACCCTCGATCGGTACGCCTCCGTAGCTCAGGGGATAGAGCGTTGGTTTCCGGTACCAAAGGTCGCTGGTTCGATTCCAGTCGGGGGCACAGGGTCTGAAGGCCGTTCCGCAAGGAGCGGCCTTCAGTGTTTCCGCGGCAGGCCGGGATGGGGTCTGCCGGCGGTGGGGCCCCGTACGGTCAGCCGGCGTCGGCGGTGACGATGTTCGCGCCGGTCATCGCGTCGAGCGCCTCCGCCAGCCGCTCCGCGAGGTAGGCGTGTCCGGTCGTGGACGGGTGGTCGCGCCCGATCTCGGAGGAGTCGATGACCGAGGCGTAGTTGGCCTGCGTGATCCAGCCATCGGTGACGGGGGAGACGTACCACCAGCCGCGGGCTGTGGCGAGCTCCGCGAGGTCGGCGTCGATGCGAGCCGTCGCCTTCTCCACCGGCAGGACCTGCGGCGCGGGACCCATGATGACGAACGCCGCGTCGGGGTAGAGGCCGGCGAGGTCATCCCAGGCGGAGGTGACGGCATCCCGGTATCCCGTGGGGTACAGTCGCCGATCGTTGATGGATCCCTCGACGATCACCAGGTCGGGGTCGAGCGCAGGGTCGAGCTGCGCAATGCGCTCGCCGTAGCTGCCGCCGTCGATGCCGGGCTTCAGATATCCGCTTCCGCGCACGCCGTTGACGACGGTGTCCCAGCCCTCGCTCTCGCCGAGGACGTACGCGTAACCCAGCGTGGGGATGGTCGCGGCGGATCCGTAGGTCCACGAGTCGCCGAAGATCAGGACCTTCGGATCGTCCGGCAATGTCAGAGGTGCCATCGACACCGCGGCCGCCTGCTCGCGCGCGACCGGAGCCACGCGCTCCGCAGGGTCGGCCCACGCCCTCCACACCGCGATGCCGCAGACCAGCGCGACGACAGCGAGGGAGCCGATCAGAAGCCGCCCGGGTCGCCGCGCGCGGGGGCGTCCGAGCGGGTACACGCGGGCGAGTGTACGGCACGTTCGACGAATCTCCGCATCGGCGCGAAACCAGCCGATCCGGCGTTCCCCGACGGCCGACACCGGGTCTCACAAGGGCGCTCACCACAGGACTCACAACCTCGTCACGGCGAGTGCTCGGCTGGCATTCGGCCGGCGCGAAGGGAGCACCCGATCCGGCATGCGAGGATACTTCGGTGCAACGAGTTGTGACCGCTGAACTGGACCTCGATCTGGGGTCGTCCGTCGACCTCATCTTCCAGATCACGGCGGCTCAGCAGGTGCCGGTGGTGAGCGAGGAATTGACGTTCACGCAGGGCGAGCGCGTCTACACTCCGACCGAGATCGTCGACCAGTCCGGCAGCCGTCTGCACCGCCTCACGGGCGAGGCCGGGCGACTCGAGATCCGCTACGAGGCCACCGTCGAGGGCCAGATGTCGGCAAGCCGCACGAGCGACCTCGAGGCCATCACCTACCTCCGGCCCAGCCGCTACTGCCAGTCCGACGAGGTCTTCTCGCAGGCGCGCCGCCAGTTCCGCGGCCTGCACGGCTACGAGCTCATCGCCGCGGTCAGCGATTTCGTCGCGACGAGCACCACCTACACGCCGGGGCTCAGCCAGGGCACCGACAGCGCCGTCACCACGCTCATGACGGGCCAGGGAGTCTGCCGCGACTACGCCCACGTCGTCATCGCCCTGCTGCGGGCGATGGACATGCCCGCCCGCTACGCCGCATGCTTCGCGCCGGGCCTTCGCCCGATGGACTTCCACGCGGTCGCCGAGGCCTACTACGACGGCGCCTGGTATGTGATCGACGCCACGCGACTGGCGAACCGCCGCTCGCTCGTGCGCATCGCGACAGGCCGGGATGCCTCGGACTGCGCGTTCCTCAGCTACCACGGCGGACACGTCGCCCTCGCCCGCATGCGCGTCGACGCGTGGGTCGTTCCGGATGACGCCTCGCACGAGAGCCTGGACGGGGATGCCGGTCAGCCGCTGTGGGAAGAGGCGTCCGATCCCGCTGCCGACGATTTCACCACCCTCGTCCAGCTGTCCTGACGGTAGGCAGCCGGCCCCGGCTGATCAGGGAACCGCGAGGCGTCGCCCGTAGACTTGACGGGCTATGAATCCCGATGCCCTCTCCGCCGCCCTCCTCGCCGTCATCGTCCCTCTCGCGGAGGCGCGACGTGAGGGGTCGAGCGAAGGGCTGACGGCCGCGGATCTGCCGCTCGACCGTCCGAAGAACCGCGATCACGGCGATTGGGCCTCCAATGCAGCGCTCAAGCTGGCGAAGGCGGTCGGCGCCAACCCCCGCGAGTTCGCCGGCGAGATCGCAGCACGGCTGGGCGAGGTCGACGGCATCGCGAACGTCGAGGTCGCAGGACCCGGTTTCATCAACATCCGGCTGGATGCCGCGGCCGCCGGCGCGCTCGCCAAGACCGTCGTCGAGGCCGGCGCCGCGTTCGGCTCGAACGAGAGCCAGCGTGGCAACACGATCAACGTCGAGTTCGTGAGCGCCAACCCGACCGGCCCGCTCCACATCGGCCACACCCGCTGGGCGGCGCTCGGCGATTCGATCGCGCGGCTGCTGCTCGCCAGCGGTGCGACGGTCGCCCGCGAGTTCTACATCAACGACGCCGGTGCCCAGATGGAGCGCTTCGGGCGCTCCGTGCTGGCCGCCGCGAAGGGCGAGGCGGGGCCCGAGGACGGCTATGCGGGCTCGTACATCGAAGAGCTCGCCCGCCGCGTGCTCGCCAAGCGCGCCGACCTCCTCGAGCTCTCAGGCGAGGAGCAGGTGATCACCGCGCGTGATCTCGCCTACGATTTCCAGCTTGCCGAGCTGCAGTCATCGCTGGAGCGCTTCAACGTGCACTTCGATGTCTGGTTCTCGGAGCGCATGCTCCACGCCGAGGGTTCGGACGGCCAGCCGAGCCTGGTCGATGAAGCCGTGGACCGGCTTCGCGCGCAAGGCCACGTGTTCGACCAGGAAGGCGCGGTCTGGGTGCGCACGACCGATTTCGGAGACGACAAGGATCGCGTCATCCGTCGCTCCAACGGGGAGTACACCTACTTCGCCGCCGACGCCGCCTACTACCTCAACAAGGGCGATCGCGGCTTCGCACACAAGATCTACCTGCTCGGCGCCGACCACCACGGCTACGTCCACCGCCTCAAGGCCCTCGCCGGGGCGGCGGGCGATGACCCCGAGAAGGACATCGAGGTGCTGATCGGCCAGCTCGTGTCGATCAACGGGGCCCGGCTCTCCAAGCGCGCAGGCAACATCATCGAGATGGACGATCTGCGTGAATGGCTCGGCACCGATGCGCTGCGCTACTCGCTCGGCCGGTACCCCGCCGATTCGCCCCTGACCCTCGATCCCGAACTCCTGCGCAAGCGCACCAACGACAACCCCGTCTTCTACGTGCAGTACGCCCACGCCCGCACGCACAACGTCGCCCGCAACGCGGAAGGATCCGGCGTCGACCGCTCCGAGTTCGCGCCCGAGCTGCTCGACCACGAGACCGAGTCCGCGCTCCTCGGCGCTCTGCAGGAGTTCCCGCGCATCGTGGGATTCGCCGCCGAGCTGCGGGAGCCCCACCGTGTGGCGCGGTACCTCGAAGAGCTGGCGGGGCTCTATCACCGCTGGTACGACAACTGCCGGGTCATCCCGCAGGGCGATGACCCCATCGAAACCGTCCACCGCACCCGGCTCTGGCTGAACGATGCGACCGGCCAGGTGCTTCGCAACGGCCTGGACCTGCTGGGCGTCCAGGCGCCTGAACGGATGTGACGACATGACCGCCGGCGACACTCAGCCCACCCAGCCTCTGCCGGAGTGGACCACGGCGCCGCCGGTGCGTCGTCGGCGCAGTGCGTGGCCGTGGATCATCTCGATCGTGATCGTGGTGGGGCTGGCCGTCCTGGCATGGTTCGCCGCAGAGTGGGTCGCGCGCGGAATGGTCGAGCGCAGCATCCGCGATCAGATCATCACCAATCTCGAGCTGCCGGCTGATCACCCGATCGACATCGACGTGGCAGGTCCCGTCCTCCCGCAGCTCATCGTCGGCGAGCTCGATGACGTGACCATTTCCTCGGAGGACGTCACGGTGGGCTCCCTCACCGGCGATGTGACCGTCACCGCGCAGGGCATCGCGACCCGGGGGGATGCGGGAGCGGAGGCCGCGACCGCCTCGGTGCGCCTCGACGCCGACCAGCTCCAGACCATGCTCGAGGGAGTCGAGGACTTCCCGGTGGACACGGTGGAGCTCGACGAGCCTGACCTGGTGATGTCCACCGAGCTGCGGCTGCTCGGAATCGGCATCCCGGTCACGGTCGCCCTCACGCCCTCGGCATCGGAGGGCGACATCGTCCTCACGCCTTCCACGCTCGAGCTCGCGAACGGCGAGATCACTGCGGCCGGGCTGCGCAAGCAGTTCGGGGGAATCGCGGATGCCGTGCTGCGGGACTGGACGGTGTGCATCGCGCAGTACATCCCCGCCGGACTGACGCTCACCTCCCTGAAGGTCGACGGCGATGAGCTCATCGCCGACTTCGACGTCGACGGACAGATGCTCGGCGACCCGGCCCTCCAGGCCAACGGCACGTGCGCGTGACGCCGATTCGAACGCCCGGGCGGTAAGCCGGGAGGGGCATGCGCAGTGCCCTAGACTTCAAGGACTGCCCGGCGCGTGAGCACTCCGGCCGCGGCATCCGTTGCCCGGCTCCGTCCGGACGACGTCGCGCCGAAGCCCCCACCGATTGGTCTCACCCGTGTCCGCCGCCCCGCAGAGCCGACCCGACCTTCCTCCTGTGCCGGCAGACGCGAATGCCCTTGCCGCTCGGGTGTGGCCGGCAGGCGCGAGCCGCGATGAGCAAGGGATCCTGCGCCTCGGCGGGCTCCCTGCGACCGCGCTGAGCGATCGCTTCGGCACGCCCCTCTTCGTCATCGACGAAGACCAGGTCCGTGATCACGCGCGGAGGACGCTCGAGGCGTTCCGGGCCGCAGCATCCGAGCACGACGCGCAGGTGCGTGTCTACTACGCGGGAAAGGCCTTCCTCTCGAGCGAGGTGGTGCGCTGGGTCACCGAAGAAGGACTCGCCGTCGACGTCTGCACGGGCGGCGAGCTCGCCGTCGCGCTCGCGGCGGGAGCAGAGCCCTCCCGGCTGGGATTCCACGGCAACAACAAGAGCGTGGCCGAGCTCGAGCGCGCCGTCGAGGTGGGCGTCGGCTCGATCGTCATCGACAGCTGGATCGAACTCGAGCGCCTCGCCGCCATCGTCGAGCGCCGCGACGCCCAGCAGGCCGTGCTCGTCCGCGTCAACAGCGGGGTGCACGCCGAGACCCACGACTTCCTGGCGACGGCTCACGAGGATCAGAAGTTCGGCTTCACCCTCGAGGATGCCCCCTCCGCCGTCGCCCGCATCCGCGAGATCGACGGACTGACTTTCGTCGGGCTCCACTGCCACATCGGCTCGCAGATCTTCGGCACCGCCGGCTTCCGCGAGTCCGCAGGCCGCGTCGTCGAGCTCCACGCCCAGCTCCTGGCGGGGGGTGAGGTGCCCGTCCTCAACCTCGGCGGCGGATTCGGCATCGCGTATCGCGCGGAGGACGACCCCACGCCCATCGAGGAGCTCGCGGCCGGGATCGTCGACGCCGTGGCTCAGGAGTGCGCGGTGCGCGGCATCCCGGTCCCGGATCTGGCGTTCGAACCGGGCCGCGTGATCATCGGCCAGGCGGGAGTGACGCTCTACGAGGTCGGCACGACCAAGCCGGTGCAGGTGGATGAGAGCCTGACCCGCCTCTACGTGAGTGTCGACGGCGGGATGAGCGACAACGCCCGCCCGGCCCTCTACGGAGCGCAGTACTCGGCGCGGCTCGCGTCGCGCGTCAGCGACGCCGAGCCCGTGCTCGCGCGAGTGGTCGGCAAGCACTGCGAATCGGGCGACATCGTCGTGGATGCCGAATACCTCCCGGGCGACGTCTCGCCGGGCGACCTGCTCGCCGTGCCGGCGACCGGCGCCTACTGCTATTCGCTCTCGAGCAACTACAACCACGTCCCCCGCCCGCCCGTCGTGGCGCTGCGCGGGGGAGAGGCTCGTGTCATCGTCCGCGGCGAGACGGTCGATGACCTGCTCGGACGCGACGCCGGACTGACCCTCACCACCGAAGGGAAATTCATGCCTGTACCGAGTGAGCGGAGCGAATCCCTGTGACCGACTACCGCCGCCTGCGGGTCGCGCTCCTCGGAGCCGGCGCCGTCGGCTCCCAGGTCGCGTCGCTGCTCCTGCGCCACGGCCCCGAGCTCGCCGATCGTGCGGGCGCGACCCTCGAACTCGTGGGCATCGCCGTCCGCGACGTCGAGGCGCCCCGAGAGACAGAGCTTCCGCGGGAGCTCTTCACGACGGATGCCGAGACTCTCGTGGTCGGAGCCGACATCGTCATCGAGCTGCTCGGCGGCATCGAGCCCGCGCGCTCCTACCTGCTGCAGGCGATCAACTCGGGCGCCGATGTGGTGACCGCGAACAAGGCGCTTCTCGCCACGCACGGCACCGAGATCTTCGAGGCCGCAGACCAGGTCGGGGCGCAGGTCTACTACGAGGCAGCCGCCGCCGGGGCGATCCCGATCATCCGGCCGCTCCGCGACTCGCTGGCCGGTGACCGTGTGCAGCGGATCATGGGCATCGTCAACGGCACCACCAACTACATCCTCGACCGCATGGACACCGAGGGCGCCGAACTCGAGGACGTGCTCGCCGACGCGCAGCGCCTGGGCTATGCCGAGGCCGACCCGACCGCCGATGTCGAGGGGTATGACGCGGCCCAGAAGGCGGCGATCCTCGCCAGCCTCGCCTTCCACACGACCGTGCCGCTCGAGTCGGTGCACCGCGAGGGCATCACCGGCATCGACAAGACGATGATGGATGCCGCGCGTCACGCCGGCTATGTCATCAAGCTGCTCGCCGTCTGCGAGCGCCTGACGGGCCAGACGGATGCCGGACCCGCGGCTTCGTCACCACTCGACGACCAGCCTCGCCCTACGGGCGAGGCCATCTCGGTGCGGGTCTACCCCGCTCTGATCAGCAGGGACCACCCGCTCGCCAGCGTCCACGGCGCCAACAACGCGGTCTTCGTGCAGGCCGAGGCCGCCGGCAACCTCATGTTCTACGGCGCGGGCGCCGGTGGCGTCCAGACGGCGTCCGCTGTGCTCGGCGATGTCGTGTCGGCCGCGCGCCGCCACATCGCGGGCGGCGTCGGCGTGGGCGAGTCGACACGCGCCAACCTTCCGATCGTCGAAGTCGGCCGCGTCACGACGCGCTACCAGATCACCCTCGAGGTGGACGACCGGCCGGGCGTCCTGGCGACGATCGCCGGGATCCTCAGCGAGGGGCGCGTCTCGATCGCGACCGTCGAGCAGACCGTATCGGGCGAGGACGCGCGCACCGCGAGCCTCGTCATCGGAACCCACAAGGCATTGGAGCAGGACCTCAGCGAGACGGTCGACCGTCTCGCCGCGAGCGGCGTCGTGGAGCGCGTCGTCTCGGTCCTGCGTGTAGAAGGAGACTGACATGGCACACGTCTGGCGCGGAGTCCTCCGCGAATACGGCGACCGTCTGGGCGTCACGGACACCTCGACCGTCGTGACCCTCGGCGAGGGGGGAACGCCCCTGCTCCCCGCTCCCGCGCTCTCGCGTCGCACCGGCGCTGAGGTCTGGGTCAAGTTCGAGGGCATGAACCCCACCGGCTCGTTCAAGGATCGCGGCATGACGGTCGCCGTCTCGCGCGCGATCGAGCACGGCGCGAAGGCCGTCATCTGCGCGTCGACGGGCAACACCTCGGCCTCGGCCGCAGCCTATGCGGCGCACGCCGGGATCACCGCGGCCGTCCTCGTCCCCGAGGGCAAGATCGCCATGGGCAAGCTGAGCCAGGCCGTCGCGCACAACGGCCAGCTCATCCAGATCCGCGGCAACTTCGACGACTGCCTCGAGATCGCCCGCGAGCTCGCGGACAGCTACCCCGTGCACCTGGTCAACTCCGTCAATCCCGACCGGATCGACGGGCAGAAGACAGCGGCCTACGAGATCGTCGAGCAGCTCGGCGACGCGCCGGACTTCCACTTCATCCCTGTGGGCAACGCGGGCAACTACACCGCCTACACCCGCGGGTATCGCGAAGAGGCGGACGCGGGCGTTTCGACCCGCATCCCGCGCATGTTCGGCTTCCAGGCCGAAGGCTCCGCCCCGCTCGTGCTCGGCGAGGTCGTGAAGAATCCCGAGACGGTCGCGAGCGCGATCCGCATCGGCAACCCGGCTTCGTGGGAGCTCGCGCTCGACGCACGCGAGGCGACCGACGGCTACTTCGGCGCCATCGACGACGACCGGATCCTCGCAGCCCAGAAGCTGCTCGCCGCCGAGGTGGGCATCTTCGTCGAGCCCGCGTCGGCGATCAGTGTCGCGGGCCTCCTCGATCGCGCGGAGGCCGGCATCGTGAAGCCCGGAGCACGTGTCGTGCTGACCGTGACGGGCCACGGCCTGAAGGACCCCCAGTGGGCCCTCCGCAACAGCGACGGCTCGAAGGTGGAGCCCACGGTCGTGGACGCGACGACATCGGAGGTGGCGTCCGTTCTCGGCCTCGCCCGCGAGGCCACCGCGTGAACGCAGCCGCCGCTGCGATGGTGCCCGAGGGGCGCTCGGTGGTGGTTCGCGTGCCGGCGACGAGTGCCAACCTCGGCCCCGGGTTCGACACGCTCGGGCTCGCGCTGAGCGTCTACGACGAGCTCATCGTCACGGCGCTGCCGCAGGGCCGCGTCGAGATCGAGGTGTCCGGCGAAGGCGCGGAGGACGTCCCGCGCGACGCGTCGAATCTCGTCGTGCGCTCGATCGCGTACGCGTTCGAAGCCGTGGGACGACGGATGCCCGGCATCCGGATGCAGGCTCGGAATGTGATCCCGCACGGCCGGGGGATGGGGTCATCCGGCGCGGCCGTCGTCTCCGGGCTGCTCGCGGCGAAGGGACTGCTGGCGGGTGACGTCGTCCTCGGAGACGAGACCCTGCTGAGTCTCGCGACGGAGCTCGAGGGGCACCCCGACAACGTCGCCCCTGCGCTCTTCGGCGGCCTCACGATCGCGTGGATGGACGAGACGGGTCCGCAGCACAAGAAGCTCCTCGTGCATCGGGGTGTCTCGCCGCTCGTGCTGGTCCCCGAGTTCACGATGTCGACGAAGCTCGCGCGGAGCCTGCAGCCGCTGCAGGTGCCGCGAGAGGACGCCGTGTTCAACGTCTCGCGCTCCGCGCTGCTCATCGCAGCGCTCACCCAGAGCCCCGAGCTTCTGCTCGCGGCCACCGAGGACAAGCTGCACCAGAGCTACCGGGCGCAGGCGATGCTCGACACGGATCGGCTCGTGCGGCTCCTGCGCGAGCGTGGCTTCGCGGCGGTCGTCTCCGGTGCGGGCCCGAGCGTCCTCGTGCTCGCTGATGGTCCCGGCCGGCGCCTCGAGGCGGCCCGTGTGGTCGAAGCCGAGACCGACACCCCGTGGGAGGCGCTCCTGCTCGCTGTCGACTTCAAGGGTGGTACAGTGAAGGAGTACGCGGAGGGTTCCACGTAAGTACGTGAATCTGGCCTCCGTCGCAATTCTGCGAAACCCCTGGCGCATCCCCCGCCCCATCCGAACGCTCAGCGGCCGTTGCGGCATCTGAGCTGTTCTCGGGGCCGCGCGGGCACATTCTGCCACGCGCTGTGACTGTGCGTTCGTGCATATCCATTCCGTTTTCACAAGGGAGAACTCGTGGAGTCCATCTCCGAGATCCACACCGTCGACTCGCAGGACGAGGAGCGCACCGATGCGCCCGAAGCCGAGGCGACAGTGACCGGCGACGTCGTCGCCGAGACCGAAGCAGCATCCTTCGAGGATGCGCCCGTCCAGGTCGCCGAGGCGACCGTCGATGAGCCCGCCGCCGAGGCGCCCGCCGCCGAGGCGCCCGCCGAAGAGGCCGCGCCTGTCGCCGTCGACGAACGGCTCGTCGCCGAAGAAGAGGCCGTTGAGGCGCCTGCTGAGCCGGCCGCTGAGGCCCCCGCTGAGCCGGCCGTCGAGGCCGCCGAGGCCGAGGCCCCCGCAGAGGTTGAGGCCCCCGTCGAGGCCGTCGCGCCCGCGCGTGCGCCCCGCAAGCGTGCGCCCCGCCGCGCCAAGAGCACCGACGTGAAGCCCGTCGACGCCGAGGCGCCCGCCGCCGAGCCCGAGGCTCCGGCCGCCGAGGCGATCGAGACTTCCGCTGAGCAGGGGACCGAGGTCTCCACCGAGGCGCCCGCAGAGCCGGGCACCGAGGTCACCGCGTCCGAGGCGGAGCAGACGGCCGAGGCCGCGCAGGCCGACGCCGCACAGGCCGACGCCGAGCAGGCCGGAGAGCAGGCCGACGCCGCGCAGACTGCCGAGCAGACCGACGCCGAGCAGGCCGATGGCGAAGCGCAGGCGCAGGGCGAAGCATCCGGTGCCGAGGCGGCAGGCGATGAGACCCCGTCGCGCTCTCGCAGCCGTTCGCGCAGCCGCAACCGCAACCGCGCGCAGAACGGGGGGGCTCAGCAGCCGAACGCCCAGAACGCGCAGAACGCGCAGCCCGCTCAGAACCAGGGCGCTCAGAACGCGCCCCAGCAGAGCGCTCAGAACGCCGACCAGGCCGATGACGAGCAGGAGTCGGCACTGGCCGGGAACCGCAACCGTCAGCGCAACAAGCGTCGTCCCGCCACCACGGGCGACGAGTTCGAGACCGAGATCGGCGAGGATGACGTGCTCATCCCGATCGCGGGCATCCTCGACGTGCTCGACAACTACGCGTTCGTCCGCACGACCGGGTACCTCCCGGGTCCGAGCGACGTCTACGTCTCGCTCGGCCAGGTCAAGAAGTACAACCTGCGCAAGGGCGACGCCGTCGTCGGAGCCATCAAGCAGCCCCGCGAGAACGAGCAGTCCAGCCGCCAGAAGTACAACGCGCTGGTCAAGGTCGATGCGGTCAACGGCCTCTCGGTCGAGGACGCAGCGACCCGTGTGGAGTTCGGCAAGCTCACGCCTCTCTACCCCCAGGAGCGCCTCCGTCTGGAGACCGCGCCCGAGAAGCTGACGCAGCGCATCATCGACCTCGTCGCACCGATCGGCAAGGGCCAGCGCGGCCTCATCGTCGCCCCGCCCAAGGCCGGCAAGACGATCGTGCTGCAGCAGATCGCCAACGCCATCGCGCACAACAACCCCGAGGTGCACCTCATGGTCGTCCTCGTGGACGAGCGCCCAGAAGAGGTCACCGACATGCAGCGGACCGTTCGCGGCGAGGTCATCGCCTCGACGTTCGACCGCCCCGCGGAAGACCACACCACGGTCGCCGAGCTCGCCATCGAGCGTGCGAAGCGCCTCGTCGAACTGGGCCGCGATGTGGTCGTCCTCCTCGACTCGATCACCCGTCTGGGCCGCGCCTACAACATCTCGGCCCCGACCTCCGGTCGTGTGCTGACCGGCGGCGTCGACGCGTCGGCGCTCTACCCGCCCAAGCGCTTCTTCGGCGCCGCGCGCAACATCGAGAACGGCGGATCGCTCACGATCCTCGCCACGGCGCTCGTCGAGACCGGGTCCAAGATGGACGACGTCATCTTCGAGGAGTTCAAGGGCACCGGCAACAGCGAGCTCCGCCTCAGCCGTCAGCTCGCCGACAAGCGCATCTTCCCGGCGGTCGACGTCAACGCGTCGAGCACGCGCCGCGAAGAGATGCTCCTCTCGGCCGACGAGGTCAAGATCACCTGGAAGCTGCGTCGCGCCCTCGCAGGGCTCGACCCGCAGCAGGCCCTCGAGGTCGTGCTCGGCAAGCTGAAAGAGACGCAGTCCAACGTCGAGTTCCTCGTGCAGATGCAGAAGTCGATCCCCGCACCCACCGGCGGCGGTCACAGCCACGCGCACGACAACAGCATCCGCTGACGTACCGGGGAAGCAGTGTCCGAACCCGCGATGTTCGACTCGGTGCGCGCACTGATCGAAGAGCACAAGGCCGTCCAGGTCGAGCTCTCCGACCCGGCTGTGCACGCTGACGCCGCCCGCGCGAAGAGGGTCAACCGGCGCTACGCCGAGCTGTCGAAGATCGTCGCCGCCAACGATGCGTGGGTCGCGGCCGCCGACGATCTCGAAGCGGCACGCGAACTCGCCCGCGAGGACGAGGCGTTCGCCGAAGAGGTTCCGGTGCTCGAGGAGAAGGTCGCCGAGACGCAGGAGCGCCTGCGGCGGCTGCTGATTCCGCGAGACCCCGATGATGCACGCGACGTCATCATGGAGATCAAGGGCGGCGAGGGTGGTGCGGAGAGTGCGCTGTTCGCCGCCGACCTGCTGCGGATGTACCTGCAGTACGCCGCCTCCAAGGGCTGGAAGACCGAACTGCTCGAGCGGACGGAGTCCGATCTCGGCGGCTACAAGGACGTCCAGGTCGCGATCAAGGGATCATCGACCGACCCCGCGCAGGGGGTCTGGGCGCACTTGAAGTACGAGGGCGGCGTGCATCGCGTCCAGCGGGTGCCGGCGACCGAGTCGCAGGGCCGGATCCACACATCGACGACGGGTGTGCTCGTCTTTCCTGAGGTGGACGAGCCGGACGAAGTCGAGATCAACCCCAACGACCTCAAGATCGACGTCTTCCGCTCCTCCGGTCCGGGTGGTCAGTCCGTCAATACGACCGACTCCGCCGTGCGCATCACCCATGTGCCGACGGGCATCGTCGTCTCGATGCAGAACGAGAAATCGCAGCTGCAGAACCGCGAAGCCGGCATGCGGGTGCTGCGTGCCCGGCTGCTCGCGAAGCAGCAGGAGGAGCGGGATGCCGTCGCCTCCGACGCCCGCAAGTCGCAGATCCGCGGGATGGACCGCTCCGAGCGCATCCGCACGTACAACTTCCCCGAGAACCGGATCGCCGACCACCGCACCGGCTACAAGTCCTACAACCTCGACCAGGTGATGGACGGCGCGCTCGAGCCGATCATCGAGTCGGCCATCCAGGCCGACGAAGAGGCGCGACTGGCCGCTCTGGGCTCCGACGCCTGACCCCGCCACGCGGAGACGGTCACCGCCGAGACAGGGGATCTCGCCCAGACAGGGCAGCACGCCGCACTGTCTCGGCGAGATTCCCTGTCTCGACGGGACGGCGCCGCGAGCGATCAGATGTGGTACTCGGGCGCCGTCAGCAGGGCACGCGTGTCTTCGCCGACCCGGCGGGCGCGAGGTTTCGCGGGGATGCCGACCAGGACGCTGTCGGCTGGGGCGTCCTTCGTGACCACGGCGTTCGCGCCGACGACCGAGCCCTCGCCGATGGTGATGGGGCCGAGGACTTTGGCACCGGCGCCGACTGCGACGCCGTCTCCGATCGTGGGATGCCGCTTGCCGCCGTCCCGTGTGCGACCACCCAGCGTGACGCCGTGGTAGAGCATCACGTCGTCGCCGACCTCGGCGGTCTCGCCGATGACGACGCCCATCCCGTGGTCGATGAAGAAGCGCCGCCCGATGGTGGCGCCGGGATGGATCTCGATACCGGTCAGCCAGCGTGTCATCTGCGAGCCGGCACGTGCGAGGAACCGGAATCCCCGCTGCCACAGCCAGTGATCGACACGGTGCGCCCAGATGGCGTGCAGGCCGGGGTACAGCACGGCGATCTCGATCGATGTGCGCGCCGCGGGGTCTCGCAGCTTCGCCGCAGCGAGGTCCTCGCGGATCCGGCCGAGGACGCCGAGCGCCTCGTGGGGTTCGATGGTCATGCCTTGCCCTCCTCGGGCTCCCGCAGGTGCTGGTAGAGCGCCGTCGAGAGGTAGCGCTCGCCCGCGTCCGGCACGATGACCACGATCCGCTGACCCGCAGCCTCGGGACGAGCCGCGATCTGCAGCGCCGCCCAGACGGCCGCACCGGCCGACATGCCGGCGAGGATGCCCTCCTGAGTGGCGAGATCGCGCGCCACCCGGATGGCATCGTCGAACTCGACGTCGAAGATCTCGTCGACGACGCTCCGATCGAGGACGTCGGGGACGAAGTTCGGACCGACGCCCTGGATCCGATGCCCACCGGCTCGTCCCTCCGTCAGGACGGGGGAGTCCTTGGGCTCGACGAGGATGTTCCGGACGGCCGGGTTCCGCTCCTTGAGCACCTGGCCGACGCCCGTGATGGTGCCGCCCGTCCCCGACCCCGCCACGAACCAGTCGACCCGGCCCTCGGTGTCGCGCCAGATCTCCTCCGCCGTCGTGCGGCGGTGGATCTCAGGGTTGGCGGCATGCTCGAACTGACGGGCGAGCACCGCCCCAGGCGTCTCCGCGGCGATGCGCTTGGCCGTCTCGACGGCCTCGGTCATGCCCTTGTAGGGATCGGTGAGCACCAGTTCCGCGCCGTACGCCTTGAGCAGCGTCCTGCGCTCCTTCGACATCGATGCGGGCATCGTCAGGATCACGCGGTAGCCGCGGGCGGCGCCGATGAGCGCGAGGGCGATGCCCGTGTTGCCGCTGGTCGACTCGACGATCGTTCCGCCCGGACGCAGCTCGCCGGACGCCTCGGCCGCCGCGACCAGCGCGACCCCGAGGCGATCCTTCACGCTGGCGCCGGGGTTGTAGAACTCGAGCTTGACGAGCACCTCGGCGCCCAGACCCTCGGTCAGCCTGTTGAGGCGGACGAGCGGCGTGTCGCCGAAGGCAGTCGTGATGTCGGAATGGATGCGGGCCATGAGGCGATGCTCTCGCAGTCCTGAGGCTCAGCCCTCGCGGAGGTCCTCGTAGAGAGCCGTGGAGAGGTAGCGCTCACCGAAGGAGGGGATCACCACGACGATGTTCTTGCCTTCGGCCTCGGGACGTGCCGCGATCTGCAGCGCCGCCCAGATGGCCGCGCCGCTCGAGATGCCGACGAGGATGCCCTCCTTCGCGCCGACCTCCCGGGCGGTGCGGATCGAGTCGTCGAACTCGACGTCGATCACCTCGTCGATGACGCTCTGGTCGAGGATGGCGGGCACGAAGTTGGGTCCGATGCCCTGGATCTTGTGGGGGCCGGGGGTGCCCTTGGTGAGCAGGGGCGAATCCGCGGGCTCGACCGCGATGACCTTGGCCTGGGGCGCCCGCTCCTTCAGCACCTGGCCGACACCGGTGATGGTGCCGCCCGTGCCGATGCCGGCGACGAAATAGCCGATCTCGCCGTCGGTGTCGCGGAGGATCTCCTCGGCGGTGGTCTTGCGGTGGATGGCGGGGTTCGCCTCATTCTCGAACTGGCGCGCGAGGACCGCACCAGGCGTCTCGGCGACGAGCTCCTCGGCCTTCGCGACGGCGCCCTTCATTCCGAGGGCAGGCTCCGTGAGGACGAGCTCGGCGCCGTAGGCCTTGAGGAGCAGGCGGCGCTCGACCGACATCGAGGAGGGCATGGCGAGGATCACCTTGTAGCCGCGAGCGGCGCCGACCATGGCGAGCGCGATGCCGGTGTTGCCGCTCGTCGCCTCGATGATGGTGCCGCCGGGCTTCAGCTCGCCCGATGCCTCTGCCGCATCCACGATCGCGATGCCCAGACGGTCCTTGACGCTCGAGGCCGGGTTGTAGAACTCGAGCTTGGCGAGAACAGTGCCGGGGAGGCCCTCGGTCACGTGGTTGAGGCGGACGAGCGGAGTGTCGCCGAACGCGCTCGTGATGTCGGAGTGGATGCCGGGCATGTGGCGGCCTTTCGGGTGAGCAGCTTCACCCGGGCGACCAGCGGCGCGGGTGATCAGAACGCTGTCAGCCTAAGGGAGTCCTCGCGCTGGATGACGGTTTGTGACGGGGTGCGGTTGCGCTGGGGGACCCCTCCCGTCTGCGGTGCCACGTAGGCTGTAGTCCGCTCATGGCCCCCGCAGCATCCGATTCCCCCGAAACACTCGCCGACGCGCTCCGCCGCGCCTCCGAGCGTCTTGCCCGTGTCGGCGTGCCCGATCCTGTCGTCGACGCCGAGCTGCTCGCCGGGCACGTGCTCGGCGCGGGCCGCGGCGCCGTGCAGGCCGCGGCCATCCGAGGCGCCGGGATCGACTCCGTGGCTTCCGCTCGCATCGATCGGCTCATCGACCGGCGGGCCACTCGCGAGCCGCTCCAGCACATCATCGGCACGGCGCCGTTCCGCCATCTCGAGCTCCGCGTCGGCCCCGGCGTCTTCGTGCCCCGCCCCGAGACCGAGATGGTCGCGCAGCTCGCGATCGACGCGCTCATCGCCGCGGCATCCCCTTCTCCGGTCGCCGTCGATCTCGGCACCGGCAGCGGAGCGATCGCCCTCGCGCTGGCAACCGAGGTGCCCCACGCGCGGGTGCATGCCGCAGAGAACTCCGTGGACGCCTTCGTCTGGACGGAGGAGAACTTCCGCGCGGTGGGCGCCGACAATGCGCGATTGGCCTTCGTCGACCTCGCCCACGCATTCCCCGAACTCGCCGGGACGGTCTCGGTGCTCGTCTCCAATCCGCCCTACGTTCCGGATGCCGCCATCCCGCGCGACCCGGAGGTGCGCTTCTTCGATCCTCCCGCGGCGCTCTACGGCGGCGAGGACGGTCTCGACGTCGTGCGCGTGCTGAGCGGGGTGGGCCTGCGCCTGCTGCACTCCGGCGGAACGATCGTGATCGAGCACGGCGAGTGGCAGGGCGAGCCCATCCGCGACCTCCTGACCGCCGACGGCTGGCGCGCCACGGCGACGCACCCCGACCTCACCATGCGCGACCGCGCCACGACGGCCATCCGACCGTGAGCCGCGCAGGGCGCCGGCGCCTCCGCGGCTAGACTGGGCGCGTCATGTCCTCCGTCTTCGACTGCCGCGACGAGGCGCAGCTTCTCCCCGGTATGCGCCAGGCCCGCCAGGCGATCGGCCGCGGCGAGCTCGTCGTCATCCCCACCGATACCGTCTACGGCGTGGCCGCGGATGCCTTCAGCGCGAGCGCCGTCCAGCGGCTGCTCGATGCCAAGGGCCGCGGCCGGCAGTCGCCGCCGCCTGTGCTGGTCGCCGGACTCACGACCCTTCGAGCCCTCGTGGCGGAGGTGCCCGAGCCCGTGGAGCGTCTCGTCGAGGCGTTCTGGCCCGGCGGGCTGACCATCGTCCTGCCCTCGCAGCCGTCGCTGTCATGGGATCTCGGCGAGACGCGCGGGACAGTGGCTGTGCGGATGCCCGCGCACCGCATCGCACTCGAGCTGCTCGAGGAGACGGGCCCCCTCGCCGTGTCCAGCGCCAATCTGACGGGGCGTCCCGCCGCCGTCCGCATCGAGGACGCCCGCGGCATGCTCGGAGAGAGCGTGGGCGTCTATCTGGACGGCGGTCCGTCCCACACGGGCGTCGCGTCGACGATCATCGACGCGACCAGCCTCGTCGGCGGTGCCGAACCGAGGGTCCGCGTGCTCCGCGAGGGCGCGATCGACCGGGCGCGACTGCGGGAGGTGCTCGGAGACCTCCTCGAGGACGATCCTGACGACGCACCCCCGCCTTGGGTCGCCGCAGACTCGACTGCCGAGATCCCGGATGCCGAACCGCAGCCGGGCGGCGGCGGCGCGTGAAGCAGTACGTCTTCACCATCCTCTTCACCGCCAGCGTGACCTTCGCCCTCTCCTGGGCCGTATGGCGGCTCAGCATCAAGTTCAAGCTCTATCCCGGCATCCGGGAGCGAGATGTGCACAAGACGCCGACTCCGCGTCTCGGCGGCATCGCGATGTTCTTCGGGGTCGTGGCCGCCATCGGGGTGTCGGCGGCGAATCCCTACTTCGCGATCTTCTGGGCCGAGCCCGAGCAGGTGTGGGCGATCCTGGCGGCGACCGTGATCATCGTGCTCGTCGGGATCGCCGACGACCTCTGGGACCTGGACTGGTTCGTCAAGCTCGGTGCGCAGTTCCTCGCCGCGGGCATCATCGCGTGGTTCGGGGAGCTGCAGATCTATTCGCTTCCGATCGGCGGACTGACCGTGGGTTCGGGTCCGGTGAGCTTCGCGCTCACCGTGTTCTCGATCGTCATCGTGATGAACGCGGTCAATTTCATCGACGGCCTGGACGGTCTCGTCGCCGGCGTGTGCCTGATCGCGAATGCCGTCTTCTTCGCGTACTCGTACATGCTCTCGAGGGACTTCGCGGCGAGCAATTTCTCGCTGGCGACCTTCATCGCGGCTGTGCTGATCGGCACGTGCCTCGGATTCCTGCCCATCAACTGGAGCCCGGCGAAGCTCTTCATGGGCGATTCCGGCGCCCTCATGCTCGGCCTCCTGATGGCGTGCTCGGCCATCGCCATCACCGGGCAGCTCGAACCATCGGTGCTCGACCCCGAGGACTTCGGGCGCTCGCAGCTGCTCGGCGCGTTCATCCCGATCCTGCTGCCGGTGATCGTCGTCCTCCTGCCGCTCCTCGATTTCGGGCTCGCCGTCCTCCGGCGCCTGAGAGCCGGCAAGTCCCCGTTCTCACCTGACCGCAAGCACCTGCATCATCGGATGCTCGACATGGGGCACAGCGACCGCGGGGCCGTGCTGATCTTCTACGCATGGACGGCGATCGTGGGGCTCGCGGTGCTGCTGATGTACATCGGCACGCACCAGAGCTGGCCGGGGGACTACATCCTCGGCATCGTCTACGGCATCGTCGGCGCCTCCGCGTGCCTCGTGCTGACCCTTCTGCCTTCGCGCCGGCGAGCGCCCCGATCCACTCTGGAGAGCGCATCATGAGTCCGAGTCCCGTCTCGAGCACCCCGATCCTGCGGACGACGCTGACCTGGGGCGGCATCGTGACAGGAGTCCTCGCGATCGTCGCCGGCGTCCTCGGCTATCTGGTCGCCGGGGCGTCGGGCCTGTGGAGCGGGCTCGCCGGCGTTCTCGTGGCCGCGGTGTTCCTCGCCATCACGGGGATCAGCATCCTCATCGCCAACCGCTGGTACGGCGACGACCTCTACGTGCCCGTGTTCTTCGGCATCGTCCTCGGCGGCTGGATCCTCAAGTTCGTCGTGTTCATCGTCGTCCTCCTGGTGCTGCGCGGTCAGCCGTGGGTCGATCCGACGATCTTCTTCCTCTCGGTGGTCGTCAGCGTGATCGCCTCCCTCGTCGTGGACGTCGTGGTTCTGACCAGGATGCGCATGCCCCACGTGAGCGATGTGGAGCTGCCCACCGACCCCGACGCCCACGGCGAGGTCTGACCATATGCCCGGCGAACGTCCAGTGCGCACTCAGGGGGCTCCCGAGTTTGGTAGGGTTGATCTCGCGCCCGCCCGTTCGCTCAGAGCGACTTCTGCGGAGTGACGCTCACCGACCATCGTCGCAACGGTTGATCCCGATGCCCCGAAGCTGGAGCCCGCGCTGTTCATTCACGCTGCGACACTGATCGCCACCACCGCCGAAGACGGCGGCGAATTCCACGCCCCGTCGATCGATGAATTCTTCCCGGCCGTCATCACGACGGTCTTCGGGGTTCCGATCACGCGGATCCACATCATCCAGATCCTCGCGACCATCGCCGTCGTGCTGGTGTTCTGGCTCGGCACCCGCAAGATGACGATCATCCCGGGCCGATTCCAGAGCCTCGTCGAGATGGGTCTGGGCTTCGTCCGCACCAACATCGCGCACGACCTGCTCGGCAAGAAGGACGGAGATCGGTTCCTGCCGATCCTCACGACGATGTTCTTCATGATCCTGTTCATGAACATCACGGGCATCATCCCGTTCTTGAACATCGCGGGAACGGCGATCATCGCCGTTCCGCTCACGCTCGCGGTCGTGAGCTATGTCACGTTCATCTACGCCGGCGTGAAGAAGAGCCCGAAGAACTTCTTCAAGAACTCGCTCTTCCCGTCGGGCGTTCCGTGGCCGATCTACTTCATCGTGACGCCGATCGAGTTCATCTCGACGTTCATCATCCGGCCCATCACGCTGACGCTCCGACTCCTCATGAACATGATGGTCGGCCACCTGCTGCTCGTCCTGTTCTTCTCGGCCACCTCGTTCTTCCTCCTCACGGCCGGTGGCTGGTGGAGCATCCTCGCCGCGGGAAGCCTCGCGTTCGGGTTCGCCTTCACACTCTTCGAAATCCTCGTGGCCGTCCTCCAGGCCTACGTCTTCGCCCTCCTCACCGCGGTCTACATCCAGCTCGCGGTGGCGGAAGAGCACTGAGCGGGTCGGCTTCGCGCCGCCCATAACCGAAAGGAAACAATCCCGTGGACGCAACTACGGTTCTCGCCGAGGTCTCCGGCAGCATCGCGACCGTCGGCTACGGTCTCGCAGCGATCGGCCCCGCCATCGGTGTGGGTATCGTCGTGGGCAAGACCATCGAGGGCGTGGCACGTCAGCCCGAGCTCGCCGGCCGCCTCCAGGTCCTGATGTGGATCGGTATCGCCTTCACCGAGGCGCTCGCCTTCATCGGCATCGCGACCGCATTCATCTTCGGCTACTGATTTCAGCTTTCGACGTAAGGAGACAGGATGCTCAACGCTCTTGTCACACTCGCCGCTGAAGAGCACGAGACGCCTAATCCGCTCCTCCCGGCCTGGTACGACATCATCTGGTCGTCGGTGTGCTTCATCGTCATCCTCTTCATCTTCTGGAAGGTCGCGCTGCCGCGACTCAAGAAGCTGCTGGACGAGCGTGCGACGGCCATCGAGGGCAACATCGCGAAGGCCGACGACGCTCAGCGGCGTGCCGAGGCTGCTCTTGAGGAGTACACGGCGCAGCTTGCCGGTGCACGCAAGGAGGCCGGTGAGATCCGCGATGCCGCCCGTGAGGACGGCCGCAAGATCATCGCCGAGGCGAAGGATGCCGCATCCGCGGAGGCCGCTCGTCTGACGGCATCCGCTCACTCGCAGATCGAAGCGGAGCGTCAGACCGCGCTCGTGTCGCTGCGCAGTGAGGTGGGCACGCTCGCCATCGATCTGGCCGGCGGCGTCATCGGCGAATCGCTCGCCGACGACAAGAAGGCCCAGGGCGTCGTCGATCGCTTCCTCGCGGAGCTCGAGGCTTCCGAGACCGCTTCGTCGGGACCGAGGGCGTAATGGGCAGCGCGACCACGCAGGCACTCGCGAAGACCACGGCGGCGCTCGACGCCGCCGTGGGAGTCGACCTCACGGTCGCGAGCGAGCTGTTCACAGCCGCCCGCACCCTGGGCGAGTCGGCGCCGCTCGCGGGCGCCCTCGCCGACTCGTCGGCGTCGGCCGAAGGCCGTGCCCGGGTGGTCGCGGACGTGTTCGGAAAGGCGCTGGGACCCACGACGGTGTCGTTGCTCACCTCGGCCGTCTCCCAGCGATGGTCGTCCGCGGACGACCTGGTCGATTCGATCGAAGAGCTCGGGGTGCGCGCTGCGGCGCGTTCGGCCGTCGGCGCCGACGTCGAGGGCGAGATCTTCGGGTTCACCCGCACGATCGCGGCGAACCCCCAGCTCGAACTCGCACTCGGCAGCCGACTGGGGGATGCCGCAGCCAAGCGCGCTCTCGTGCATTCGCTGCTCGAGGGTCGCGCCAGCTCCGCCACCGTCCTGATCGCGTCGTCGCTCGTCGAGCAGCCGCGCGAGCGCCGAGTGCGGGAGCTGCTGTCCCACGCGATGGACCTCGTCGCCGACGAGCGCGGTCGCAAGGTCGCCACAGTCGTGTCGGCTGTTCCGCTGAGCGCCGCGCAGTCCGAGCGACTCGCTGCGGCACTGGGCAAGCGATATGGCGCTGTCGTGACGCTCAACACGGTCGTCGACCCCTCGGTCGTCGGCGGTGTGCGCGTGCAGATCGCAGACGATGTCATCGACGCGAGCGTCTCGGCACGCCTCGCGGACCTCCGCCAGCGTCTCGCCGGCTAACACAGATTTCCCGCCCCCGCGCGCGGAGGCTTTGGGGCCCGACTCGCGGACGGCCCCACTTAACGAAGGAAGACAATGGCAGAAATCACTATCAGCCCCGACGTCATCCGTGACGCGCTGAAGGACTTCGTCGCCGCGTACGAGCCCACCGGGGCGGCGGCGACCGAGGTCGGCACCGTCGTCGACGCCGGCGACGGCATCGCCCACGTCGAGGGACTGCCCGGCGTCATGGCGAACGAACTGGTGACCTTCGAGGATGGCACCAGCGGTCTCGCCCTCAACCTCGACGAGCACGCCATCGGTGTGGTCGTCCTGGGCGAGTTCTCCGGCGTCCAGGCCGGGCAGCCCGTCACGCGCACCGGCGAGGTCCTGTCCGTGCCCGTGGGTGACGGCTACCTGGGTCGCGTCGTCGACCCGCTCGGCAACCCGATCGACGGACTCGGCGCCGTCGCCAACGAGGGTCGTCGCGCACTCGAGCTGCAGGCACCTGGCGTGATGCAGCGCAAGAGCGTCCACGAGCCCATGCAGACCGGCATCAAGGCGATCGACGCCATGATCCCGATCGGCCGCGGTCAGCGCCAGCTGATCATCGGCGACCGCCAGACCGGCAAGACCGCGATCGCGATCGACACGATCATCAACCAGCGTGCCAACTGGGAGTCGGGCGACACCAACAAGCAGGTTCGCTGCATCTACGTCGCGATCGGCCAGAAGGGCTCGACGATCGCATCCGTCAAGGGTGCCCTCGAAGATGCCGGCGCCATGGAGTACACGACGATCGTCGCGGCTCCGGCTTCGGACCCCGCCGGCTTCAAGTACCTCGCCCCGTACACGGGCTCGGCGATCGGGCAGCACTGGATGTACCAGGGCAAGCACGTCCTGATCATCTTCGATGACCTCTCCAAGCAGGCCGAGGCCTACCGCGCCGTGTCGCTGCTGCTGCGCCGCCCGCCGGGCCGCGAGGCCTACCCGGGTGACGTCTTCTACCTGCACTCCCGTCTGCTGGAGCGCTGCGCGAAGCTGTCCGACGAGCTCGGCGCCGGTTCGATGACGGGTCTCCCCATCATCGAGACCAAGGCCAATGACGTCTCGGCGTACATCCCGACCAACGTCATCTCGATCACGGACGGCCAGATCTTCCTGCAGTCCGACCTGTTCAACGCCAACCAGCGTCCCGCTGTCGACGTGGGCATCTCGGTGTCGCGCGTCGGTGGCGATGCGCAGGTGAAGTCGATCAAGAARGTCTCCGGCACGCTCAAGCTCGAGCTCGCCCAGTACCGCTCGCTCGAGGCGTTCGCGATGTTCGCGAGCGACCTGGATGCAGCATCCCGTCGCCAGCTGGCTCGCGGGGCGCGCCTGACCGAGCTGCTGAAGCAGCCGCAGTACTCGCCGTACCCGGTCGAGGAGCAGGTCGTCGCGGTCTGGGCAGGGACCAAGGGCAAGCTCGACAGCATCGCCGTCGAGGACGTCCTGCGCTTCGAGCGCGAGCTGCTGGACTACCTGCGTCGCAGCACGTCCATCCTCACGACGCTGCGCGACACGAACGTGCTCGACGACGACACCGCCGCCGAGCTCGAGAAGGTGACCGACGCGTTCATCCTCGAATTCCAGTCGGGCAAGGGCGGTCAGTCGATCAACCAGCCGGGCCACGAGGAGCACGCGGCCGCGGTCGCCGCCGACGTCAGCCAGGAGAAGATCGTCAAGGGCCGCCGGTAACGGCACCCCTGGACAGCAACCATGGGCGCACAACTCAGGGTCTACAAGCAGAAGATCGCTTCTGCTCAGACGACCAAGAAGATCACGAAGGCGATGGAGCTCATCGCAGCTTCGCGCATCCAGAAGGCGATGGCGCGGGTGCGCGCCTCGGCGCCGTTCGCGCGCGCCGTGACGCGGGCCGTCTCGGCGGTCGCGACGCACTCCAACGTCGACCACCCGCTCACGACCGAGCGTGAGGTCATCCGGCGGTCCGCCGTCGTGATCTTCGCGTCCGACCGTGGCCTCGCAGGAGCCTTCAACTCGCAGATCCTCCGCGAGGGCCTGGCGCTGGCCGAGCTCCTGCGCTCGCAGGGCAAGGAGCCGGTGTACTACCTCGTGGGCCGCAAGGCCGTCGGGTACTTCCAGTTCCGTCGCATGGCGAGCGCTGCCGAGTGGACGGGCGACACCGATACGCCGCACTTCCACACGGCGGAGGAGATCTCGGGTGTGCTGCTGGATGCCTACGACCGCGGCGGCGAGCAGGGCGGCGTGGACGAGATCAACCTCGTGTACAACCGCTTCGTGAGCATGATGACGCAGTCTCCCGAGACTGTCCGTCTGCTGCCTCTCGAGGTCGTGGAAGCGGATGCGTCGAGCACCCAGGTGTACCCGCTGTACGAGTTCGAGCCCGAAGCGGGCGTCGTGCTGGACGCACTCCTGCCGGTGTACATCCAGAGCCGCGTCTTCAATGCGCTTCTGCAGTCCTCGGCTGCGAAGCACGCCGCGACCCAGAAGGCGATGAAGAGCGCGAGCGACAACGCCGACAACCTCATCACCGACTACACACGCCTGCGCAACAACGCACGCCAGGCCGAGATCACGCAGCAGATCGCCGAGATCGTCGGCGGCGCCGACGCTCTGGCGTCGGGCAAGTAGACATACGAAAGAGAATGAAGCCATGAGCCTCACCGCAGAGAAGACGGAAGCCCCTGTCGTCGGGCGCGTCGCCCGCGTCACGGGTCCTGTCGTCGACATCGAGTTCCCGCACGACTCGATCCCCGACATCTACAACGCCCTCAAGACGACCGTCACCGTCGAGGGCGTCACGACCGAGTTCACGCTCGAGGTCGCACAGCACCTCGGCGACGACCTCGTTCGCGCCATCGCGCTCAAGCCGACCGACGGCGTCGTCCGCGGTCAGGAGGTGCGCGACACGGGCGGCCCCATCACGGTCCCCGTGGGCGACGTCACCAAGGGTCGCGTCTTCAACGTGACCGGTGACATCCTCAACGCCGACCCGGACGAGAAGATCGAGATCACCGAGCGCTGGGGCATCCACCGCCAGGCACCGAGCTTCGACCAGCTCGAGTCGAAGACCCAGATGTTCGAGACGGGCATCAAGGTCATCGACCTGCTCACGCCGTACGTGCAGGGCGGAAAGATCGGCCTGTTCGGCGGTGCCGGCGTCGGCAAGACGGTCCTCATCCAGGAGATGATCCAGCGCGTCGCACAGGACCACGGCGGCGTGTCGGTGTTCGCCGGTGTGGGCGAGCGCACCCGTGAGGGCAACGACCTCATCCACGAGATGGAAGAGGCGGGCGTCTTCGACAAGACCGCCCTCGTGTTCGGCCAGATGGACGAGCCGCCGGGGACGCGCCTGCGCGTCGCGCTGTCGGCGCTGACCATGGCGGAGTACTTCCGCGACGTCCAGAAGCAGGACGTGCTGCTGTTCATCGACAACATCTTCCGCTTCACGCAGGCCGGCTCCGAGGTCTCGACTCTGCTCGGTCGCATGCCGTCCGCGGTCGGCTATCAGCCGAACCTCGCGGACGAGATGGGTGTCCTGCAGGAGCGCATCACCTCGACCCGCGGTCACTCGATCACGTCGCTCCAGGCGATCTACGTCCCCGCCGACGACTACACCGACCCGGCCCCGGCGACGACCTTCGCGCACCTCGACGCGACGACCGAGCTGAGCCGCGAGATCGCGTCGAAGGGCCTCTACCCGGCCGTCGACCCGCTCTCGTCCACGAGCCGCATCCTCGACCCCCGCTACATCGGCGCCGACCACTACCGCGTGGCCACCGCCGTGAAGCAGATCCTCCAGAAGAACAAGGAGCTCCAGGAGATCATCGCGATCCTCGGTGTCGACGAGCTCTCCGAGGAAGACAAGGTCGTCGTCGCGCGCGCGCGCCGCATCCAGCAGTTCCTGTCGCAGAACACCTACATGGCGAAGAAGTTCACCGGCGTCGAGGGCTCCACGGTCCCGATCAAGGAGACCATCGAGTCGTTCGACGCCATCGTCAAGGGCGACTTCGACCACGTCGCCGAGCAGGCGTTCTTCAACGTCGGCGGTATCGGCGACGTCGAGGAGAAGTGGGCGCAGATCCAGAAGGAGAACGGCTGACATGCCGCTCAAGGTGAGCCTCGTCTCGGCTGAGTCCGAGATCTGGTCGGGAGAGGCGTCGCTCGTCGTCGCCAAGACCGTCCTGGGTGAGATCGGCTTCATGCCCGGTCACGAGCCGGTCCTCGCCGTGCTCGCCGAGGGCCAGGTGCGGATCACCCAGGCCGACGGATCGAAGATCATCGCCAACGCGCAGGACGGGTTCCTGTCGATGGATGGCGACGAGGTCTCGATCGTCGCCGGAAACGCCGCCCTCATCGCCTGATCGCACTCCGCTGTCGCGCCGTCCGGATTCGTCCGGGCGGCGCGTCGCATTTCCGTGTTTCGACACGCCCGCTACCCGGGCTGCTCAACAACCGCTGGGACTCGATGCTGATCCTCCTCCCGCCGTCCGTGTTTCGATACGCGCGCTTCGCGGGCTGCTCAACAACCGCCGGCACTCGATGCTGATTCTTCTTCCGCCGTCGGAGACAAAACGAAGCGGGGGGTCGCGGCGGGCCCTCGACCTGGACGCCCTGGCGTTGCCCTCCCTGCGCGAGCAGCGTGCGCAGGTTCTGAGAGCGCTCGAAGATCTGTCGAAGGATGCCGCGAACGCCGCCCGCGTGCTCAAGCTCGGCGCCACTCAGCTCGGCGACATCGACGACAACGCCCGCGTGATGACGGCGCCCGTCATGCCCGCCGTGGACCGCTACACCGGCGTGCTCTACGACGCCCTGGATCCGGCATCCCTCGACTCCACCGCCCGTTCATGGCTGGGCAGGCACGTCCTCATCCACTCGGCGCCCCTCGGGCCGGTGGGCGCGCTCGACCGCATTCCCACGTACCGGCTCGGCGCGGCGACGTCGCTGCCCGGCGTGCCGCCGCTCCGCCGCCTCTGGGCCGCAGCGGTCTCGGCGGCGATCGACGCCTCGGCGCCGCGCTTCATCCTCGATCTGCGGTCGGAGGCCTACGTGGGACTCGGCCCGGTGCCGGCATCCGTCCCCTCCGCGTATGTGCGCGTCGTCACGGAGAGCCAGGACGGCGCGGTGAGGGCGCTCAATCACTTCAACAAGCACGCGAAGGGCGCGCTCGTGCGACGGCTCGCCGTCGATCGGCCGCGTGTCGCCTCGCGCACGGGCTTCCTCCGATGGGCGGATGCCGCCGACCTGCGTGTGCGCGAGAACCCGGCTGGCGAGATCGAGCTCTTCGCGTGACAGCGCGGCGGTGCCTCGCGGCGGTCAGCGCTCCGTGTTGTCGGCCGTTCGCTGCGTGTTCTCCGCGATCGCGATGAGTGCCACCACGGCCTCGATGATGAACCGGAGCACCACGATCGCGAGGAACGTCGCGATCGGCACCAGGATGAGCGTCGAGACGAGCAGCGACACCCCGGCGCCCGGGTTGAACGAGATCAGGTCGATGCCGACCCAGATGCCCCGGACGAACCACACCAGGAAGCCGATGCCGATGGCGATGAGGCCGACGACGTAGAACGCGCTCGCGAGGCGGCGCGTGATGAACGTGCGGAACGAGATGTCGAAGAGAGCGCTGAGGAACCCGCGCCCGATGTCCGATGCTTCACCGACCACGGTGGGCACGCCTGTGTCATCGGGGTCGCTCGCGGCACTGTAGGCGGGGCCGGCTGATGTCTCCGGAGGGGTCGCGGCGAGGCGCGCGGCTGCCTGGTCGGCCGGCTGCTCAGGCAGGGGCGGGGGAGTGGGGGTGGTCT
Organism: Microbacterium sp. P5_B6; assembly: GCF_056400345.1. Classification (NCBI taxonomy): domain Bacteria; kingdom Bacillati; phylum Actinomycetota; class Actinomycetes; order Micrococcales; family Microbacteriaceae; genus Microbacterium; species Microbacterium sp. P5_B6. Next base: position 156,117 of record NZ_JBFULL010000005.1, on the reverse strand, counting down.
CGCTCATGGTGATCCTTTCGCGGAGGGGCACTCGCCAGGCTAGCGAGCCTGTCACGACGCGGCGAGGCATCCCCGCCGAATTGCCCGACTTCGCGCCTCGCTCATCGCTAGCATGTGACTCGGCGGGCTCGTGTCCCGTGGCGTGGTCACACGTCCGCAGAGATTCCGGAAAGGAACGCGATGGACAACTACTACGACGGGGCGGGGTTGGCGATCTTCGGACTGCTCTTCTTCATCCTGACGATCTTCGCGCTCGCGACCTACGTGCTGGGGTCGTGGTTCCTGATGAAGATCTTCGACAAGGCGGGCGTGCAGGGCCGCTGGCGTGCGTGGGTCCCCGTCTACAACCTGACGATCTTCTCGAAGCTCGGCGATCTCAGCCCCTGGCTGGTGCTCTACGGGATCGGGCTCACCTTCGTCCTGGGATTCATCGGACTCGGCTGGATCGGGTCGATCGCGGTCTTCGTCGTCACACTGCTCGCCGCGTGGCGGGTCGGGCTCAAGCTGCAGAAGGAAGCAGCGTGGCTCATCCTCTACTTCTTCCTGCCCCTCGTCTGGCTCGGCATCCTCGGGTTCGACCGCTCGCGCTGGAACCCCGCCATCGCGCCCGCGCCGTGGGCCGGAAACGGGTTCCTCCGCGACGGCACGACATGGGCCGGCGTGCCCGCGCAGGCAGGGTCTTACCCCGCCGCCCCGGGCTACGGCGCACCCGGCGCCTACCCGCCCCCGCCCGGAGCGCCCCCGGTGGGATATGCGGCCGCACCTACCGCGTATGCGGAGCCACCTGCCTACACGCCTCCGCCCGCGGACTACGCCGCCCCGCCGGCCGGCTACAGCCCCCCGCCTGCCCCGCCGGAGGGCTACGCACCGGCGCCATCCGCTGCGTCCGCGCCCGAGCCGCCGTCGGCCCCTCAGGCGCCTGTCGCGCCCGAGCCGCCCGCGGCCCCGCAGGCCCCGATCGCGCCCGAGCCTCCCGCTCCCGCCGAACCGCCCGCCTTCCCGGCGCCTCCGGTGGAGCCTCCGCCGCCGGTCACGCCTGAGCCGGCACCCCCGGTGGTGCCCGAGCCGGCGCCTCCGATCACGCCGGAGCCGCCGGTGTCGCCGGAGCCGGAGAACCCGCGCATCGTCTGATCATGTCGTGAGCCCCCGCCSAACGGCGGGGGCTCACTTCTGCGTGCGGCCCTTGCCATCGCTGCCGACCCGCGGGATAGCGTGGACCGCATGACTTCGATCCCCGTTCCCCTGCGTCGCGTCGGCGCGTCCGGTCTGCTCGTGTCCGCCGTAGGCCTCGGCTGCAACAACTTCGGCCGGGCGGGCACCAAGACCGAGACCCTCGCGGGCACCCGCGATGTCCTGGATGCCGCGATCGACGCCGGGGTGACATTCCTCGACACCGCAGACATCTACGGCCGGGAGCCGGGGCTTTCTGAGACGCTCATGGGCGACGCTCTCAAGGGTCGCCGCGACCAGGTGGTCGTCGCGACCAAGTTCGGGCACAGCGATTTCGCGAGGGGCGTCCTCGGCGGCGCGAAGGCTTCTCGCACTCACGTGCGGCGTGCGGTCGAGGCATCCCTCTCCCGTCTTCAGACCGACTGGATCGACCTCTACCAGCTGCACACGCCCGACCCTCAGACGCCCATCGACGAGACACTGGACGCACTGACCGATCTCGTGCGCGAGGGGAAGGTCCGCTACATCGGGCATTCGAACTTCACCGGCTGGGAGACTGCCGAAGCCCACTACGTCGCACGGGACCGCGGTACTGTGCCGTTCGTGTCGGCTCAGAACAACTACAGCCTGCTGGCACGGGGTGCCGAGAGGGAGATCCTGCCGGCGGCCGAGCGCTTCGGACTCGGATTCTTCCCCTACTTCCCGCTTCAGAACGGGCTGCTGACCGGCAAGTTCACCCGGGATGCCGCTCCCGCCGACAGCCGCATCATGCGTCAGCGGCCGCACCTGTACCAGAACGCGCCGTGGGAGGCGCTCGACGCGTACCAGGCGTTCTGCGATGAGCGCGGGATCACGATGCTCGAGGCGACCTTCGGGTGGCTGCTGTCGCATGGGGCGCTGTCGAGCGTCATCGCGGGCGCGACCAGCCCCGAGCAGGTTCACGCGAACGCGGCCGCTGCCACGGCGTGGGCACCCACCGTCGCAGACCTGTACGAGATCGACGTGATCTTCCCCGCGCCCGACGGCTCATAGCGCGGTTCGCTCACAGCGCACGCTCAGGGTTTGTCTGGTGTCGGCGCTGGGGCGTAGCGTCGAATCTCGCGCACGGACCGCCAGAGCGGGTGACAACGCGCGCGGAAGGACCCTTCGTGCTGGGCAAACTCCTCGTCAGATATCTGAGTCCCGCGTGGCTCCTGATCGTCGGCGTCGTCATCTTCCAGTTGGCGCAGTCCATCGCGTCGCTGATGCTCCCGACGCTCAACGCCAACATCATCGACAACGGCGTGGTCACGGGCGACATCGACTACATCCTGCAGACGGGCGTCGTCATGCTGGGAGTGAGCCTCGTGCAGGTCGTCTGCTCCGTCGTCGCGGTGTACTTCGGCTCGCGCCTCGCGATGGGGATGGGCCGCGATGTGCGCGGAGACCTGTTCCACCGCGTCGTCGCCTTCTCGCAGCGCGAGGTCGGCCAGTTCGGTCCCCCATCCCTCATCACGCGCAACACCAACGACGTGCAGCAGGTGCAGATGCTGGTGCAGGTCTCGGCGACGCTGATGATCTCGGCGCCCATGCTGGCGATCGGCGGCGTCATCATGGCCGTCCGCCAGGATGCGGGGCTGTCGTGGCTCATGGCCGTCGCGATCCCGATCCTCCTCATCATCGTGGGACTCATCGTGGTGCGGATGGTTCCCGCGTTCACCCAGATGCAGAAGAAGATCGACCGCGTCAACCAGATCATGCGCGAGCAGCTGACCGGCATCCGGGTCATCCGTGCCTTCGTCCGCGAGAGCGAGGAGCGCGACCGCTTCGAGACGGCGAGCGAGGACGTCATGGCGACAGGCCTTCGGGCCGGCAATCTCATGGCGCTGATGTTCCCCGCGGTGATGCTCGTCATGAACGTCTCCAGCGTCGCCGTGATCTGGTTCGGCGCATTCCAGGTGCAGGAGAACGGCGTCGAGATCGGCACCCTCTTCGCGTTCCTCAACTACCTCATGCAGATCCTCATGGGGGTCATGATGGCGACCTTCATGTTCGTCATGATCCCGCGCGCGGCGGTCTGCGCGAACCGCATCGGCGAGGTGCTCGACACCGACCCGTCGGTTGCGGCGCCCGCAGACCCCGCGGCTGCCCCTTCCGCTGTCGGCCGGGTCGAGTTCGAGCACGTCGACTTCGCCTACCCCGGGGCAGAGGAGGCCGTGCTCCACGACCTCACCTTCACCGTCGAACCCGGCACCACCACCGCCATCATCGGTTCGACCGGCTCGGGCAAGACCACACTCGTCGGTCTCGTCGCCCGGCTCTTCGATGTGACGGCGGGAGCCGTGCGCGTCGACGGCGTGGATGTGCGCAGATATGAGCCCGACCTGCTCTGGAAGCGCATCGGACTCATCCCGCAGCGGGCCTTCCTGTTCTCCGGCACCGTCGCCTCGAACCTGCGCTACGGCGATGACCAGGCCACCGACGAGGAGCTGTGGCGGGCGCTCGAGCTCGCACAGGCCAAGCGCTTCGTCGCCTCGATGGAGGGCGGTCTCGAGGCGCCCATCGCGCAGGGCGGCACCAATGTGTCGGGCGGACAGCGCCAGCGCCTCRCCATCGCGCGCGCACTCGCCAAGAGACCCGGCATCTACGTGTTCGACGACTCGTTCTCGGCACTCGATCTGCGAACGGATGCTGCCCTCCGGCACGCACTCGACACGCACCTGCCCGAGGCGACCCGGATCGTGGTCGCGCAGCGCGTGACGACGATCCAGCACGCCGACCAGATCATCGTCCTCGACCACGGCCGCATGGTCGGGGTCGGCACCCACGACGAGCTCGTCGAGTCGAATGAGACGTATCGCGAGATCGTCGAGTCGCAGCTCGCGGCGGAGGCGACGGCATGAGCGGCGCACAGAGCACGGCGGCTCCCCGCCGGATGCCCATGCAGCGCGGCCCCATGGGCCAGGCGGGCCCGGGGGAGAAGGCGCAGAACTTCGGCCCGAGCGCGAAAAGACTGCTCGCCACGCTCCGCACCGACACTCCGCTGCTGATCGTGGTCCTCGTGCTCGGCGTGGTGAGCGTCGCGCTCTCCGTCATGGGACCCAAGCTGCTCGGCGAGGCGACCAACATCGTGTTCGCCGGCTACGTGTCGCTTCAGACCCCCGAGGGTCTGACGAAGCAGCAGGTCATCGACGGCCTGATCGCCCAGGGCAACTCGCAGCAGGCCGAGATGCTCTCGGCGATGGACTTCGTCCCCGGCGCCGGCATCGACTTCGAGCAGCTGTTCAGGATCGTCGCCGTGACGCTTGCCGTCTACGTCTTCGCGAGCCTCTTCGCGTGGCTGCAGGCCCGCATCCTCAACGGAATCGTCCAGCGGGCGATGAACCGCCTCCGCCTCCAGGTCGAGGCGAAGATCCACCGTCTGCCCCTGCGCTACTTCGACCGGGTGCAGCGCGGAGAGCTGCTCAGCCGCGTGACGAATGACGTCGACAACATCGGGCAGACGATGCAGCAGACGCTGTCGCAGGTCGTCATCTCGCTGCTGACCGTCATCGGCGTGCTCGTGATGATGTTCATCATCTCGCCGCTGCTCGCCACGATCGCCCTCGTCACCATCCCGCTGACGATCGTGATCACGGTGATCGTCGCGAAGAGATCGCAGAAGATGTTCATCGCCCAGTGGGCGGCGACCGGCGTCCTGAACGCCCGCGTCGAGGAGACGTTCTCGGGTCACTCGATCGTGAAGGTCTTCGGCCACCAGAAAGAGGCCGAGGCGCAATTCCGCACCGAGAACGAAGAGGTCTACCGGGCGAGCTTCGGGGCGCAGTTCCTCTCGGGCATCATCATGCCCGCCATGATGTTCATCGGAAACCTCGTCTACGTGGCCATCGCGGTGGTCGGCGGTCTGATGGTCGCCAACGGGCAGATGTCGATCGGCGACGTGCAGGCGTTCATCCAGTACTCGCGCCAGTTCACCCAGCCGCTCAGCCAGCTGGGCTCGATGGCGAACCTCCTCCAGTCCGGGGTGGCGAGCGCCGAGCGGGTCTTCGAGCTCCTCGACGAAGACGAGGAGACGCCCGACGACGCCGACGCCGAGACGGCGTCGCCCTCGGCGAGCCACCTGGCGTTCGAGAACGTGTCGTTCCGGTACGCGGAAGACAAGCCGCTCATCGACGACCTCTCGCTCGAGGCGAAGCCGGGAAGCACGGTCGCCATCGTCGGACCGACGGGTGCCGGCAAGACCACGCTGGTMAACCTCATCATGCGGTTCTACGACGTCGACAGCGGGCGCATCACCCTCGAGGCCCCTGGGATCGACGGGGCCCCCATCGACACCCGCCGCATGACCCGCGACGACCTGCGCTCACGCACGGGGATGGTGCTGCAGGACACCTGGCTGTTCTCCGGCACCATCCGCGAGAACATCGCCTACGGGCGCCCGGACGCCACTGAGGGCGACATCATCGAGGCGGCGACGGCGGCCTACGTGGACCGTTTCGTGCACGCACTGCCGGACGGATACGACACTCCGCTCGACGACGACGCCACGAACCTCAGCGTGGGCGAGCGGCAGCTCATCACGATCGCGCGCGCCTTCCTCGCCGATCCGCGCATCCTCATCCTCGACGAGGCGACGTCATCGGTCGACACCCGCACCGAGCTGCTCATCCAGCGCGCGATGTCACGCCTCCGCGCAGACCGCACCGCCTTCGTCATCGCGCATCGCCTTTCGACGATCCGGGATGCCGACCTCATCCTCGTGATGGAGAGCGGCGCGATCGTCGAGCAGGGTTCCCACGACGAGCTCCTGCGCGCCCGGGGTGCGTACTGGCGCCTGTACAACGCCCAGTTCGAGGCCGCGATCGATGACGAGAGCGAGGAGGCGCCGCCCTTCGCCGCAGCCGGAGCGACCATGCCGGCGGATGGCGGAGCGCGTGCGGCGGTGATCGAGGCCCTGCTCGAAGCAGAGGAGTGAGCGTCTACTAGGATGTGAGCACGTCTGCGGTCCAATCGGTCCGCTTCACTCAGGGAGGATAGCGGCGTGCCCGAAGTATCCACCCAGCATCGTTCGGTGCCTTTCGGCGAGGGAGACCGCGCCGGCACCATCGAGCTCTCGTGGGCCGCGGTGACCGATACCGGTCGCCGGCGCGAGATCAACCAGGACGCCGTGCTGACGGCCTATCCGCTCTTCGTGGTCGCGGACGGCATGGGCGGCCACCTCGGCGGTGAGATCGCGAGCTCCAGCACCGTCGACCGGCTCCGCGGAGTCGTCGATGCAGGCCGGGTGACGGCGAAGTCGATCGAGAAGGGCCTCGTTCGCGCTGTCAAAGACATCGCCTCGCATCCCGAGACGACCGACGACGGCACGGGCACCACGCTGACGGGCGTCTTCCTCGATGATTCCGATGACCAGCCGCAGTGGGTGACGCTCAACATCGGCGACTCGCGCGTGTACCTGCTTCGTGACGGGACTCTGGTTCAGATCACCACCGATCACTCCGTCGTGCAGGAGCTCGTCGCGGCTGGCCGCTTGAGCCCCGAAGAGGCCGAGAACCATCCCTACGGCAACGTCATCACGCGCGCGGTGGGTCCCAGCGAGGGTGCACGGCCCGACTATGTGCGTCTCGACATCGTCAACGGCGACCGCTTCGTGATCTGCTCAGACGGGCTCACGAAGGAGCTCACCGACTACGGCATCCAGCACTTCCTCGACGAGCATGCGGATCCCGCCGATGCGGTGAAGGCGATGCTCGACGCCGCGCTCGAGAACGGCGGCCGCGACAACATCACGATCATCGTCCTCGACGTCGCGGTGCAGACCGAGTCCTCCACAGCGGCGAGCTGACAGAGCTTCTCCCCGACCCTCGACACCCGGCTCGGCCGGGGGCCGCGGCAGCGGTTCGCTGGGATCGTGTCATTCCCTGGTTCTCTGCGCCACGATCCGCTCGAGTACTACGACGAGCCGCTGACGCTTCCTCCCGAAGCCCCGGCTCCGCTGCGCGCGCCCCTGCCGATCCTCGCCATGGTCGTGCCACTGGTCGGGGCGGTCATGCTGTGGCTCGTGACGGGGTCGATGCTCTCGCTGTGGCTTGCTCTCCTCGGGCCGCTCATCGCCGGCGCGACGTTCCTCGACGGCAGACGCGCGGGGCGCAAGGAGCGGCGGCGGGCGGAGCGGAACAGGGATGCCGCGCTCGCCCGGGTGGAGGACGACATCGCGGCGCGACACGAGCGCGAGCGAGCGCGACGACGGGCGCAGCATCCCGACGTCGCCGGCTTCCTGATGGACGCGGACGAGATCTGGCGTGCCGTCGCGGCGCGCGGTGAGGGTCTCGTGGCGGGGACAGGGGATGCACCCACCGGCCTGCAGCTCTCGGGGGGCGGCCCGGACGAACGCAGCGCCGCGCTGCGTCGGCGGGCGCGGATCGTCAAGGATGCACCCGTCATCCTCCCCGCGTCAGGGGCGATCGCCGTCGTCGCGACGCCCGTGCTCGCGGCGGCCGTTGCGCGCGCCCTCGTCCTGCAGGCGTGTCTCGCCCAGCCTCCCGGCGAGCTGAGGATCGTCGGTCCCCTGGCAGCCGAGGACAGCTGGGTGGAGCGGCTGCCGCACCGCGCGGCGACGGCCGGCACCGCCCTGGCCCTTGTCGCCCAGGGGGCGCCGGTACCGCCGGACGCTGAACTCGCCATCGTGCGAGTGGACCCGTCAGCCCGCGTTCCCCCGGCGTGCGCCGCTGTGCTGACGGTCAGCTCACCGGCCGACGCCCGACTGGACGCAGGCGGTGAGGCACGCCACATCGCGGTGGAGGCCGTCGCGCTCGCGCAGGCCGAGCACATCGCGGCGCAGCTGGCGGCCCTCGCGGGGGAACTGCCACGCGTCGAGGCCGCGGCCCCGGTGGCTCTCGGCTCGCTCCTTCCGGGGGTCGCCCTCGCGGGCCTCGGCGCGGTGATCGGGCTCGAAGACACCGGAGAGGCCGTCGTGGATCTCGTCGCGGACGGGCCGCACGCGGTGGTCGCCGGAATGACGGGAAGCGGAAAGAGCGAGCTTCTGGTGACGTGGGTGCTGGCGCTGTGCGCCTCCCGCTCGCCGCGCGAGGTGAGCTTCCTCCTCGCGGACTTCAAGGGCGGCACCGCCTTCGACGCCCTCGCCGACCTGCCGCACGTCACAGGAGTCATCACCGATCTCGACGGAGCGGGCGCGCGCCGCGCCATCGAGAGCCTCCGCGCCGAGGTGAGATGGCGCGAAGCCGAGCTGGCGCGCTGCGGCGCACGCGACATCCTGGATCCTCGCGTGGAGCTGCCGCGGCTTGTGGTCGTCGTCGATGAATTCGCCGCGCTGCTCGGCGATCATCCCGAACTGCATGCCGTCTTCACCGACATCGCGGCGCGAGGACGCGCACTCGGCATGCACCTCGTGCTCGGCACGCAGCGGGTAGCCGGGGTGGTGCGCGACGCCCTCTTGGCGAACTGCCCGCTGCGCGTGAGCCTCCGCGTCGCCGATGCCGCCGACAGCCGGGCGGTCATCGGAACGGATGACGCCGCGCGATTGGCAGGCGGGCTGGCGGATCGCGGTGTGGCGCTGATGCGGAGAGCCGGCGACCCCGCCCCACGACGCCTGCGCGTCGCGCTGTCGTCTCCGGCCGACATCACGCGGATCATCGAGGGTTCCGACGGCCACCGTCCGCGCAGGCCGTGGCTCCCCGATCTTCCGACCCGGATCGAACTGCACCAGCTTTCTCGGGAAGGCATAGGGCCGGGTGAGCTCCTGCTGGGGCTCGCCGACGAGCCGGACCGCCAGCGCCAGGTACCGGCCGTCGTGCACGTCGACGACCGCGGGGTGCTCGTCGTCGGAGCGTCAGGCACCGGCAAGTCGACGGCTCTCCGCACGCTCGCGGCGCAGTCGGTCGCTGCGTTCGTCGTCCCTTCTGATCCCGAGGCGGCATGGGATGCCGTCGCTCAGCTGGTCGATGCGCCTCCGCCGCGCGGCTCGACCATCCTGATCGACGATCTGGACGCCCTTTCCGGGCGCTTCCCGCACGAATACGCGGCGGAGCTCGGCGAGCGCCTGGAGCGATTCGTCCGCGGCGCGGGCGACCAGGGCGTGCTGGTGGTCGCCGCCGCCCAGCGGCTCACCGGCTCGGCGTCCCGCATCGCCGAACTGCTGCCCCGCCGGGTGCTCCTGCCCGCATCGACGCGCGCGGAGTACTTGGCCATCGGAGGGGAAGGGGTGCACTACGCGGGCGACCAGCCCGCGGGCCGGGCCCGCCTCGACGGTCGCGCCGTCCAGGTCGCGGTGACCCCGCATACGGCACCGCGGGCGTTGACCGAGCCGCCGCCGTGGTTCCCCGTCGAGGGCGTGACAGGCTTCGTCGCACGGAGGTCGCCCGCCTCACGCGCCGCGCTCGCCGAGTGGGAGGGGCGAGGCATCCGGGTCGTTCCCGTCGCGGATGCCGGGATCGAGGGCGGCTCCGGTGCGACAGTGTTCGTCGGTGACGCCGACGACTGGCAGCGACAGTGGCAGCTGCTGACGAGGGTCCGGAATGAATACTCGCTGGTGGTGGACGCCACGCTGGCCGCCGATTTCCGCGCCCTGAGTGCCGATCGGGCCCTTCCGCCGTACTGCGCGCCGGGCCGAGCGCGGGCATGGCTGTGCCACGACGCCAACCCGGCGGAGCGCATCGCCCTTCCCGGTGGAGGAGGAGTGCAGAGCTCTTGACCGGAATGTATTCCTCCACATACCTTCGGCATCGTGTCTACCACCCCTATCGACCTCAACCGGCCCGACGGAAAAGGTCTGAAGGCGGGATCGCTGGGCCTCTGGGGCTCAACCGTCATCGGACTGGCCTCGACCGCGCCCGTGTACTCGCTCGTCGCCACGCTCGGCTTCGTCGTCCTCGCCGTCGGCGCCCAGGCTCCGATCGCGTTCGTGCTCGCCTTCATCCCGATGCTGTTCATCGCCTTCGCCTACCGAGAGCTGAACAATGCCGTGCCCGACTGCGGCACCACTTTCACGTGGGGCACGAAGGCGTTCGGCCCGTGGGTGGGATGGATGGGGGGCTGGGGTGTGGCCGTCGCGGGCATGGTCGTGCTCGCGAACCTCGCGCAGATCGCCGGAATCTACTTCTGGGCGCTGATCGACGGCATCGTCCGCAGCTCCGACGATGCGCTGCTCTCCGAGAACGTCCCGCTCGTCACGTTCACGGGTGTCGTCTTCATCGCGGCGATGACGTGGGTGAGCTGGCGCGGTGTCGAGATCGGCGAGAAGATCCAGAACGTCCTGCTCGCCATCCAGTACGCGGCGCTCGCCATCTTCGTCGTCGCCGCCCTCTGGCAGTTCTTCGCGGGCACAGCCCCGAACCCCACGCCGTTCGACTGGTCATGGTTCAACCCCTTCGCCTTCACGGACTGGAGCGCGTTCATCGAGGCGGTCCTCCTGGCGCTGTTCATCTACTGGGGATGGGACACCTGCCTCGCCCTCAATGAGGAGACGAAGGACCCCAAGCGGATCCCCGGCCGCGCGGCACTCCTGACCACCGTGATCCTGCTCGTCACGTACGTCGGCGTGACCGTCGCCGCGATGATGTATGCCGGACTCGGCACAGAGGGCACGGGCCTGGGCAACGAGGCCAATGCCGACGACTTCTTCCTCGCCATCAAGGACGGGCTGTTGGGACCGGTGGGCTGGGTGCTGGTGGTCGCCGTGATGATCTCGGCGATCTCCTCGACGCAGACCACGATCCTTCCCACGGCACGCGGGACCCTTGCGATGGCCGCCTACAAGGCGCTGCCGCGGAAGTTCGCCGACGTGCATCCGCGCTACCGCACGCCGTCCTTCTCCACGGTCGTGATGGGCGTGGTCGCGTCCGTCTACTACGTGGGCATGACGCTGATCAGCGACAACATCCTGCAGGACTCGATCCTCTCCCTGGGCCTTGCGATCGCCTTCTACTACGGCGTCACCGGCTTCGCGTGCGTCTGGTATTTCCGCAGGGAGCTGTTCGCCTCGACCTACAACTTCTTCTACAAGTTCCTCTTCCCTCTGCTCGGCTCGCTCATGCTGACGTACGCCTTCGTGCAGTCGGCCATCGACATGTACGACGTCGACTACGGCTACACCGTGCTGCTCGGGATCGGCGGGACCTTCGTGCTCGGGGTGGGCTCGCTGGCCTTCGGCGTGCTCCTCATGGTGCTGTGGTTCTTCTTCCCGCGGGCCAAGCCCTTCTTCCGTGGCGAGAGCCTCAACAAGCAGACCGAGGTGCTCGTGCCCGAGGACGCCGCCGACTTCGCACGCTCCATCGACGGCGGGCTCGTCTGAGGCCACACGCCGTCCCCACCGATCACCACCACCAGGAGCTCACCCATGCGCATCCTCATCGTCGGCGCCGGCGGCGTCGGCTCGGCAGCGGCGCGCATCGCCGTCCGCCGCAGCTTCTTCGAGTCGCTTGTCATCGCGGATTACGACCCCGCTCGGCCCGCGGCGCTGATCGCGGAGCTGGGGGATGGGCGACTCGCGGGCGCGCAGGTCGACGCATCCAGCGCTGACTCCGTGGCCGCTCTCATCCGCGAGCACGGCGTCACCCATGTCCTCAATGCGGTCGATCCCCGATTCGTGATGCCCATCTTCGACGGATGCTTCACCGCCGGCGCGACCTACCTCGACATGGCCATGAGCCTGTCGCACCGGCATCCCGAACGGCCGCATGAGCTGACCGGCGTGAAGCTCGGGGATGAGCAGTTCGCCAAGGAGCAGCAGTGGAAGGATGCCGGCCGCCTCGCCCTGGTGGGAGTCGGCGTCGAGCCCGGACTGTCGGATGTCTTCGCGCGGTACGCCGAGGACGAGCTGTTCAGCGAGATCGACGAGCTGGGAGTGCGCGACGGCGCGAACCTGGTCGTGGACGGCTACGACTTCGCCCCCTCGTTCTCCATCTGGACGACGATCGAGGAGTGCCTCAACCCTCCCGTGATCTATGAGGAGGGCCGCGGCTGGTACACGACGCCGCCCTTCAGCGAGCCCGAGGTCTTCGACTTTCCCGAGGGCATCGGACCGGTCGAGTGCGTCAATGTGGAGCACGAGGAGGTCCTGCTCATGCCGCGCTGGACGAAAGCGAAGCGCGTCACATTCAAGTACGGCCTCGGCGACGAGTTCATCGAGGTCTTGAAGGTGCTCAACAAGCTGGGCCTGGACCGCACGGATCCGCTGTCGGTCAAGGGGGTGCAGGTCTCTCCGCGCGATGTCGTCGCCGCCGCGCTTCCCGATCCGGCGACGCTCGGCGACAAGATGACCGGCAAGACCTGCGCCGGCGTCTGGGTGAGGGGCAAGGGAAAGGACGGTCAGCCGCGCTCGACCTATCTGTACCATGTCGCCGACAACGAGCAGACGATGAAGGAGTACAACTCCCAGGCGGTGGTGTGGCAGACGGCCTTCAACCCCGTGATCGCCCTCGAGCTGCTCGCGAACGGCACCTGGTCGGGCGCCGGGATCCTCGGGCCCGAGGCGTTCGACGCCAAGCCCTTCCTCGAGCTGCTCGCAGCTCCCGCTCCCGCCGGCTACGGAAGCCCGTGGGGCATCGAGGAGAAGCCGATCGGCTGATCACGGCACTGACCTGGGAGCCGGGTGCGGCTGCCGCGCCGAGCGGCGTCTCGGAGCCGGGGTGCGGGCAGCCGAGCGGCTGCCCGCCGAAGGGCGTCCCGTCCGGCGTCCGAGCCGATGGGTCAGGCGATCGCGGCCGCCAGCGGAGCGAGCTCCAGCCCGTGGGCAGTTGCGACTCCCGGATTCACGACCGTTCCGGCCACGGTGTTGAGGCCGGCGGCGAGGGCGGCGTCGGCGCGCAGCGCCTCCTTCCATCCCGACCGCGCGATCTGCCGGATGTAGGGGAGCGTCGCGTTCGTGAGCGCCGAGGTCGACGTGTTGGGTACCGCCCCCGGCATATTCGCGACGCAGTAGAAGATGCTCCCGTGGACGGGGAAGGTGGGATCGGCGTGGGTCGTCGGGCGCGTGTCCTCGAAGCATCCGCCCTGGTCGACGGCGATGTCCACGAGCACGCTCCCCGGACGCATGCGCCGCACCATGTCGTTCGTCACGAGCTTCGGCGCCTTCGCGCCCGGGATGAGCACTGAGCCGATGACGAGATCCGAATCGACGACGGCGCGATCGAGGTCGAGCGGATTGGATGCCGCGGTCTTGACCCGTCCCTGGAAGTGGTCGTCGAGGTACCGCAGCCGCTGCACATTGGTATCGAACACCGTGACGTCGGCTCCGAGGCCGACGGCGATCACGGCCGCATTCGCTCCGGCGACACCGCCGCCGATGACGGTGACCCGCGCGGGACGCGTGCCAGGCACTCCGGACATCAGCAGGCCCAGCCCGCCGGAAGAGCGCATGAGCGTCGCGGCGCCGACGGTGGGCGCGAGGCGCCCTGCAACCTCGCTCATCGGGGCGAGGAGGGGCAGCCCGCCGCTTGCGAGCTGCACCGTCTCGTAGGCGATCGCGGTGACGTCGTCGGCGACGAGCTGGTCGGTCAGCGGGCGATCGGCGGCGAGGTGAAGGTAGGTGAACAGCACCAGGTCGTCTCGGAAGAAGCCGTACTCGCTCTCGATCGGCTCCTTGACCTTGAGGAGCAGCTCGGCCCGCGCCCAGACCTCGGCGGCGTCGTCGAGCAGCGTCGCGCCTGCCGCGTCGTACTCGGCATCCGGCATGGATGATCCCTCGCCGGCGCCGCGCTGCACGAACACCTCGTGTCCTGCCGCCACCAGATCGTGCACACCCGAAGGGGTGAGCGCCACGCGGTACTCGTTGTTCTTGACTTCGCTCGGTACGGAGATCCTCATCGATCGTTCCTTTCCGCTCCTCGTGGGAGCCCGCTAGATGGTGGGGCGGATGGCCCCGACCGCTGTGCCGCCGCCCGAGACCGACAGCGGAAGCCTCGCGAGGGTCTCGGCGACGTCCTTCGCGCTGAGGGCGCCGGCGCGCTCGAGCAGACGGAGCGCGACGGCCGATGCGGCGCGGCCGCTCCCGTCGAGGATCTTCAGCGCCACGGTCGTGCCGTTCGGCGCGACCATCACCATGACGCCTTCGGCCCCGGTCTTGGCGAAGACGCCGAGCCGCTCGATGACGATCGTGTCAGGGCGGCCGGGTCCGTCGATCGCCCACGGATTCTCCCGGACAGCGCGCACGAGGGCGCCGGCGTTGCGGTGCAGCGCGAACGGCGAAGTCGGTGAGGCCGTCCCCACGCGGTGGATCGCCTTGGCGAGCGCCGAGAGGCTCGTCGAGTAGACGGGAGCACCGCATCCGTCCACCGCTGTCGCTGCCGCCTTGTGGCCGACCAGGCGCTCGATGACGTCGCGGATATGAACCTGCACCGGATGCTCGGGCGCGAGGTAGCCGTCCGTGTCCCAGCCGTTCACCGTGCAGGCCAGCAGCATCGCGGCGTGCTTTCCGGAGCAGTTCATGCGGATGGCGGACGGCTCGGAGTGGTCGCGGACGAGCTCGTCGCGCGTCGCCTGATCGGTCGGCCACGCGGCGGGGCACGCAAGGGCCGTCTCGCCGAGGCGAGCGGCATCCAGGATGTCTCGGACCACCGCGACATGGCGGTCGGAGCCGGAGTGGCTCGCCGTCGCAAGGGCGAGCCGTTCACCCTCGAGGGGGGCGCCGGCTGTCAGGCAGGCGAGGGCCTGCAGCGGCTTGAGACTCGACCGGGGGAGGATCGGGGAGGTCGCATCTCCCAGCTGCTGCACGACGATCCCGTCCGGCGACAGCACGATCGCCGAGCCGGAATGCCGGGATTCGACGAATCCGCTCCGTTCGACGACGGCCAGCTCGACGGCGTCGGCGGCGGCGAAAGTCTGCGGCACCACGCCAGCCTACCGCCGGGCCCCCGCGGCGATGACGCGTGCGAGACTGGGGCGATGCTCGGCGAACACCGCTACCGTCTGCAGGCCACGTGGGCGGGCAACCGCGGCACGGGCACGAGCGGCTACCGCGATTACGACCGTTCCGTCACGGTCGAGATCGATGGCAAGCCGACCCTCCACGCCTCGAGCGACAAGCCCTTTCGCGGCGATCCCGCGAAGTGGAATCCGGAGGATCTGCTCCTCGCCTCGCTCAGCGAGTGCCACCTGCTGTCGTACCTGCACGCGTGCGTACAGGCGGGGGTCATCGTCGTCGACTATCGGGACGAGGCATCCGGAATCATGGTCGAGGACGGTCGCGGAGGCGGGCGATTCACCGAGGTCGTGCTCCGGCCGCACGTGACGGTCGCCGATTCTTCGATGACGGATGCCGCGACCGCCGCTCACACGCAGGCTCACGAGTGGTGCTTCATCGCCAGCTCGGTGAACTTCCCCGTGCGGCACGAGCCCACGATCGAGGTCGCGGGGCCCTGACCCCGACCCCGGAACGACAGGTCAACCACGCCCTTACAGGGCGATGCGGCCGAAATCGTCCTGTAGACGCGTGGTTGACCTGTGAAACGGTGGGTGCGCGGGCGCCGGTGAAGAGTCAGCGTCGCTCGTGCGGCAGGACCTGCTTGATGCGGTCCATGCCGTGTGCGGGCGTTTCGTTGTAGGCGTTGGCGAGCTCCTGTCCGGAGAGGGCGTGGATCGCGGCCATGATGTCGTCGGTCGCAAGGCGCCGCGCGCGGCCCGACTCGGCGGGACCGTGGTGTGAGAGGTCGAGCGGCTCGCCGAAGCGGACGGCGACGCGCTCCTTCATCGACGGCATCTTGGCGCCGACGGGCATGACGCGATCGGTGCCGATGAGCCCGACCGGGACGACCGGTGCTCCGGTCTGAAGTGCGAGGAAGGCGACGCCCGTGCGGCCCTTGTAGAGGCGGCCGTCCAGCGAGCGCGTGCCCTCGGGGTACAGCGCGACGGCGTTGCCGTCCTCGAGGAGGCGGCGCTGCTGGTCGAGGGCATTGAGCGCGGCCTGGCCTGCGCCCCGCTGGACGGGCACGGCGCCGATGGCGGTGAAGAACTCGCGTGACGCCCACCCGGAGAAGCCCGTGCCGTCGAAGTACGAGGCCTTCGCCAGGAAGTGAACGGGTCGCGGGGACGCGATCGGGATGGCGATCGAGTCGAGGAACGACAGGTGGTTGCTCGCGAAGATGACGGCGCCGGACTTGGGCACGTTGTGCTGGCCGTCGACCTGAGGGCGGTACATGAGGCGGCCGAGGGGTGTGAGGATGAATCGGCCGACCGCGTAGGTGAGGCCCATGCGGCCTGCAGCCGGCTCCTCGTCAGGAGTCGAGAGGGCAGGGGTATCCGCGGAAGTCACCCGTCGAGGGTACTCCGGGTTCCATTCCGGTCACGGCATGGCGGTTCTCAGCATCGGCAGAGAAAGTATGGGCGAGGATGGAGGTTCCGCCCATCGATGAACGAGGTTTCTGCCGTGCGCACTCGCCCGATCGCCCTCCTGTCTTCAGCAGCCGTCCTCTCGGTCCTGCTGCTCGCCGGCTGTACGCCGTCGACAACGGACGACTCCGAGCCGACCCCCACGGCGTCGGCTGCAGGCGACCTCTGCGGTGCCAAGGTCGCGTCAGGCGCGGCATCCGACGCGGTCACCGCCGAGGGCGACGTGGGCGCGGAGCCGACCGCGACCTTCACCGCCCCGCTCGAGATCACCGAGCCGCAGTCGACCGTGGTCGAGGAGGGCTCGGGCGACGAGGCGGAATCCGGAGACCTGATTCGGATCGGGCTCTCGGCCTACGACGCCACCTCCGGCGAGAAGGTCGCGGCGCAGGGCTACAACGACGATCTCCTCCCGCAGCAGATCTCGCCCGACAGCGGCGTCGGCCAGCTGCTCGGCTGCCCGAAGCCCGGTTCCCGCTACGCCGTGGCGGTGCCCGCGGCGGCCGACGGCAGCAGCCCGGCCCTGGTGTACCTCATCGACGTCTTCGGAACGGCGCCGACCGAGGCGTGGGGCGAGCCGCAGGAGCCGGTCGACGGAATGCCGACGGTCGAGCTCGATGACGACGGATCTCCGACGGTGACCCTGCCCGAAGGTGACATCCCGACCGAGTTCTCCAAGGCGACCCTGAAGAAGGGCGATGGAGCCGTCGTCGAGGCCGGCGATCAGGTGCTCGTGCAGTACCACGGCGTCTCGTGGAACACCGGGGACGTCTTCGACGAGTCCTGGGGCAAGCAGCCGTTCAGCTTCACGGTCGGAAGCGGCGTCGTCCCGGGCTTCACGGACGCCGTGACCGGAGAGACGGTCGGCTCGCAGGTCATCGCCGTCCTTCCCCCCGCGGCGGCGTACGGCGAGGGAGAGATCACCGAGGCGGATCTCAAGGGCCAGACGCTCGTCTTCGTCGTCGACATCCTTGCGGTGCAGAAGGCGACGGCCGCCACCCCGCAGTAGAGCCGGAACGGGATGCGGCGCCGCGGTCTAGGCTGACGACGTGCGTCGCGTCCTGATCCTCGGTTCCACCGGCTCCATCGGCACGCAGGCCCTCGAGGTCATCCGCGCGAATCCGCGCCGGTTCGAGGTCGTCGGGCTCGCCGCCGGGTCCAACCGGGAACTCGTGGCCGCGCAGGCCGAGGAGTTCGACGTCGAGCACACCGCCTTCGGCGCGGTGGAGGCCGAGCAGCTCGTCCGTGACGTCGAGGCGGACGTGGTGCTCAACGGCATCACGGGATCCGTGGGGCTCGGGCCCACCCTCGCAGCGCTCGAGTGCGGGCGAACCCTCGCCCTCGCCAACAAGGAGTCGCTCATCGTGGGCGGCGATCTCGTGACGTCTCGCGCCAAGCCGGGGCAGATCGTCCCCGTCGACTCGGAGCACTCCGCGATCGCACAGGCGCTCCGCGCCGGCGCGGCCGAAGAGGTGCGGCGGCTCGTGCTGACAGCATCCGGTGGCCCTTTCCGCGGTCGCGACCGAGTCTCACTCGCAGACGTGACCCCCGCCCAGGCGCTCGCGCATCCGACCTGGAACATGGGCCGGGTCGTGACCACGAACTCGGCGACTCTGGTCAACAAGGGACTCGAGGTGATCGAGGCGCACCTGCTGTTCGACATCCCCCTCGACCGGATCGACGTCGTGGTGCACCCGCAGTCCATCGTGCACTCGATGGTCGAGTTCGTCGACGGGTCCACGATCGCCCAGGCATCGCCGCCCGATATGCGGCTGCCCATCTCGCTGGCCCTCGACTGGCCGAACCGGGTGGGGGGAGTGGGCCGTCCGCTGGACTGGACCAAGGCGTCGTCGTGGGACTTCGAGCCGCTCGACGCCGAGGCATTCCCCGCCGTGCGGCTCGCCAAGCGCGTCGGACGTGCGCGCGGCACGTATCCGGCGGTCTTCAACGCGGCCAACGAGCAGGCGGTCGATGCCTTCCACGAGGGGAGGCTGCCCTTCCTCGGCATCCTCGAGATCGTCGAGCGCGTGGTCGAGGCGCACGAGGCGCCTGCGACACTCACCCGCGAGTCGCTGGCAGCGGCGGAGACGTGGGCGAGGGATGCCGCAGACCGGGGCATCGCCGCGCGTCAGTAGGTCGTGAGGCCTTCGGCGCGGAACTGATCCCGCACCCGCTCGACGAGTTCGGCGCTCGGCGGCAGGGTGTCGGCGAGCTCATAGGCGCGGCCGACCGACTCCCACTTGTCGCGGCCCATCTGGTGGAACGGCAGCACCTCGACGCGCGTCACCGTTCCCGGCCGGATGCGATTGAGGGATGCCGCATATCCGGCGACCTTCGCCACGTTGTCGTGGTCGTCGGTGAGGCCGGGCACCAGGACGAACCGCACCCACACCTCGGGGCCGTGGCCGCTCAGTCCCCGCTCCGCGAGTCGCCTCCCGAAGGCGAGGGTCGGCTCGAGGTCGCGACCGGTGGCGCGCAGGTACGTGTCTGGATCGCCTGCCTTGACGTCGAGGAGCACGAGGTCGGTGTCATCGAGCATCGCGTCCGTCGCGTGGGCGCCGAGGAAGCCCGAGGTGTCGAGGGCGGTGTGGATTCCGTGCTCCTTGGCGCCGCGAAGGATGCGGGCTGCGAACCCGGGCTGCATGAGGACCTCGCCGCCGGAGAGCGTGACACCGCCGCCGGTGGCGCGGAACACCGCCTCGTAGCGGCGGACGCGGCTCAGCAGCTCCTCGGCGGTCACCGGTTCGCCGTCCTTCATCGCGAGGGTGTCGGGGTTGTGGCAGTACAGGCACCGCAGCGGGCACCCGCTGAGGAAGACCGTCAGGCGGGTTCCCGGACCGTCGACGGCGGTGACGAGCTCCCAGGAGTGCACGGAGCCGAGCTCGCCCGCTCGCATCGCCGCGAGGCGATCGGAGCGGTCGAGCTCGGCCACGGAGAGGCCGTCGACCCCTGCCCCGCCCCGGCGCGCGATCGCGCGCTCGGGGGCGGAGAGCTCGGTGGGGGAAGCGAGCATGCTCGCGTCGCACGGGAGGACCGGTGCGGCGATGAGGACGGCGGCCATGATGGATCAGCTCACATCGAGCCGTGGAAGGTGCGGGAGAGCACGTCGAGCTGCTGCTCGCGAGTCAGTCGCACGAAGTTCACGGCGTAGCCCGACACGCGGACGGTGAGCTGGGGATAGTTCTCGGGGTGCTCCATGGCATCCTCGAGGGTCTCCCGATTGAGGACGTTGACGTTCATGTGGTAGCCCTTCGAGCCCACGTACGCGTCAAGGAGGCTCGCAAGGTTGGCGACCTGCTCCTCGTGCGTCCGGCCGAGACCGGCGGGAACCACCGTGTTGGTGAGCGAGATCCCGTCCTGCGCCTGGTCGTAGGGCAGCTTCGCGACAGAGAGCGCGGATGCCAGCATCCCGTGCGTGTCCCGTCCGTTCATCGGGTTGGCGCCCGGGGCGAACGGCTCGCCGGCGCGACGGCCGTCGGGGGTGTTGCCGGTCGCCTTGCCGTAGACGACGTTCGAGGTGATGGTCAGCACCGACTGGGTGGGCACGGCGTCGCGGTACATCGGATGGCTGCGGACCTTGGCCATGAAGCGCTCGACCAGGTCGACCGCGATCTCGTCGGCGCGGTCGTCGTCGTTGCCGTACGAGGGGAAGGTTCCCTCGGTGACGTAGTCGACGACGATGCCGCGCTCGTCACGGACGGGCCGGACCGTGGCGTACTTGATCGCCGAGAGCGAATCGGCGGCGACCGAGAGCCCCGCGATGCCGCAGGCCATCGTCCGCAGGACGTCGCGATCGTGCAGCGCCATCTCCAGCCGCTCGTACGCGTACTTGTCGTGCGACCAGTGGATCGTGTTCAGCGCCTCGACGTATGTCGCGGCGAGCCAGTCCATCGTGTCGTCGAAGCGGGCCATGACGTCGTCGAAGTCGAGCACGTCCCCCTCCACCGGAGCGACGGCGGGCGAGACCTGCGCACCCGTGTTCTCGTCACGTCCGCCGTTGATCGCGTAGAGCAGCGTCTTGGCGAGGTTGACCCGGGCGCCGAAGAACTGCATCTGCTTGCCGATGCGCATCGGCGAGACGCAGCACGCGATGGCCGCGTCATCGCCCCAGTACTCGCGGATCGTGTCGTCCGACTCGTACTGCACCGCCGAGGTGTCGATCGAGACGCTCGCGCAGTAGTCCTTGAAGCCCTGGGGAAGGCTCGGGCTCCAGAAGACGGTCATGTTCGGCTCGGGGGCCGGGCCCAGGTTGTAGAGCGTCTGCAGGTAGCGGAACGAGTTCTTCGTGACGAGCGTGCGTCCGTCCTCTCCCATGCCGCCGATCGACTCGGTCACCCAGGTGGGGTCGCCCGAGAAGAGGGCGTCGTACTCCGGCGTCCGCAGGAACCGCACGATCCGCAGCTTGATGACGAAGTCGTCGATCAGCTCCTGCGCGCGCTCTTCGGTGATCCGCCCGGCGGCGAGGTCGCGCTCGATGTAGATGTCGAGGAAGGTCGAGGTGCGGCCGAGCGACATCGCGGCCCCGTTCTGCTCCTTGACGGCGCCGAGGTAGGCGAAGTAGAGCCACTGCACGGCTTCCTGGGCGGTGGTGGCAGGGCCCGAGATGTCGAAGCCGTAGGAGGCCGCCATGGCCTTGAGCTCGGCGAGCGCGCGCAGCTGCTCCGCGTGCTCCTCGCGCTGGCGGACGATGTCCTCGGTGAATGGCAGGACGTCCAGCCCGAGCTTGTCGAGCTTCTTCGCCGTGATCAGCGCGTCGACGCCGTAGAGGGCGACGCGGCGGTAGTCGCCGATGATGCGACCGCGGCCGTACGCGTCKGGCAGACCCGTGATGATGTGGGACGAGCGGGCCGCGCGCACCGACGGCGGGTAGATGTCGAAGACGGCGGCGTTGTGCGTCTTGCGGTAGTCGGTGAAAGCGGTCTTGAGCGTCTGGTCGACCTCGTACCCGTACGTCTCCAGCGCGCCCTCCACCATGCGCCATCCGCCGTTGGGCATGATGGCGCGCTTCAGCGGTGCATCGGTCTGCAGGCCCACGATGAGCTCGTCGTCCTTCACGATGTAGCCGGGCCCATGGGCGGTGATCCCCGCCGGTGTGTGCGGGTCGACGTCGTAGACGCCCTTCTCGCGCTCCTCCGGGAACATCGCCGCGATCGTGTCCCACACGCGGGTGGTGCGAGCGGTGGGGCCCGCGAGGAACGCAGCCGCTCCCTCATAGGGCGTGTAGTTGCACTGGATGAAGTCGCGGACGTCGATGGCGTCCTGCCATGGGCCCGGTGTGAAGCCCTTCCACGCGGCCGGCTGCCCGTCCGCAGGTTCGACGGTGGCGCGCTGAGCTGCGGGGATGACGATGCTCATGATCCGCTTCCTTCTCCTTCGAGAAAGGTCGCGCCTGCGGCTTGCCTTATGTGCAGCACTCGTCCGACGCGCCTTTCCCCCAGGGTAGCGCTATGGTCAGACCACATTCCAGGAGTCTGGGGCAGTGCACAAACTCGGGCCGTGGAAGCGCAATGGCTTTGTGGTCAGACCACAAAGCCATTGTCTGATCAGCGTTGGTTCAATGACGCCACTCGCGCGACGGATCCGAGAGCGGAGTCGCGTCGGAGGGGTACGGGACAGGCCAGTGCGGCGCGGGAACGGGCCAGCCCGCGTCCGCCAGAGCGCGCCGCGCCAGTTCGCGGGCGGAGTAGGGCGTCCGGACACCGCGGATGTCGCGGTAGTCCTGGTGCCCGGGACCGGCCCAGAGGATCGCGTCGCCCTCGCCGACCAGGCTCACCGCCTCGATGATCGCCCGCTCGGGGGGAGTGACATCGTGGATGTCGGCATCCGGTCGTGCTCGCAGCGCGCCCTCGATCAGCGTCGCGCGAATCGATTCGGGATCCTCGAAGCGGGGGTGATGGTCGGTGATGACCAGGATGTCACTGCCCTCGACGGCTGTGCGGCCCATGTCATGGCGCTTGGTGGCGTCGCGGTCGCCATCGGCCCCGACCACCATGACCACCTTGCCCGGGGTCACGCGCCGCACCGCCGCCAGCGTCTTCTCGAAGGCGTCGGGGGAGTGGCCGAAGTCGACATAGACGGCCGGTCCGGCGTCGCCCGAGACGAGCTGCGTGCGACCGGGGAGGAACGCCTCGATGCTGCCGCCGTCGAGTGCTGCGACGAGGTCCTCCCACGTGTAGCCGCCTTCGAGCAGCATCACGATCGCGAGGCCGGCGTTCGCGGCCATGTGCGGGCCGATCACAGGTACGACGGTCGTGAGTGTGCGGCCGTCCCTCGATTGGAGGCGGAAGGCCGTGCCGGCGGGTCGCTCGTCGAGGATCTCCACCGTCCAGTCGGCTGAGGCCGCGGCATCCGGATCCGCGGCGATGGCCGGCGTCCCCACCGTCACGAACGGCACCTCGCAGCGCTCGACGACCTCGAGGCCCGGCGTGGAGTCCAGCGAGATCACGGCAGAGCGGGAGCGGTCGGGGCGGAACAGGGGCAGCTTCGCCTCGAAGTACTCGCTCATATCGGCGTAGTCGTCGAGGTGGTCGTGACTGAGGTTGGTGAAGCCGGCGACATCGAAGACCAGTCCGTCGACACGGTGGCGGCTGAGAGCCTGCGCACTGACCTCCACGGCCACCGCTTCGACGCCCCGCTCGCGCATGAGGGCCAGGAGCGCGTGGAATTCGGATGCCTCAGGAGTGGTCAGCCGCGAGACGATGACCTCGCCCGCGATGTGGCGTTCGGCGGTCGACGACAGGCCGGTGACGACGCCCAGCTGGCCGAGAATGCCCTCGAGGATGTGCGAGACGCTGGTCTTGCCATTGGTTCCCGTCGTGCCGAACAGCAGCGGCAGATCGTCGTCCGCGCCGGTGCCGTACACCCACGCCGACAGTTCGCCGAGCAGGCCCCGCGGGTCGTCGACGACGAGGATGGGAAGGCCGGCGCTCGCGGCGATGTCCGCTCCCGCCGCGTCCGTCACGATCGCGACGGCTCCCTTGTCGGCCGCGGCCCGCGCGAACTCGGCCCCGTGGCGGTTCACGCCGCGAATGGCGACGAACGCCTCGCCGGCGCGCAGGTCGGCGGTCGCGAGTGTGATGCCGCTCACCGACACGCCGTCCAGCTCACCGCGGGTCTCGCGGGCGAAGCGGCTGGCCAGTTCGGCGAGGGAGCGGACGGGGGGGTTCTCCGGTCGGAGAACGGGGGGCAGGTTCGAGGGCGCGTCAGTCGACATGTCTCGTCAATCCTCTCATCGCGGCTCCCGCATGACACCCGGCACACGGGGAGCCGGATGCCTTCAGCCGCCTGCTGGCGTTCTCAGGCCAACTCCAGGGTTGGCGCGGGTACGGTTGCCGTGTGACCGTCATCGCCTTCATCATCGGCGTCCTCGTGCTCGTCGTCGGGCTCGCCGTGTCGATCGCGCTGCACGAACTCGGCCATCTGTGGCCCGCGAAGAGGTTCGGGGTGCGCGTCGGACAGTACATGATCGGGTTCGGGCCCACCCTCTGGTCGCGGCGCAGGGGTGAGACCCAGTACGGCTTCAAGGCGATTCCGCTGGGCGGCTACATCTCGATGGCGGGGATGTATCCGCCCTCGCCGACTGCCGCCGGCTCCGAAAGCCGGGCCGGCCGCGCCGCCGGCGGGTTCTTCGCGACGATGGTCCAGGACGCGCGCACGGCGAACGACGAGACCCTCCAGGGCGAGGACGACGATCGGGTCTTCTACCGGCTGCCGATCTGGAAGCGGATCGTCGTGATGCTCGGCGGGCCGTTCATGAACCTGCTCCTCGCGATCGTGCTCTTCACCATCATCTTCAGCGGGATCGGCGTGCAGACGGCGACCACGACGGTCGCAGGAGTCTCGGAATGCGTTCCGGCTTCGCTGTCTGCCGAGTGCGCGCCCGACGATCCCGCCCCTCCGGCCGAGGAAGCGGGCATCCAGTCCGGCGATGTCATCCTTTCGGTCGACGGCACGCCGGTCGACACCTTCGCCGAGGCATCCGCCATCATCCGCGAATCCCCCGGCGAGCCGCTCGTGCTCGTGGTGGAACGGGGCGGCGAGGAGCAGCGGATCGTCGTGACGCCGGCCGAGATCACCGCGTCCTCGGATGATCCGGCCGCCGAGCCGGAAGCCGTGGGCTTCGTCGGCATCCGTCCCGAGGTCGACTACGTGCGCCAGCCCGTGTGGGCGGGCGCCCAGGCGGCGGTGGAGAACGTCGGCGCGGTCGCCGGGATCATCTGGCAGCTGCCCGCCAAGATCTATCAGGCCGGTGTATCGCTCGTGACCGGCGAGGAGCGCGACCCCAACGGTCCCCTCAGTGTCGTGGGCGCAGGCATCCTCGCGGGAGAGGTGGCGACCGTCGACGCTCCCATCCTGAACCGCGTCTCGGCGATGCTGGGCCTCCTCGCCTCGCTCAACATCGCACTGTTCGTCTTCAACCTCATCCCGCTGCTGCCGCTGGACGGCGGGCATGTCGCCGTGGCGCTCTGGGAAGGGATCAAGCGCGTCTGGGCCAGGATCTTCC
This sequence comes from Microbacterium sp. P5_B6, assembly GCF_056400345.1. Classification (NCBI taxonomy): domain Bacteria; kingdom Bacillati; phylum Actinomycetota; class Actinomycetes; order Micrococcales; family Microbacteriaceae; genus Microbacterium; species Microbacterium sp. P5_B6. Next base: position 131,126 of record NZ_JBFULL010000005.1, on the reverse strand, counting down.
GCCTGCCCGCCCCGAAGCCCGTGGATGCGACCAAGCTCGTCCCCGTCACGTTCATCGTGGTCGTCGCGCTCGTAGTCATGGGCGGCGTGCTGATCCTCGCCGACATCTTCAACCCCATCTCGATCCTCGGCCCGTAGGAATCCCGGGGCGGATGCCGGGGCCCCGGTTGACAGAGCGCTCTGTCGTCGAGCGCACACGCTCTTCGCATCCGTAAGCCGCTCCCTCGGCGAGAGAGCGCACTGTCGACGACGGCCAGGCTCTGCAGGTCATCATGCGCTTGTCAACCGTCTGCCTCGGTTGGACGTTGAGGCTCTAGAACAGGGGGCATGAAGCACCTCTCGTACGGAGATAAGACGTTGTTCGTCGATGACGCGACAGCCGACGCACTTGTGGAGTATGCGGGCCTCATCGCTGCAGAGCAGAGCGGTGACACCGTCACAGTCCGCGCGATCGGTCAAGACGGCAACGAAGTCCAGGTATCGATCGTCCTCAACGCCGGAACGGCCCTAGCTTCAGAAACCACTAATGCCGGCCTCGAGCCTCCCTCCAACCCCACCGAGGTCGCCTACATGCTGGAGCGCATAGAGCTCATCCGCAATCCTCCTGAGGGGCAGCCCATGGAGGACGAAGCGCAGCAGATCTACGACGACGCACGCACCGAGGAGTGGGGCTCGGACTAGCGCGTCGGGGTCGGCGTGAGCGCCTGAGCCACCAGCTGCTCGAGGACGGACATCCCGTCGCGCGACAGGATCGACTCGAGGTGCCCCTGCACCGAGGCGAAGCCGTGCCCCCGAAGGGCGTAGACATCTCCCGTTTCGGCATCCGATGAAACCTCCGCGTCGGCCACCCGCGCACTGCCCGGCTCCACCCGTGCGGTGAAGGTGTTGTAGAAGCCGATGGATGCCGGGGCGCCGAAGATGTCGACGGATTTCTGGAGACCCTGGTGCGGGCGCGCGAGCGGTGCCAGCTCGAGACCGAGAGAGTCGGCGAGGATCTGGTGGCTGAGGCATACCGCGAGCAGCGGGCGCCCCGATGCCCGTCTCCGCCCGACGATCTCGCGCATGCGGCGGATGCGCGGGCTCACCGGGTCACGCGGATCACCGGGGCCGGGTCCGCAGACGACGAGCTCGACCTCGTCCAGCTGGTCGTCGGTGACGATGTTCCACGGCACGATCTCGACCGAGAGACCCAGATGCCGCAGCTGGTGCGCGAGCATCGTCGTGAAGCGGTCCTCGACGTCGACGACGATCGCAGACCGGCCCGCAAATGGGCCCGAGCCGCCGGCATCCTGCGGATTCAGCCAGAACGGGGCCAGTCGTGCATTGCGCGACGTCAGGAGCGAGGCGATTCCCGGATCGTCTGCGAGCCGCTCCGGCTCAGCCGCCGGGGCATCCTCGTCGATCGCGTCCGACGACGGGGCGATGGTGTCGCGCGGGATGGCGCCGATGGCGCCGAGGACGCCCGCCGCCTTTCCGTGCGTCTCGTTGACCTCTCCCTCGGGGTCCGAATGGCGCACGAGGGTGGCGCCGACGGGTACACGGAGCTGACCGTCCACGAGGTAGGCCGTGCGGATGAGGATCGGCGCATCGAGGTCGTGCGTCGGCTCGTCGGCTGGAACGGGTGCGGTGCTGGACGGGCGGGGCGTGAAGAGCGCGGCCACGCCTGAGTAGTAGCCGCGGGGCTTGCGCTCGTGCCGGGTGATGACGGTGCAGGCGTTCTGCATGGGGGACCCCGTCACTGTGGGCGCGAACATCGTCTCGCGCAGGATGTCGCGCGGGTCGAGTCGGCTGCGGCCGCGCAGGACGTATTCGGTATGGGTGAGACGCGACATCTCCTTGAGGTGCGGCCCGGTGATCCGGCCGCCGTCGGAGCAGACGGCGCTCATCATCTTGAGCTCCTCATCGACCACCATGAAGAGCTCTTCGGTCTCTTTGGCCGACTCGAGGAACTCCGTCAGGGTCTCGGTCGTGGCCCCGCCCGCCGGGTGGCGGAAGGTGCCCGAGATCGGGTTCATCGTCACGACGCCGGCCTGTGCGCTGACATGCGCTTCGGGGCTCGCGCCGACCGCGATGTGGTCCGGAGTCACGATGGCGAAGGTCCAGTAGGCACCGCGCTCGTATTCGAGCAGAGCGCGGAACCACGTCAGCGCCGCCGTCTTCGGATCGGCGTCGACGGACGCGGTGAAGTCGCGCCGGATGACGAAGTTCGCACCTTCGCCTGCTCCGATCTCATCCGCGATGACGCGGCGGACGATGGCTGCGTATTCGTCGTCCGGGATGTCGAAGCCCGCGTCCTGCAGCGCGATCGGAGCGGACGGCAGCTCCGCGAGAGCATCTGCGCGGGGGAACGACTCGTGGCCCTCGACGATGAGGCAGCGCAGCGGCGCGCGGTCGTCGTGGCACTGGAACCCGCGCTCCACCACCTGGCGGAAGGGGACCAGAGCCAGCACCTCTCGTGCTGCGCCGTCGGCGCCCGAGAGCGGGATGTCGGCGAGCAGGTCCACATCGAGGATCTCGCCGGTCAGCAGCTCGACGGTGACGCCGTCGCGCGCGATGAGCGCGAAGGACTCCGCCTTCGCGAGCGCCGCGGTCAGGGGGGAGGGGCTCGGGGTCATCGCCGGCCTTTCATCGGGTCGGGCGGTCGCTCAAACAGAAAGACCGCCCTCGGGCGGTCTGTGTCTGGGGAACGCGAACACACCGCCGTCAGCGGGCGGGCCACCACGTGGTGAGGTTCGCGAACATGCGGTCACGATAGCAGAACGACGCTGCCCTCCGCTCCGCAGAGCCCACGTCGTGCCCCGCGTCGCCCTCCGCTCCGTCAGACGCCGTTGCGCTCGAGCACGGCTGCCTGGTGCCGGTAGCCGACCGTCTCGTAGCCGACCACGATCGCGAGCGGCGAGGCGGCCACGATGAGGAGCGAGCCGCCGATCGACAGCCCAGCCTGGACCGCGACGACGCTGAGAACGAGTACGGCGACGCCGGCGACCGAGAGCCAGACGTGGAACAGGTCGAACTCCTTCACGAGGAACGTGTAGAGCGAGAAGAGCACCACTTCGAAGACGAGCACCGGCACGGCGACCGACATCAGCGCGAAGGTGGCATCCACGTGCGCCTCGTGCGAGATCACCTGAGCGGCGACATGCAGACCCGTTCCGACGCCCACGAGGGAGCCGAACAGCACGATGTGCCCGTAGCCCCAGACGAACCCGCGCTCGCGATAGCGGTGGAGGATTCGGCCTGACGGCATCATGAAGTACACCCACCAGAGTCCGAAGACCAGGGCGATGCCCGCGAGCGCGATGAGGGCGGCCTCGAAGCTCCACCCCTCGAACTGGACGACGGCCGAGATCGCCAGGATCGTCCCGAGCACGACCTCGCCCAGCGTGATGATCGTGAGCAGGCCGTAGCGCTCGGCGATGTGATGGCCGTGCCACGGTGTGCGACCGAACTTCAGCTCGGCGAACAGCGGGCCGGCGAGCTCGATGACGATGAGGACCCCTGCGACGGCGAACGTCGGGCCCGCCGGAAGGTCGACGAAGATGAGCGCGACCCAGAACACCTGGGCGACGGCGATGTTGGCGACGTACGCGAGGGCCGTTCTCCGGTGCGCTGGATCCTCCCGGGCGACTCGCAGCCAGAGTGCGACCGTCGCGATGCGCATGACCACGTAGCCCGCGACGACCACGGCGTTGTTCATGTGCTCGCCCTTGGCGAGGGAATGGAACACGTCGGGGACGCCGAGCGCCACGACGAGGACGCCGAGCATGACCACCAGCGTGGCGATGCGGAAGAACAGGTCGTCGTTGTCGTACGCGGAGGCGAGCCAGGAGTAGTTGATCCACGCCCACGACACCGCGAACGTCGTGAACGCGAATCCGCCCAGCGCCGTGGCGACGTCCCCGAGCTCGAGGTAATGCGCCGCCTCGGCCGAGATCTGACTGAACGCGACGACGAAAGTGAGGTCGAACAGCAGCTCGAGGGGGGTTGAGGCGCGATTCGCCTCATGAGGGTCGCGGCCGGTCATCGGGGCGATGCGGTGGCTCAAACTCATGGCCAGAAGATACACGGCCCCTGTTTCCGAAGACTCTCGAGGGGACCGGCATCCGTCACCGGATCAGGCCCTCGGCACCCCCCTCCTGTCCCGGCGTAGGCTGGAGCAGTGCCAGCAGTGAATCTCGGGATGCCCAAGGTGCCCGAAGTCCTCGCCCCCCGTCGCAGGTCCCGCCAGATCAAGGTCGGCAAGGTGCTCGTCGGCGGCGATGCGCCGGTCAGCGTTCAGTCGATGACCACGACGCCCACGACGAACATCAACGCGACGCTCCAGCAGATCGCCGAGCTCACCGCGTCCGGCTGCGAGATCGTGCGTGTCGCAGTGCCGTCGCAGGATGACGCCGATGTGCTGCACATCATCGCGAAGAAGAGCCAGATCCCGGTCATCGCCGACATCCACTTCCAGCCGAAGTACGTCTTCCAGGCGATCGACGCGGGCTGCGCGGCCGTGCGGGTGAACCCGGGCAACATCCGCAAGTTCGACGACCAGGTGGGTGCCATCGCCAAGGCCGCGAAGGATGCGGGGGTGTCGCTGCGCATCGGCGTGAACGCGGGATCGCTGGATCCGCGGCTGCTCGAGAAGTACGGCAAGGCCACACCCGAGGCGCTCGCCGAGAGCGCCCGGTGGGAGGCGAGCCTCTTCGAGGAGCACGACTTCCACGACTTCAAGATCTCTGTCAAGCACAACGACCCCGTGATCATGGTGAAGGCGTACCGCCTGCTCGCCGGCATGGGCGACTGGCCGCTCCACCTCGGCGTCACCGAGGCGGGCCCGGCATTCCAGGGCACGATCAAGAGCGCAACGGCGTTCGGCATCCTGCTCAGCGAGGGGATCGGCGACACGATCCGCGTCTCGCTGTCGGCGCCGCCCGCCGAAGAGGTCAAGGTCGGCCACCAGATCCTCCAGTCGCTCAACCTGCGCGAGCGCAAGCTCGAGATCGTCTCGTGCCCGTCATGCGGGCGTGCGCAAGTCGACGTCTACACGCTCGCGGACGACGTCACCGAGGGCCTCAAGGACATGACCGTGCCGCTCCGCGTGGCAGTCATGGGCTGCGTCGTCAACGGGCCGGGCGAGGCGCGCGAAGCCGACCTCGGTGTCGCATCCGGCAACGGCAAGGGTCAGATCTTCGTCAAGGGGCAGGTCATCAAGACCGTGCCGGAGGCCGACATCGTGGCGACCCTCATCGAGGAGGCGAACCGCCTCGCCGCCGAGCTGGGACCAGACGCGCCCATCGGCACCGCTCAGGTCGTCACGGCCTGAGCCGCCGCATCATGGGCACCGTGTACGAGGGGATCGACGCGAAGCTCAGCGCGTGGATGACCCGCCAGCCGATGTTCTTCGTCGGAACGGCGCCGATGTCGGCCGACGGCCATGTCAACGTCTCACCGCGCGGACTCGACTGCTTCAGCGTGCTGGACGAGCACACGGTGGCATGGGTCGACCTCACCGGCAGCGGCGCGGAGACGATCGCCCACCTCCGGGAGAACGGCCGCATCTGCGTGATGTTCGCCGCTGTCGACGCGCAGCCGCGCATCGTGCGGCTACATGGCCGAGGGCGGGTCGTGACAGCAGACGATGAGCTCTTCGACGACGTCGTGGCGCAGCATCCGTCGCTCGTCGGGCCCCGTGCGGTGATCGTCGTGGATGTCGACCGAATCGCTGATTCGTGCGGCTGGGGCGTCCCCCGCATGGAGCTCGTGGGTGGCGGCGATCGCGGCATCATGGGTCCCTGGGCAGAGCGGAAGGGCGATGCAGGGCTCGCGAGGTACCGCGCCGAGAAGAACGCCTCGAGCCTCGACGGACTGCCCGCCCTCGCCACCGCGGACTGACCGCCGATCGCATCGCGCCGCAAGCAGACGTATCACCACCGTCGCACCACCCTCCTTCGGTGTGTCGGCAGAGTGCCGGCCCCGGCAGCCGCCGGGATGGACGCCGCCGTGCGGCGACCCACTTCGGAGGTACGGAAATGGCCACGACAACCATCGCCACGGGTCTTCAGGGAGCCATCGGGAGCAGAGCCGACGCCGCAGGAGGCGGCGTCGTCTTCGTCGAGTACGCGGGCACGGTCCGCCGCATCGACCCCGCGACGGGAACCACCGACACGATCGGCAAGGGCTTCACAGAGCTCGAGGACATCGAGATCTCGCCGGACGGCGCCACCTACTACCTGAGCGAGCGCGGCGGGACCATCTACGCGGTCGCCGCCCCTGACGGCTTCGAGCAGGCGTCGGCACCGGTGCTCGCGAGCGGCCTGGGCGCGGTGCAGCAGCTTGCCGCCACTGCCGACGGCGCGACGCTCTACGCCATCGAGTACGGCCCCTCCGGATCCCTCCTCAGCATCGACACGGCGTCGGGCACGGTGACCACTGTCGCCTCGGGCTTCCAGCAGGCGGTCGGCCTGGCACTCGGTCCGGGGGAGGGAACCGCCTACATCACCGAGCAGGGGCTCGGCGGCCGGCTCGTCAGCGTCCCCACGACAGGCGGGGCGATCGCGGTCGTCGCGACCGGAATCGTCGCTCCGTTCTTCCTCAGCTGGACGGATGCTGTCCGCCAGACCCTGCTGGTCACGCAGCGCGACCCCATCCACGCGCTCACCGTCATCCAGCTCGGCTTCGGAACGCCCATCGTGAGCACCGTCACCACAACGCCCTTCCGGCCGTCGAGCGTCGCCGTCTGGGATGACGGCGGCACGCCCACCGGCGTCATCGCCGCCGATTCCGAGATCGCGACCGTCGATCTCACCCCGGCATTGCAGCCGCCCGTGATGATCGACATGCCGACCGATGCGATGTTCCCCGGCGGATACCGTCGCGTGTTCTACCGCCTGGCGGGCGGCCTGACCCCCGACGAACTCGAGTTCTTCGTCGGTGAAGGCCCGGAGGCCGGAGCGATCTCGCCGTCGAAGGACGCCACCTGGGACGACGCGAATCCCCATGTCATGCTGCTCGCAGGTCCACGCACCGGAACCTTCACCCTCGTCGTCACGCACTCGGTGACGGGGGACACGCTGGCCAAGGTCCCCTTCGACGTCTCGACGGAATGGGCGGATGAGCACGACGGTCCGCCGCTCGCGTTCGTCGGGGAGTCCCAGCCGTGGGTCACCGGCGGTGCGTGGGGCGGCGGTCCGGCGGGCGTGCAGAACGTCAACGTGATGCCTGCCACCGGCGTCCGGCGGGTGGGAATCGTGCTGGTCGACACGTCGAGCAGCCGGCTTCCGACCACAGGGACGACGACGGCGGACATCCGCACATCGTGKGCCAACGAGGTCGTCGCGACGACTCCCGACCCGGACGGGGTGCTGCGCAGTTCGTCGCACTACTTCCGGGAAGTCTCGGATGGGCGATTCGACGTCTCGCTCACGGGGGGCGCTGTCGCCGGACCCGCGAGCCTGCCGGGCTCGTGGACCGACTACTTCGAGTGGAACGACGACCGCGACTTCTGGGGCACCAAGGGCAACCTCTTCCAGGCGGCGGCCACCGCGGCCCAGGGGATGATCGACTTCGACAACGTCGACACGCTGGTGATCATCACGTTCTCGCTCACGGCCTCGATCGACCCCGCCACTCCGGATCTGTTCGTCTGGCCGATCGCAACCGGCGTCAACATCTCGTACACCAGCCCGGGAAGTTCGACGGTCAAGCAGAAGACGCTTCCGGTCATCTCGATGCCGACCGACTGGACGGCCGTCGACGGGCGCCGCGTGCACGAGACCCTGTCGCACGAGCTGGGCCACAACCTGGGCCTGCCGGACCTCTACATGAACGTGACCGGCTTCGATCCGTCCATCCAGGCGCGCGATGTCGGCGACTGGGATCTCATGTCGCACGACGGCTCGCTGCCTCACCTGAGCGTGGCGGCCAAGCTCATGCTGGGCTGGATCGATCCGGCACTGGTCCGTCCGTACAACTTCGCCCTCGCCGGCGGGGGCGTCAGCGACACCCTGACTCTCAAGGCCAGCAGCAATCTCGGCGGGGCGGTGGTCGGGACCGATCTCGCCGGGATCGAGGTGCGTCGCGCAGACGGCTGGAACTACTACTTCGAGTACCGCCAGGGTCAGGGATCCGACATCGCCGACCGGCAGCTGCCGCAGAGCGGATCGGTCATCGGCACGGACGTCGTATCGGGCATCTTCGAGCCTCCGCTCGCGCGGCGCATGATCGTGCAGATCCCGACCGACGTCGACGGGGACGGACCCGTGCTGCGCGAGCCCGCGGACTATGAGGAAGACGATCCGTCGGGTCCCGCCGAGTTCAGCCTCGAGGTGATCAGCCGCAGCGGAGACAGCGCTCAGGTGCAGCTCAACTACGGCGCAGGCGGCAAGCCCGACCCCTCGATCCGGCCGTGGCCGGGCGGCAACAACTGGCAGAGCCCCGACATCCTGATCATGAATGCCAAGAGCGACGCCGACTCGTCGTGGCTGAACGTCCCATGGGCGGGACACACCAACCGGGTGCGGGCGACGATCACGAACGGCGGGGACTTCGTCGCGAACGATGTGCGCGTGAACTTCTTCGTGAAGAACTTCGCGATCTCGGGGGCTCCCGAGGTGCCGATCGGCTCCGTGACGATCGACATCCCGCCGGGCGCCTCGGTTCCGGCCGAGATCAACTGGACGCCACCGGCATCGGCGACGACCGGCAACGCGCACTTCTGCATCGTGGTGCGGATCCCGCTGTTCCAGGACGCCGCCAATCCGGCGATCGTCGAGCTGACCGAGCTGAACAACGTCGCGCAGAGCAACTACTCGCGGTTCATCTCCTCGGATGCCTCGCCCGCCGTCCGAGGGATCTCGTCGGTCGACGTGCACAATCCCTACGACAAGGAGACGCGGTTCTGGGTCGTGCCGTCGCAGACGTCGAACTTCTTCCGCACGTATGTGGGGAACCAGTGGCTCAAGGTTCCGGCAGGCACCACCCGCACCGTCGAGGTGATGTACKAGTCGCTCGTCGGCGACCCGGCATTCGCATCGACCGCGGGCGAGATGCGGCAGCGCGTGTACAAGGTGCCGAACGTCGTCTCGCTCGTCGGACTCGCTGAGAACCCGCACGAGAAGCCGCACAACGCCGAGGTCGTCGGAGGCGCCACCATCCAGGTGGCGGCCGCACGGGCCACGAAGTTCGACTGGATCAAGGTCGAGGGCGCCGACGTGTACGGGCGGGTCGTCGACAAGGGCAACGGCACAGGGGTGCCGCGCGGGCGGGTGCTGGTGTCGGCCCGGCTGAAGGAGGATCCCGACAAGGAGCTCTACGCCTCGGGAGACGTCGACGCGGAGGGCCAGTTCCACGTGCGGTTCCGTCGGCTGCGTCGGCTGCCCAAGCACCTGGTCGACCTGGGAGCCAACGGGCATCTCCGTCCCAAGCCCGGCAACGGGGGCGGGCTGCGCGCCGACCGCCTGCGCGAGGAGATCCAGATCGCCGACCCGCGCATCCTCGGTCGCGGGGACGTCGCCCAGGAGTACTCCTGGATCATGGAGGCCGAATACCTCGGCACCACCGGATACGGCAACAGCACGAGCGAGCAGTTCGGCTCCACCTTCTGAGGTCGGATGCCGGGGGTTCGGGGGGGCGGGGATGCGGATGCCGCGGGCCGAGGCTCGCGGCATCCGTGCGTTCCGGGACGTTCGCGTCGCGAGATCTGTGAACCTTTTCCGCGTTCGCGGACACTACTAGGTATGAGCGAATCGGATGAGTCGCTGTGGGAACGGGTGGCAGCGGGCGATGAGAGCGCCCTCGCTGCCCTGTTCGACCGCCATGAAGCGCGCCTCTTCCGACACTCACGTCGACTGCTGACCACCCGTGAAGACGCGAAGGATGCCGTCACGATCGCGTTCTTCGAGCTGTGGCGCAAGCGAGATTCCGTGCGGCTCGTCGACGGATCCCCGCTGCCATGGCTCCTGAACACCGTGTCGAATTCTGCGAGGAACCTCGAACGGTCCGGTCGCCGGTATCGGGTGCTGATCGCGCGCGCACCGATCGCGGAGCACCGAGCATCGCCGTCTGCACGGGACGAAAGCGGCGTCCTCGCCGCATTGAAGAGGCTCCCCGCGAAAGAGCAGAGCGTGGTCGTGCTGACGGTGCTCGAAGGTTACCCGGAGCGGGCGGCCGCAGAGACGCTCGGCATTCCCATCGGCACCGTCAAATCACGCCTCTCGCGTGCGAAGGCGAGGCTTCGTGAAGACATGGCCGCATTGGAGGCATCGTGGACGTGAACGACAGCGGGGGGCTCTCGCCGCGTGAGCACGCAGAGATGCGGGACCTCGTGCTGGCGGGGACGCAGCGCATCCGCCCGCAGCATGCCCGTCGCGTCTCACTCATGACTGCGGCTGTCGCCGTGACGCTCGTGGCAGCGGTGACCGGCGGTGCCGTCACCACTGCGGCTCTGATCAGCTCGGATCGCGATGCACCGTCAGTGTCATCGCCGGAACCCACGACGTCGCCGGAGAGCACACCGACGCCGACCGCCACTCCGACACCAACGGTCGTCCCCCCGCCCGCGCCCGATCCGGCACCGCCGGTCCTGGAGGTTCCGTCGGCCGGCACCACGCCGTTCGGAGGCGAGTGCGCCAACGCGCTCACGGACGAGGAGGTCGACGCCCTCCGCGGGATCCCCATGGTCCGTTCGGACTATCGGTGGCAGACCGGCGCCAACGTCGTCCTCGGAGGAATCGACTGTGTCTGGGTATCGGCCGAAGAGTACCTATCAGCCACGATCCATCTGTTCGCGTACCCCGAATCGGTGGTGCCCGATGAGGTGCGCGAAGGGGTCGTGCCGGGGTGTCAGCCGGTCAACGGGGAGGGCTCCTTCGTCGAGTGCTCTGTTGCAGGAACGGTCGATGGGATGTGGCTGCAACTGCGCGCTGTCGCCCGCGATGACCAGCTGTCCGCGGGCGGAGTGGACGCCCTCTATGCGAGTGCGGTGGCGCGCCTCAGCGCGTACGCCCCAGGGGTGCCGGCGACGCGAACTGCGAAGTGGTGGCCGACTCTCGACTGCGCCGCGCTCCTCGCCCGCATCGATCCCATGTCGTACGGTCACGAGCGGGTCGCGATCCTGGACGCCCAGGGGTATACCGGCCCGTCGACGGAGCGCGCCGAGGGCATCCCCACCCTGGCCGGTGCCACGTCATCCTGCGACCTGCACTTCACATCAGGATCAGGCGACGCGACCTCGGGCGAGGTTGTGAGGTTCGCCGTCGTCCCAGGGGGCGCGATTGTCTTCCAGACCGCCGTCGATGCCGAGCTTTCGGTGCCGGTGCAGGTCGACGGGGCCCAAGCAGCGGTGATCGCGGGCGGCCTCGACCGGTACGAAGGCTCAGGGGCGGTGATCGTCGCCACGGACGGTGTCAACGTGCTCCTTGTCACGCCAGACATGGCGACGGAGACCGCGAAGGCCGCACCCCTCGCCGCGGCGGCGCTCGCGATGCTGAACGGGTGATCGCGGGCCGAGGCCCGCGGCATCCGTAGACTTGACCCTCGTGGTCACCCGTCTGTCGCACTACTTCCTCCGCACGCTTCGTGAAGACCCCGCCGACGCGGAGGTGACGAGTCACCGCTTGCTCGTCCGCGCCGGCTACATCCGGCGTGCCGCGCCGGGCGTGTTCACCTGGCTGCCGCTCGGACTCCGGGTCAAGGGGAAGATCGAGAAGATCATCCGCGACGAGATGACCAGCGCGGGCGCATACGAGGTGCATTTCCCGGCGCTGCTGCCGCGCGACCCGTATGAGGCGTCCGGCCGCTGGACTTCCTACGGCGACGGCATCTTCCGCCTGCAGGATCGCAAGGGCGCCGACTACCTGCTCKCGCCGACGCACGAGGAGATGTTCACACTCCTCGTCAAGGACCTCTACTCCTCGTACAAGGACCTGCCGCTGACGATCTATCAGATCCAGGACAAGTACCGCGACGAGGCTCGCCCGCGCGCCGGCCTCCTGCGCGGGCGCGAGTTCACCATGAAGGACGCGTACTCGTTCGACTACACCGACGAGGGGCAGGATGCCTCGTACCAGTCGCAGCGCGACGCGTACGAGCGGATCTTCCAGAAGCTCGGCCTCGAGTACGTCATCGTGGCCGCCGACAACGGCCTCATGGGCGGCGCGCGCTCCGAGGAGTTCCTCCACCCGACGCCGGTCGGCGAAGACACGTTCGTGCGATCGGCAGGCGGATATGCCGCCAACGTCGAGGCCTATACGACGACCGCTCCCGAGCCGGTTCCGTTCGACGGACTGGGCGCGCCGGTCGTGTTCGACTCGCCCGACACCCCGACGATCCAGACACTGGTCGACCATTGCAACGCGCACCTCGAGCCTCCCGCGCCGGGAGTCGCCGGACCCGGGACGGACGGCGCATCCCAGTGGACCGCAGCCCACACCCTCAAGAACGTCGTTCTCGCCCTCACCCACCTCGACGGCACGAGGGAGCTCGTGATCGTGGGGCTTCCGGGCGACCGCGAGATCGACGACAAGCGCGCCGAGGTGGCGTTCGCCCCGGCATCCGTCGAAGCGGCCGGCGAACAGGACTTCGAGAACAACCCGCTACTCGTCAAGGGCTACATCGGCCCCTGGTCCGAGACCGGGTCGATCCTCGGCGAGGAGTCCGCGACCGGCATCCGGTACCTGCTCGATCCGCGAGTGGCGGATGGAACCGCGTGGGTCACCGGCGCCAACATCGACCAGAAGCACGTCCACACCCTGGTGGCGGGTCGCGACTTCACCGGCGACGGCTTCGTCGAGGTCGCGAACGTCCGAGCGGGCGACCCCGCACCGGACGGCTCCGGCCCCCTCGAACTCGCTCGCGGCATGGAGATCGGCCACGTCTTCCAGCTGGGCCGCTTCTTCGCCGAGACTCTGGGCCTGAAGGTCCTGGACGAGAACGGCAAGCTCGTGACGGTCACGATGGGTTCGTACGGCATCGGCGTGACGCGCATCCTCGCGATCCTCGCCGAGCTCAACAACGACGACAAGGGCATCATCTGGCCCGAGGCGGTCGCGCCGTTCGACGTCCACGTGATCGCGACGGGCCGGGATGCCGTCGCCTTCGAGCTGGCCGGGTCGCTGTCCGCCGAGCTCGAGGCGGCGCGCCTGGATGTGCTCTACGACGACCGTCCCGGCAAGGTCTCACCCGGCGTGAAGTTCGCCGACGCGGAGCTGATCGGCGTGCCCCGGATCGTCATCGTGGGCCGAGGCGCACCCGACGGTCAGGTCGAGCTCTGGGACCGCCGCACGGGTGAGCGTGAGGTCGTGCCGGTCGCCGAGGCGGTTGCCCGGCTCACCGCGTAACTCAACTCACGGTCCAGAGCGCTCGCGAGCGCTGCAGTCTCCTGCCAGCGCGGCGCCGATTCCTGGCGCGCTCGCAGGAGACACCCGCGCACGCCCGGCTCACCGCGTAGCTCAGCAGCTCACCCGGCCGTGGTCCGTCATGTCGTCGGGCGTGTCGTGCGTCACGAGGGCCTTGGCCATGGCGACGGTCGAGGCGAGCTTGCCGTGCGCCGGCTCCCAGTACTCGCACTCGACCGGCGTGACGCGCAGCAGCGCGATTCCGGGAGTATCGAGCCCGTCCGCGAACCAGATGTCGAGGGAGGGGCTGTAGAGCTCCTCCATCTTGCTGGGGTCGTGGACCACTCGCGCCCGCCCGGCGACCGAGACGAACCGCATCCCCTTCGCATCGGAATAGGCCAGACCCACGTCGTGATCGGCTTCCACCTCGTCGACCTTCTTGGTCTGCTCGGCGGTGAAGAACCAGATGTCGCCCTGGTCATCCATCTGCCGCGTGCTCATCGGCCTGCTCACCCGATTGCCTGCGGCATCCTGCGTCGTCAGCATGGTGAAGTCGATGTCCTCCACCAGTTCCTTCAGCCGGGCGATCGCCTGTGGTCCCGTCACTTCGCTCATGGATTCCAGGCTGGCCGTCGCACCCCTGCCGCGCGAGCCCTTGACAACGGGGAGCGAGCGGTTCAAAGGCGCGCGTATCGCGCGCGGAACATGCAGAAGATCGCATAGGCGAAGAATCCGACCCCGACGAGCCCCGCCATCCATGGACCGAGCGGGAGCACGAGGATCGCCTGGATCGCGCCGTCGAGCCCGCCCGCCGCGCGCGGGTCGTCCCGGACGCCCGCGACCAGCAGGCAGACACCGATGATCACGAGCGCCACCCCCTTGGCGACGAATCCCACGACGCCCAGGATCGTCACGACGATTCCCCGCCTGCCGCGCGGGATCTCCACCCGGTTCTCGTAGCTGCGCCGGATGCCCATGACGATGAATGTCGCGCCTCCCACCGCCACGCCGATGCCGACGATGCCGAGCAGGATCGGCCCGCCGACGACCGAGAGCACACCCCGGCTGGCCTGTTCGGTGGTCTTCTCGGCATCCGGGCGTGCACCCAGAGCGACGGATGCCGCCACGAGCCCGAGCGCGATGAAGACGAGCGCCTGCGCCCATTCGGCGGCCCGGCGCCCCCACTTCTGCGCGGTGCCGTCAGCGTCCTTCGCCAGGAGCCCTTCGGCCGCGTGATAGAGGCCGAGAGCGCAGAGGGTGACGGCCAGCACCCAGAGGGCGGCGACACCGATGGGAGCTGCGGCGATGGCGTTGAGGGCGCCCGTCTGATCGGTCTCGCCTCGTCCTCCGAAAGCGACGGCGATCACGATCGCGGCGATGAGTGCATGGACGACGCCGTTCGCGACGTAACCCGCACGGGCGAGACCTCGAAAGGCCGAACTGGACTCGGCGTTCCGGGCAGCCTCCTTCGCCTCGGCCCTCACCCGCACGAGTGTAGGAGCGCGGTGCGGCACTCCCCGCGGGGTTGACGCGGCCTGGGGGAGGGGTGATGCTGTGACCCCTGCCGGGCGCTGGTCAGGATTCCGGGTCGGGGCTGCCGGCGATCCACGGGGGACCGAGCGGAACCACTCGCCTGCCCATCGTGCGCCAGTAGAACTTCTCGACCAGCATGTAGGCGGCGAGGGCGGACGCGGCGATGAGGAGCACCGAGCCGGCGACGCCGAGCGCCTCCGCGCCCGAGAACGCGCCCGCCGCCTGAAAGCCGAGCCCCGCAGACACCAGGAGAAGCGTGATGGGAAGCGCCGAGTTGTGCACCGCCCCGGCCGGAGCGAAGGCCAGCGCCAGGATCGCGAAAGTCAGCGAGAACAGGCCACGGGCCGTGCTCGTCACTTCGAAGAATCCGAGCTCCTCACCCAGGAGGAAGCCCGGAACGACGATCCAGTACCAGCCGAACGCGTTGTAGACGATGAAGTGGAAGTTGTCGCCGATGAAGTACGACAGCATCCCGGCCGTCACCTGGACGACCCCTCCGAAGACGGCACCCACCCAGAAGACCGGGGACTCGTCCTGCACTCCCAGATGAGCCAGCTGGGCGGTCATCGTCGCGATCACGAACCCGAGGAGGCCGATGAGCCCGGGGTCGGCCGTGCGAACAGTGCGGTGGCCTGTGATGCTCGCCGGATCGTTCACGTGCAGTCCTTGCTCTTCCGAGCGACGGCCGGGCGCCGCAGCACAGCCAGTATGTCGCCCGGCCGACGCCTTCGCGCGGCGAATCGCGGCGGGGCCACCAGCCTGCTCACAGCCCGCGGAACGGGGCATCCGGTAACGTAGGGGGGATGCCGACGCGCAGCGCGCGCCCGGCGAAGAGCTGAATAGGGAGGCCCCGGTGAACATCGATCTCGGACTGCTGAGAACGGTCGAACGCGAGAAGGAGATCCCCTTCGAGGAACTCGTCCGCATCATCGAGCAGGCGATTCTGACGGCGTACGCCAAGCACACGTCGCCGACGGGCGAGTTGCCCGAAGGGGCGCGGTCGGAGCTCGACCGCAAGACCGGCCATGTCGCCGTCTTCATCCCGCTCCGCGACGAAGAAGGCGTCGTCATCGGCGAAGAGGAGAGCACCCCCGAAGACTTCGGCCGCATCGCCGCGTTCGCCGCGAAGCAGGTCATCAGCCAGCGGCTGCGCGACATCGCCGATGACGCCGTGCTCGGAGAGTTCAAGGGCAAGGAAGGCGACATCGTCGCCGGCGTCGTCCAGCAGGGCCCCAACCCGCGCATGGTCCATGTTGATCTCGGCACGGTCGAGGCGATCCTGCCTCCGGAAGAGCAGGTCGCCGGCGAGCAGTACACGCACGGCTCGCGCCTTCGGGTCTACGTGACCTCCGTCGCCAAGGGCACCAAGGGCCCGCAGATCACGGTGTCGCGCACCCATCCGGGTCTTGTCCGCAAGCTGTTCGCGCTCGAGGTGCCCGAGATCGCCTCCGGCCTGGTCGAGATCGTCTCGCTCGCGCGCGAAGCCGGCCACCGCACCAAGATCGCCGTCAAGGCGAACGACCCGACGATCAACGCGAAGGGCGCCTGCATCGGCGAACTCGGCCGGCGCGTGCGCGCGGTGACCGAAGAGCTGAGCGGGGAGAAGATCGACATCGTCGACTACGACCCGGAGCTCGCGAAGTTCGTCGCGAACGCACTGTCGCCGGCGAAGGTGACGTCGAGCTTCGTGCTCGATGTGACCAGCAAGGCCGTCCGCGCTCTCGTGCCGGACTACCAGCTCTCGCTGGCGATCGGCAAGGAAGGCCAGAACGCCCGCCTCGCCGCCAAGCTCACTGGCGCGAAGATCGACATCCAGCCGGATTCGATCCTCGAGTCCTGAACCCATCGAGAACCGCAGCCGAGCGCGGTCCCCAGCCTCCGGGCCGGACGGCCGGCTCGGCTCGAAGGTGTAACATGGAACCTGTACGAACGTGTGTCGGATGCCGCGCGCGTGCTCCCCGGTCCTCCCTCCTCAGGGTGGTCTCCATCGATTCCGTGCTCGTCATCGACGAGCGTGCGGCGATGCCAGGGCGGGGCGCGTGGGTGCACGAGACGCTCGAGTGCGTGGATGCCGCAATCCGGCGCCGCGCCTTCGTGCGGGCATTGCGTGTGTCAGGCCCGCTTGACACGCAGACCATCGAACAGCACCTCCAGCAGACAAAAGGCTGAATGGCTATGGAAACAAAGTGAACGGCTCGAAATGAGTCCCGTCCGCGACTAACGGTCTGCCCTGTCTGGGTAGATCCCAGACAGGAGAATTGTGGCAAACGCCAAACCACGCGTGCACGAGATCGCCTCCGAACTCGGAGTCGACAGCAAGGTGGCCCTCGCCAAGCTGAAGGAGCTCGGCGAATTCGTCAAGAGCCCCTCGTCCACCATCGAGCCCCCCGTGGCTCGCAAGCTTCGTGCTGCCCTCGAGGCAGACGGTGCCGGAAAGCCGGCCGCCTCCGGCGCCGGTGAGCAGAAGTCGGCGGGCGCAGCGCGCCCCACGGGCCGCCCCGGCCCCGTGCGCCCGGCTGCACCGTCGACCCCGGCGAGCGCAGCACGCCCCTCGGGTCCCACACCCGGACCCGCACGTCCCGCCGAGCCTGCTGCTCCGGTCGCTCCCGCGGCCGCAGCCGCGCCGACTCCCGCAGCGGTCACGCCTGCCCCGGCCGCTCCGGCTGCCGCCGCAGCGCCCGCTGAGTCCCCAGCGCCGGCCGCACCCGGTCAGGGTGGCACGGCAGCACCCACCCCCGGTGGCGCGACCCCCGCACCGCCGCGTCCGGGTGGCGCTCCCCGCCCCGGCAACAACCCCTTCGCCTCGGCGCAGGGGATGGGCCAGCGCCCCGCCGGCCCGCGTCCGGGCAACAACCCGTTCGCGTCGGCGCAGGGCATGGGCCAGCGCCCGACGCCCGGCAACATCCCCCGTCCGCAGGCTCCCCGTCCCGGCGCCCCGCGTCCCGGCGCTCCGCGCCCCGGTGGTGCGGGTCGTCCCGGTGGCGGCGGTCGTCCCGGCGCGCCCTTCCAGCAGCGCCCCGGCGGCCCCGGTCGTCCCGGCGGCGCCGGCGGGTTCCAGCGCCCCGGCGGCGCACCCGGTGCCGGTGCACCGGCTGGCGGCTTCGCCGGTCGTCCCGGCGGCGGTGGCGGTCGTGGCCGTGGGCCCGGCGGCGGCACCGCGGGTGCCTTCGGCAAGGGCGGCGGCAAGTCCAAGCAGCGCAAGTCGCGTCGTGCGAAGCGGCAGGAATTCGAGATGCGGTCGGCGCCGGTCGTCGGCGGCGTCAACGTCTCGCGCGGCAACGGCGAGATCATCCGCATGCGCCGCGGCGCATCGATCGCCGACTTCGCCGACAAGATCGAGGCCATCACGGGCTACACCGTGCAGCCCGGCACGCTCGTGACGATCCTCTTCAACCTCGGCGAGATGGCCACGGCCACCGAGTCGCTGGATGAAGCGACGTTCGAGGTGCTCGGCGCCGAGCTCGGCTACAAGATCCAGATGGTCTCGCCCGAGGACGAAGACAAGGAGCTCCTCGAGGGCTTCGGTCTCGACCTCGAAGCGGAGCTGGAGGCCGAGAGCGAGGACGACCTCGAGATCCGTCCGCCGGTCGTCACCGTCATGGGCCACGTCGACCACGGTAAGACGCGACTGCTCGACGCCATCCGTCAGACCAATGTGGTCGCGGGCGAGGCCGGCGGCATCACACAGCACATCGGTGCGTACCAGGTCTGGACCGAGCACGACGGCATCGAGCGCGCGATCACCTTCATCGACACCCCGGGCCACGAGGCGTTCACCGCCATGCGTGCCCGTGGTGCGCAGGTCACCGACCTCGCGATCCTCGTGGTCGCCGCCGACGACGGCATCATGCCCCAGACGGTCGAGGCGCTCAACCACGCCCAGGCCGCCGGCGTGCCGATCGTGGTCGCGGTCAACAAGATCGACAAGCCCGACGCCAACCCGGCCAAGGTCCGTCAGCAGCTGACCGAATACGGTCTGGTCGCTGAGGAGTACGGCGGCGACGTGCTGTTCGTCGACGTCTCGGCTCGCCAGAACATCGGCATCCAGGAGCTGCTGGACGCGGTCCTGCTGACGGCGGATGCCGGGCTCGACCTCACGGCGAACCCGAACAAGGCCGCTCGCGGTGTCGCGATCGAAGCGAAGCTCGACAAGGGCCGCGGATCGGTGGCCACGGTGCTCATCCAGTCCGGAACGCTTCGCGTCGGCGATGCGATCGTCGCGGGCACGGCCTACGGCCGAGTGCGCGCCATGGCCGACGAGAACGGCGACCCGGTCCTCGAGGCCTGGCCGTCGCGCCCGGTCCAGGTGCAGGGTCTCAACTCCGTGCCCCGCGCCGGCGACACGTTCATCGTCACCGAGGAGGACCGCCTGGCCCGTCAGATCGCTGAGAAGCGTGAAGCGGCCGAGCGCAACGCCCAGCTGGCGAAGGCCCGCAAGCGTATCTCGCTCGAGGACTTCACCCGCGCGCTCGAAGAGGGCAAGGTCGAGTCGCTCAACCTCATCATCAAGGGTGACGTCTCGGGTGCCGTCGAGGCCCTCGAGGAGTCGCTCCTCAAGATCGAGGTCGATGACTCGGTGCAGCTGCGGATCATCCACCGCGGCGTCGGTGCGATCACCGAGTCGGACGTGAACCTCGCGACGATCGACAACGCGATCATCATCGGGTTCAACGTCCGCCCCGACACGAAGGCGCGCGAGCGCGCCGCTCGCGAGGGTGTCGACACGCGGTTCTACTCGGTCATCTACAACGCGATCGACGATGTGGAGCAGTCGCTCAAGGGTCTGCTCAAGCCCGAGTACGAAGAGGTCCAGTCCGGTGTCGCCGAGATCCGCGAGGTGTTCCGCTCCTCCAAGTTCGGCAACATCGCCGGTGTCATCGTCCGCTCCGGCACGATCACCCGCAATGCGAAGGCGCGCGTCATCCGCGACGGTGTCGTCCTTGCCGATGGTCTCGCCATCGAGTCGCTGCGCCGCTTCAAGGACGACGTCACCGAGGTCCGCACGGACTTCGAGGCGGGTATCGGCCTCGGCAAGTACAACGACATCCAGATCGGCGATGAGATCGAGACGACCGAACTCATCGAGAAGCCTCGCGGCTGATCTCGGATAGCACAGAGGATCGCCCCTGCCAGTTCTGGCGGGGGCGATCCTCTTTTCGCGTGCGGGAGCGACACCCGGCCCCACCCCGCCATGAGCTCGCCCCGCCTGCTTCCAGGTGGAGGCGGCAGGGTCGGGGGCTTCAACGCGTCCGACTATCCTTGAATCGGGGCTGAGCGTCCTCGGCGGCACCCCCGTGCCGCGTCATCAGATGGGAGACCGCCATGGCGGACAACGCCCGAGTGGCCAGACTCGCGGACAGGATCAAAGTCCTCCTCGCCGAGCGCCTCGACAAGGGGCTGCGCGACCCGCGCCTCGGCTTCGTCACGATCACGGACGTCCGGGTGACGGGCGACCTTCAGCACGCCTCCGTGTTCTACACGGTCCTCGGTTCCGAGGAGGAGCGCGAGGGGTCAGCCCAGGCGCTCAAATCTGCGACCGGGATGCTGCGAAGCGAGCTCGGGAAGCAGCTCAATGTGCGCCTCATCCCGTCGATCGAGTTCATCGCCGACGCGATCCCCGAGAACGCGGGCCAGATCGCGGATCTCCTCCGTGAGGCCCGCGAGCGCGACGCCGCCGTGGCCGGCCTCGCCGCCACGGCGACGTATGCAGGCGACGCCGACCCGTACGTGAAGCCTCGGGAGTACGACGAGACCGACGCATCGGATGATGCGGAGACTCCGGCCGACGCCGAGGACGAGTCCGAACCCGCCGACGTCTGATCGAGCAGAAGGACGGGCCGGTCGCCATGCGACGAGCCCGTCCTTCCGCATTGAGGGCAGACGTGTCAGTTGGCTCTCGCACGCCATGCCGTCGCGGTCGGCGCCGAGACGGTCAGGTCAGCGCGGCAGCCGTAGGGGCCGCAGAGACCGATCAGGCCGTGCGCCGGGTGGGATCAGTGCGGCAGCCGCAGCATCCCATCGAGTCCCTCGGCCAGTCCGTCGGCGATGAGCGAGTCGATCGCGCGGTCACGCTGGTGCGGATCGGGCCAATCCGAGAGCACCTCGTGGATTCCGACGGGGAGGGGTGCGGCATCCCGAAGCGCCTTCATCACCGCGCCGCGCGCCTGGCGGTCGCTGCCCTCGTAGCGCGCCTGCCTGCGTCGTTCGTCACCCGTGTCGGGGTAGCCTGCCGCACGCCACGCGCACCGGTCCTGCAGGGGACAGAGGCCGCACCGAGGAATGCGCGCCGTGCAGACGGTGGCGCCCAGCTCCATGGCAGCGGCGTTCACGATCGCGGCGTCTGCATCCAGGTCGGGCAGCACCTCTGTCATGGCGCCGAGGTCACGGCGAGCGGGCGGCCCCGGCTGTGAGCGAGCGTCGATCGCCCGGGCGAGCACGCGCCGGGTGTTGGTGTCGACGACCGGATGCCGCTCGCCGTAGGCGAAGACCGCGACCGCTCGTGCGGTGTAATCCCCGATGCCGCTGAGCGTGAGGAGCGCATCGACGTCCCGGGGCACGGTGCCGCCGTGGCGATCCCGGATCTCCACCGCCGCCCGGTGCAGCCACAGCGCCCGGCGCGGATAGCCGAGGTTCGCCCACTGCCGCACCGCCTCCGACGGCGCCTCGTCGGCGAGCGCGGCCGGCGTGGGCCATCGCGCGAGCCACGCCTCGAGGTGGGGGATCACGCGGTTCACGGGCGTCTGCTGGAGCATGAACTCGCTCACCAGCACGCCCCACGCGCTGTACCCGGGCCGGCGCCACGGCAGGTCGCGGGCGTTCTCCCGGTACCACGCGATGAGGGGCGTCGCGAGGTCGGGCATGCGCTTCAGCCTAGGCGCGCGCTTTGCCGAGGAGATCCGCGAATCAGAGGGGGGATTCCCGCCCAACGCTCCTCGAAATCGCGAATCTCCTCGCGGCCGCGGCCGCTCCTCCTCAACCGCCTCGCGCAAAGGGCTTATCCCTCACCCCCACTGCGCCCGCCTTTCCGACCCGCGGCCTCGGTCACTGTCTGACCATGACGGATCGGATCGAAGAGCTGGTGCGTGCGGCCGGGGGAGTGGCTCGCGTGAGGAGGGTGACGGATGCCGGCATCAGCCGTCACCGCATCGACCGCGCGGTCGCTCGAGGCGACGTGCTGCGTGTGCGGAAGGGATGGCTCGCCGCTCCTGGAGCGGATGCCCACCTGGTCGCGGTGGCCCGTGCCGGCGTCGTGCTGACATGCGTCACGCAGGCGCGCCGGCTCGGACTCTGGGTGCTCGACGAGGATCGCCCGCATGTGGCCGCCCCGCCGCATGCCGGATGTGTCACAGCGGGCGACTCGACGGTGCACTGGGCGATCCCGGTCGTGCCGCGGCATCCCGATGCCCTCGTCGATTCGATCGAGAACGTCCTGGCGCTCGCTGCGGCGTGTCAGCCCTTCGAAGCGGCGCTCGCGATCTGGGAGTCGGCGCTCAATCAGAGGCTGGTCTCGCTCGAGGCTCTGCGAAGGCTGGCGCTGCCGCCCGCCGCCCGATGGCTCTGCGAGCAGGCGGTGCCGTGGTCCGACTCCGGTCTCGAGTCCTTCGTAGTGCCGCGTCTGCGATGGATGAAGCTGCCGATCCGGCCGCAGGCGTGGATCGCGGAGCGCCGGGTCGACTTCCTCATCGGCGACCGCCTCGTGCTGCAGATCGACGGCGGTCATCATGTGGGAATCCAGCGCGGGGCCGACATCGAGCACGACGCGCAGCTGATGCTCCTCGGATACCACGTGATCCGCGTGGGCTATCGACAGGTCGTCGAGGGCTGGCAGACGGTGCAGGACATGATTATTCGAGCTGTCGCGCAGGGCCTTCACCGCGCCCCCTGAGGGCCTTCGAGGTGTCGCTCGCACCCGTGCGCCGTGCGCATTGCCGAGGAGATCCGCGATTCCGAGGGGGGATTCCTGCTCAATGCTCCTCGGAATCGCGGATCTCCTCGCGCAGGCGCGGCAGTGCGCGACCCGCGTTGCGGAGGCGCGGCAGCGGGCGACCCGCTTTGAGGCCCGAACCGACGGCAGATCCGCCATCCGCCCGACCGTAGGCTGGATGCATGCGCCTGCCCACGACCCCGGCCACGACCGTGCTGCGCGGACTCCGCGGCGAGGTCCGCCAGCACAATCGCGCCGGGCGGGTCATCGTCGCGGTCGACGGCCGGGACGGCGCGGGCAAGACGCTGTTCGCCGATGGACTGGCGGCGGTCTTCGCCGAGGATGGCTCGGCGGTGTTCCGCGCGAGCATCGACGACTTCCACCGGCCGCGCGCCGAGCGCTACGCCCGCGGCCGCACCTCGCCCGAGGGCTTCTACCGGGACTCCTACGACTACGCCACCTTCCGCCGCGTGCTCATCGACCCCTTCCGCGATGGGCGCCAGACCTCAGCGACCACCGGTTTCCAGCTCGCCGCGTTCGACCTCGCCCGCGATACTTCGGTCGAGTCCGCGTGGGTGACGGCTCCCCGCGATGCCGTGCTGATCGTCGACGGCATCTTCCTGCACCGTCCTGAGCTGCGCGGAATCTGGGACTGGTCAGTCTGGCTCGATGTTCCCGTCGACGTGGCATTCCAGCGGATGGCAGAGCGCGACCGCACCGACCCGGACTTCATGGCTGCCTCCAACGCCCGCTATCGCGAGGGTCACGAGCTCTACCTGCGCGACGCGAATCCGCGCGCGGCAGCCTCGGCGATCGTCGACAACACCGACTTCGCGCATCCGCAGCGCGTCTTCCAGGACTACTGCTGATGCCCGCGGTGAGTCCCGGCATCCTGCTGGTCGACAAGCCGGGAGGGATGACGAGCCATGACGTCGTCGCTCGCGCGCGGCGTGCGCTCGGCACTCGCAAGATCGGGCACGCCGGAACCCTCGACCCGATGGCGACCGGCCTGCTGGTGCTCGGGGTCGAGGGAGCCACGCGCCTGCTCACCTTCATCGTCGGGCTCGACAAGACGTACGAGGCGACGATCCGCCTCGGGGTCGCGACCGACTCCGACGATGCGGACGGGAAGACGACGGAGGTGACGGATGCCTCGGCCCTCGACGCAGACCGGATCCGCGTCGCCCTCCAACCTCTGACGGGCGCGATCTCGCAGGTGCCGAGCCGGGTGTCGGCGATCAAGGTGGACGGGCGCAGGGCCTACGACCTCGCCCGAGAGGGAGTCGAGGTCGAGCTCGCCGCCCGCAGCGTGACCGTCAGCCGCTTCGACGTGCTCGCCGAGCGGCGCGAGGGCGAGACGGTCGACCTCGACGTCGTCGTGGACTGCTCGAGCGGCACCTACATCCGGGCGCTCGCGCGCGATCTCGGCGCCGCCCTCGGCGTCGGGGGCCACCTCACGGCGCTTCGCCGTACGCGCATCGGGCCGTTCGATGTGGCTGATGCGGCATCCCTCGACGAGCTCGCCGACGCGCGACTGGCCTCACCGGCCGACACCGCAGCGGCCGTCCTCGGTCGCATCGACGTGACGGCAGACGAGGCGAGAGACCTCCGCCACGGCAAGCGCCTCGCCGGCGCCGCCACGCGGCTCGAGGGCGTTCACGCGGCCGCCATCGCGCCCGACGGATCGCTCGTCGGCATCGTCGAGCTCCGTGGGAGCGACCTCAAGAGCGCGATGAACATGCCCGAGGAGCAGGCGCGATGATCCTCTGGTTCACCTACGTCCAGATCGGGATCGCCGTCGGCGCGGGTCTCTTCTGCTTCATCACCGGCCTCGCCGGCCGGCGTCCCAGCGATTGGACGGTCGGCTCACTGGCGCTCGTCGAGCTGCTCCTCATCGCCCAGATCGTGATCGCGATCGTCGCGCCCCTCGTCGGCAATCCGCCCACCGGGTCGCTCCTGGAGTTCTGGGTGTATCTCGTATCGGCCGCCCTCCTGCCACCGGCCGCCGTGTTCTGGGCGCTGCTGGAGCGCAGCCGCTGGAGCACGGTCATCATGGGGGTCGCGGCGCTCGCGATCGCGGTCATGCTCTGGCGCATGCACATCATCTGGACCGTCCAGGTCGCCTGACCGGAGCCGGGGGCCCGGATGCCAGCGACTAGAATCGTGGGGCGATGTCTTCCCCCTCCCGTTCCCGCCGGATGACCGGCGTCGGCCGTGTGCTCGTGATCGTCTACGGCATCATGGCGCTCGCCGCGACCGGTCGCTCCTTCGTCCAGATCGTCGAGAAGTTCGACCAGGCGCCGCTCGCCTATACGCTGTCGGCGCTTTCCGCGGTGGTCTACATCGTCGCGACGCTCGCGCTCGTGTTCGCAGGATCCCGTCGCTGGTACCGCGTCGCCTGGATCGCGATCGGGTTCGAGCTCGTCGGAGTCCTGGTGATCGGCACACTGAGCCTCGCCTTCCCCGAGCTGTTCCAGCATCCGACCGTCTGGTCGCTGTTCGGCCTCGGGTACGTGTTCATCCCGCTCGTGCTGCCGTTCTTCGGCCTGTGGTGGCTCGTCAAGCATCCGCCGGTCGATGATCGCGAGACGACGGATGCCGCACCCGCCGCGGTGACGTCGTGATCGTCTTCCGCGACCCGGCCGAGGTTCCCGCCGGCTTCGGTCCGTCCGTCGTCGCGATCGGCAAGTTCGACGGGGTGCACGCCGGCCATCGTGCGGTGCTGGAGCGGGCGAAGGTGGATGCCGCCGCCGACGCCAAGGTCGTCGCCGTGACATTCGACCGCAATCCGCTCAGCCTCCTTCGTCCCGAGCTCTGCCCCGAGGACCTCATCGGGGTCACGCAGAAGCTGCAGCTGCTCGCCGGCACGGGGATCGATGCCACCCTGCTCCTGCGCTTCGACGAGGCGCTGGCGAGCCTCACCCCGCGGGAGTTCGTCGAGCGCATCCTCGTCGATGCCCTCGGTGCGCGGACTGTCCTGGTCGGCACCGACTTCCGCTTCGGCCGGGGCGGCGCGGGAAATCCCGACGTCCTGCACGAGCTCGGCGGTGAGCTCGGCTTCCGCGTCGACGTGATCGGCGATGTCCGCTCCCTCGATGCGGATCGCCGGGTATCGTCCACCTGGATCCGCGACCTCCTCTCGCAGGGCGACGTCGAGACCGCTGCGCGGCTCCTCGGGCGTCCGCACGCGGTGTGGGGCGAGGTCGTGCACGGCGCGAAGCGCGGGCGTGAGCTCGGCTTCCCCACGGCGAACCTCTCGAGCGATCTCGAAGGCTTCATCCCGGCTGACGGCGTCTATGCGGGGTGGCTCGTGGACGAGGGGGCCGCCGACGCGGCACAGCCCCTCGCAGCGGCCCGGCGCACCACCCGCTACCCGGCGGCCATCAGTGTGGGGTCCAACCCGACCTTCGACGATGTCACGAGCCGCCAGGTCGAGGCGTACGTCCTCGACGAGACCGATCTCGATCTCTACGGGCGGCTGGTCGAGGTGCAGTTCGCCATGCGGGTGCGGGGGATGGTGGCGTTCGACGGCATCGATGCGCTCATCGAGCAGATGTGCGACGACGTCGTGAAGGTTCGCACCCTCCTGGCCTGACCGGGCGGCAGCGGTAGACCGGGCAGCGGCCGTAGACCGAGCACGGGGCCCGCCCTACGATCGAGACCGTGAACGCCCTCCTCGCCGTCGCGGATGCCGCGGCCCCCTCGGTGAACCTCTGGGGAGCGCTGGGGTGTGCCGTGGCCTACTCCGCCTCGCTGCTGGCGACCCTCGACGCCTTCGCCGATCTGATCCTCGCGAGGGACGACTCGCCGGCTGGGCGGCTGACTCCGGCGGTAGGCTTGAAGTTCGGGTCGAAGATCGCCGCTGCTGCGATCGCCGTGATCGCCGCCGCGATCGTGCTCGCCCTGGACGAGAACTGGTTCGCCTTCACGAGCCTCACGATCGCCTTCCTCGTCGTCGTCGCGATCGGGCTCGCCGTGCTGGTGAGGCACGCGAGGGTCGTCGCCGCGGCGGCGCCACCCGGAGGATGATGCGCGAGGACCGCGCCGACCCGACAGCCACGACAAGGAGAACCATGAGCCGGACCGAACTGCAGACGCTCCCGGAGCGCGCCGTCCAGCTGCTGGGCGGTCAGCCCGACGACACCACGCTGCGTCGGTATCTCCACGGCCTTCCCGGCGTCGACGCCGTCGGTCTCGAGCAGCGAGCGGCTGACCTCGGCACCCGCTCGATCAAGACCACCTCCAAGGCCTGGGCGCTCGATCGGATCATCCAGCTGATCGACCTGACGACCCTCGAAGGAGCAGACACCCCGGGCAAAGTCCGCTCGCTGGCGGCCAAGGCTCTCAATCCGGATGCCTCGGACCCGACCTGCCCCCGCGTGGCGGCGGTCTGCGTCTACGGCGACATGGTGCCCTACGCCGTCGAGGCGCTCGGCTCGGCCCACGGCGACCCCGATGACGGGGGAGTCAGCGTCGCGGCGGTGGCCACCGCCTTCCCCAGCGGCCGCGCCTCGCTCGAGATCAAGCTGGCCGACACCGCAGAGGCGGTCGCCCACGGCGCGGATGAGATCGACATGGTGATCGACCGCGGCGCCTTCCTGTCGGGCCGTTACGGACTCGTCTTCGACCAGATCGCCCGTGTGAAGCAGGCGTGCCGGCGCGAGGACGGCACGTACGCCTCGCTCAAGGTAATCCTCGAGACCGGCGAGCTGACGACCTACGACAACATCAAGCGGGCGTCCTGGCTCTCGATCCTCGCCGGCGGCGACTTCATCAAGACCTCCACGGGCAAGGTGCAGCCGGCGGCGACCCTCCCGACCACCCTGCTGATGCTCGAGGTCGTCCGCGACTGGTACCGCGCCACCGGCGAGAAGGTGGGGGTGAAGCCCGCGGGCGGCATCCGCACCTCCAAAGACGCGATCAAGTACGTCGTGACGGTCGCCGAGATCGCGGGCGAGGAGTGGCTCCAGCCGCACCTCTTCCGCTTCGGGGCGTCGAGTCTGCTGAACGACGTGCTGCTGCAGCGGCAGAAGCTGCGCACCGGGCACTACTCCGGCGCCGACTACGTCACGATCGACTGACTTCTCGTGTCGCTCCGCGCCCCCGGCGCTTCCGAACAACCGGCCCGAACCCCAGGTGAGATGCAGATGAGTTTCCTCGAATACGCCCCCGCTCCCGAGTCGCGCGCGATCCTCCGTCTGCGCGACGAGTACGGGCTGTTCATCGACGGCGAGTTCCGCCCGGGCACCGGCGAGAGCTTCGCGACGATCTCGCCCGCCGACGAATCGCACATCGCGACGATCGCATCGGCGAGCGAGGCGGATGTCGACGCCGCCGTCGCCGCCGCGCGCCGCGCGTTCGAAAAGACGTGGTCGACGATGAGCGGCCGCGACCGCGGCAAGTACCTCTTCCGCATCGCGCGGCTCATTCAGGAGCGCGCGCGGGAGCTCGCCGTCGCCGAGAGCCTCGACAACGGCAAGCCCATCAAGGAGAGCCGGGATGTCGACATCCCCCTCGTGGCGGCATGGTTCTTCTACTACGCAGGCTGGGCCGACAAGCTCGACTACGCGGGGCTCGGGGCCGGTCCCCAGCCTCTGGGTGTCGCAGGCCAGATCATCCCCTGGAACTTCCCGCTGCTGATGCTCGCGTGGAAGATCGCCCCTGCGCTCGCCGCGGGCAACACGGTCGTGCTGAAACCGGCCGAGACCACTCCGCTGACTGCGCTGCTGTTCGCCGAGATCCTCCAGCAGGCCGATCTGCCCGCGGGCGTGGTCAACATCGTGACGGGCGCGGGTGCCACCGGTGCGACGCTGGTGCGGCATCCGGGCGTCGACAAGATCGCCTTCACCGGATCGACCCCGGTCGGCCGCGAGATCGCGAAGGCGGTCGCGGGCACCGACAAGAAGGTGACGCTCGAGCTCGGCGGAAAGGCCGCGAACATCATCTTCGAGGACGCCCCCATCGAGCAGGCGGTGGACGGGATCGTCACGGGGATCTTCTTCAATCAGGGGCAGGTCTGCTGCGCCGGCAGCCGCCTCCTCGTGCAGGAGTCCATCCACGACGAGGTCGTCGACCGGCTGAAGACGCGGCTGTCCACCCTGCGCCTCGGCGATCCGCTCGACAAGAACACCGACATCGGGGCGATCAACTCGCTGGAACAGCTCAATCGCGTGCGCGAACTCAGCCGCATCGGCGACGAGGAGGGCGCCGATCGGTGGACGGCGGACTGCGTCATTCCCGACAAGGGCTTCTGGTTCGCGCCGACCATCTTCACGAACGTGCAGTCGAGCCATCGGATCGCGCGCGACGAGATCTTCGGGCCGGTCCTCTCGGTCCTGACGTTCCGCACACCGGCTGAGGCCATCGAGAAGGCGAACAACACCCCCTATGGACTGTCGGCGGGCATCTGGAGCGAGAAGGGCTCGCGGATCCTCGCGGTCGCGGATCGCCTCCGCGCCGGTGTGGTGTGGGCCAACACGTTCAACCGGTTCGACCCGGCGAGCCCCTTCGGCGGCTACAAGGAGTCGGGCTACGGCCGCGAGGGCGGCAGGCAGGGCCTGCTGGCGTACCTCAAGGCGCCATCGACGAGCGCAGGAAGCGGAAAATGAGCAAGCGACTGACCGTGCCGAAGACGTACAAGCTGTTCATCGGCGGAGCCTTCCCGCGAAGCGAATCCGGACGCACCTATGAGGTCGTGTCACCGAAGGGCGACTTCCTCGCGAACGCCGCCCTCGCATCGCGCAAGGATGCCCGGGATGCCGTCACAGCGGCACGCGCGGCGGTGAAGCCGTGGTCGAGCGCGACCGCCTACAACCGCGGTCAGGTGCTCTACCGCGTGGCGGAGGTGCTCGAAGGCCGCCGCGGGCAGTTCGTCGACGAGATCGTCCAGCAGTCGGGCGCGTCGACGGCCACGGCCCAGGCCGAGGTCGACGCGGCCATCGACCGCTGGGTCTGGTACGCCGGGTGGTGCGACAAGTTCGCACAGGTCGCAGGCAACGGCAACCCCGTCGCCGGGCCGTACTTCAACATCTCGGTGCCCGAGCCGACCGGTGTCGTGGGCGTCATCGCACCGCAGGACACCGCCCTCCTCGGGCTCGTGTCGGCGATCGCTCCGGCCCTCGTCACGGGCAATGCGGTCGTCGCGGTCGCATCTCAGCGCTACCCGCTCTCGGCGATCAGCCTCGCCGAGGTCATCGCCACCTCCGACGTGCCCGGCGGCGTGGTCAACATCCTCACCGGCTCTCCCGCCGAGATCGCGCCGTGGCTCGCTTCGCACCCCGAGGTGCACGGCCTCGACCTCGTCGGCGCCGGCGACCTCGACTGGGTCGACCTGCAGATCGCGGCGGCGGAGACGCTCACCCGGGTCCTCCCTCCCGAGCGGGGGGCCGATGCCGCAGCCCCCAGCCTGCAGCGCATCGCCGCCTTCACCGAGACCAAGACCGTCTGGCACCCCAAGAGTCTGGTCTGATCGGCACGCCCGGGAGTGGCATCCCGACACGCGAACATCGCGGGGGTCACCAAAAGGTAACGGAAAGGTAACGCCGCATGTAGAGTGGCGGCACGTCGACGACGACGTGACCACCCCGGAGGACATGCCCGATGCCCGCCCACCCGGAATCCGACGCGCGAGATCGGATCCAGGCCCTCGTGACCGTCTGCGTGCTCGCCGTCGTGAGCCTCGTGATCGCCTTCCTCGGAGCCGTCCCGGCGCGGGTGAGTGCGACGGAGCTCATGGGCGATGCGCGTGCACCCGAGCAGACGGCGTTCGTCGTCAGCCATCGGGGTGGTGGAGCCCTTGCCCCCGAGAACACGCTCCCGGCGGTCTCGGCGGCGCTCGAGGCGGGATTCGACTACGTCGAGATCGACCTCGTCCTCACCGCCGACCGTGTGCCGGTCCTCATGCACGACAAGAAGGTCGACCGCACCACCAACGGCACCGGCCGGGTGTCCGACCTCACGCTCGCCGAGGTGAAGGCGCTGGACGCCGGCGCGTGGTTCTCACCGGAGTACGTCGGAACGTCGGTCCCGACGCTCGAGGAGTTCCTCGCGGTGCTCGCCCCCTCGGGTGCCCGTGCGCTTCTCGAGCTGAAGGGGGAGTGGGATGCCGAGGCCGGCGCCGCGCTCATCGCGACGCTGCGACAGCACGACCTCGAGCGTCGGGTGGCGATCGCGAGCTTCAACCCACGCTCCCTGCTCTCGACGAGCGGCGCCTCCGAGCTCGCGTTCCGGCTGCTGATCCTCCGCCGCCTTCCCCACGACGTCGAGCGAGCCGTCAAGGGCGCGAACGCCCGCGGCATCCTCGTCGACGGCAGCGCGGTCGCGGGGCGTCCGGAGGTCGTCGAGCAGCTTCACGATCTGGGACTCCGTGTGGTCGTCTACACGTTGAACGACGACGTCCAATGGCAGGACACCATCGCCGCGGGCGTGGACGGGATCGTGACCGATGAGCCTGTCCGGCTCAGGGAGTGGCAGGACACGATCGCGCGCTCAGCCGGATAGGGATCTGGCCGCACTGCAGGGGTCGGGCTTCGGTGCGCGGAGCAGGACGGCGGGACGATCTGCCGCATCGAGCAGAAGCGAATCGACCTCGCCGACAACGAGGTGGCGCTGGGCGAGACGCACTTCGTCCGCGGCAACGGGTGGGTCTCGACGGCGTGGATCAACTTCGCGCCCGAAGGATACACCGAGGACATCGCCCAGACGCTCTGGGGATGATCGGGGCGTCCGCGCGCTAGACTGAATGTCGGGGATTCCTGATCTCGACGCCGCGGCTCGCTGAAGCGAGTGCCAGCGGCCGGGGGCAGAGGCATCCCGTCCCGCGTCCGTGACGGCCCTCGCCGCCCGCGGGAGCTGTGCACATCACAGCCGGTCGCCCGACCGGTCGCCAGCCGGAGCACCCGGTACACGAAGCTCAGGAGGAGCATGCCGACCACGGCATCCACCGCACGTTCCGCCAACCAGCGGCGCAGGAAGCCCACGACGTCGCGGCGCGACGACGAGGCCCCCGTCATCCCGATCCTCGCCCGCAAAGTGCGCGAGGTCGAGGCCAAGGCCCAGCGAGGAAAGCTCGGACCGACCAACCGCGTCAAGTTCCAGGTGATCGCGTTCCTCGTCCGCGAGGAGCGTGCCCGGGTCAAGGCCGACACCGCGATCACTGATGCCGCGCGCGCTGAGCTGCTGAAGCGCCTGGACGGCGTGGCGACGATCCTCGCCAAGACCGCCGCGCGCGACACGAGCCTCATTCAGCTGCTCGAGGTCGACCAGGCGGCATCGCCCGTCGCCCGTCGCATGCGCCGTGACTGGCTCCTCGAATCCGGCGCCGAACTGCCGCCCGACGAGCTGATCATCACCGACACCGCCCCCGCGAGTGCGCCCGTCGTCCCGCCGGCTCTCGCCCAGCGGCAGGTCGTCCCCGTGCAGATCGAGTCGCGCCAGATGGCCCACCCGTTCCTCGCCCCCGACCTGAGCGCGCGCGTCAGCAAGGAGACGCCTCGTCGCCGGCTCGACGGCTGGGAGCTCATGGGTCCCCTCTACAAGGCGTTCGAGACCGGCGCCGGCGGCGGTGCGGCGACGATGGACCTCCCCGAGATTCCCGAGTTCGATCGCCTCTCACCGAGGGGCCTCGAGGTCATGCCGCACCAGTCGAAGTTCCTCGAGGCCGTGCGCGAGGGTCACCGCACCTTCCTCCTCGCCGATGAGCCCGGCCTCGGAAAGACGGCGGAGTCGGTGCTGGCAGCATCCGTCGCCGATGCGTACCCCCTGCTCGCGGTCGTCCCTAACGTCGTCAAGATGAACTGGGCCCGCGAGGTCGAGCGGTGGACGCCGCAGCGCCGGGCCACCGTCATCCACGGCGACGGCGAGTCCGTCGACGCGTTCGCCGACATCTTCATCGTCAACTACGAGATCCTCGACCGGCACCTGTCCTGGCTGAGCTCGCTGGGGCTCAAGGGCATGGTCGTCGACGAAGCGCACTTCATCAAGAACCTCACGTCGCAGCGCTCCCAGAACGTGCTCGCGCTGGGCGCCCGGATCCGGGAGCAGGTGCGCAACCCCCTGCTGCTCGCCCTCACCGGAACCCCGCTCATCAACGATGTCGAGGACTTCGACGCGATCTGGCGGTTCCTCGGCTGGACCAACGGCGAGAAGCCGGGCCCGGTGCTGATGGAGAGGCTCGACGAGACGGGCCTCACCCCGGCCGACAAGGCCTTCTACCCCGAAGCGCGCAACGCGGTCATCTCCATGGGCATCGTCCGGCGCAAGAAGAAGGACGTCGCCGCCGACCTCCCCGACAAGCTCATCGCCGACCTGCCCGTCGAACTGGACGACGAGTTCGGCCGCTCGATCCGTCAGGCCGAGCGCGAGCTCGGCGATCGGCTCGCGGGCAAGTACCGCCGCATCATCGATGCGCGCGGCGACCGAGGCCTCGCTCCCGGAGAGATCGACGAGGACATCGTGCGCCTCGTCTCGCACAATGAGCTCGAGGAGTCGAAGGCGGCCGGAACAGGCGCCGAGAACGTCTTCACGATGGTCCGCAAGATCGGGCAGGCCAAGGCGCAGCTCGCGGCGGACTACACCGTCCAGCTGCAGCGCTCGGTCGGCAAGGTCGTCTTCTTCGCCAAGCACATCGACGTCATGGACCAGGCCGAGGCGCACTTCGCCTCTGCCGGCCTCAAGACGGTGTCGCTGCGCGGTGACCAGACGACGATCGCGCGCCAGCAGGCGATCGACGCGTTCAACAACGACCCCGCCGTGGGCGTCGCCGTCTGTTCGCTCACCGCGGCGGGCGTCGGCGTGAACATGCAGGCGTCGTCGAACGTCGTGCTCGCCGAGCTGTCGTGGACGGCCGCCGAGCAGACTCAGGCGATCGACCGGGTGCACCGGATCGGCCAGGACGAGCCGGTCACGGCGTGGCGCATCATCGCCGCGCACACGATCGACACGAAGATCGCCGAGCTCATCGACTCCAAGCAGGGGCTCGCGGCGCGCGCGCTCGACGGCGAGGCCGTCGACCCGCAGTCGAGTGACTCGGTGCAGCTGTCGGCGCTCATGCACGTGCTGCGACGAGCACTCGGCGCTGCGTAGCCAGGGTTCGTCTGCTCGTCAAGGCCTCGCCTCGTCTCCTCCCGGACTCGTACCGTCGAGGCACGGAGACGAAGGAGGCCGACATGTCCGATCCGAACCACCGGACGAGGGATGACGACGTCACGGTCGGGGGCACGATTGCGGATGCGCTCTCGGGCGACCGTGACGAGCAGCCCTTGGACGGCGACCTCGACGACGACTCGCTCGACAGCGCCGCTGCCGACGAGCAGGCCGCTCGCGAGGGGACGAAGCACGACTGACAGACCACGAGGTCCGAGTCGACACGACGGGCGCTCCCACGGGGGCGCCCGTCGTCGCGCGGCGGGGCTCGAGCGGCTCGGATACTGAAGGTCGCGTGTGTGGCAGGGGCGAGGCATCCGGCGATAGTGTCGGGAGAGGCTGCGACGCCGCTTGAAGAACCCCCTGACCTAAGGACCACACATGAAGATCGGCATCCTCACCAGCGGCGGCGACTGCCCGGGGCTCAATGCGGTCATCCGCGGCGTCGTCCTGAAGGGCACCACGAACTACGATCTCGAGTTCGTCGGCATCCGCGACGGATGGCGCGGGGTCGTCGACGGTGATTTCTTCCCGCTCACCCGCCACGAGGTGAAGGGCCTGTCGAAGGTCGGCGGCACCATCCTGGGCACCAGCCGCACCAACCCCTACGAGGGCCCGCGCGGGGGTGCCGAGAACATCTCGAAGACCCTGTACGGTCACCGGATCGACGGCATCATCGCGATCGGCGGCGAGGGCACCCTGGCGGCCGCGAACCGCCTCGCCAACGACGGCATCAACGTGCTCGGCGTCCCGAAGACGATCGACAACGACCTCCGCGCGACGGACTACTCGTTCGGCTTCGACACCGCGCTCAACATCGCGACCGACGCGATGGATCGACTCCGCACGACGGGCGACTCGCACCAGCGCTGCATGGTCGCAGAGGTCATGGGCCGCCACGTGGGCTGGATCGCGCTCCACGCCGGCATCGCGGCGGGCGCCCACGTCATCTGCATCCCCGAGGTGCCGCTGTCGATCACCGAGATCGCCAGCCAGGTGAGCAAGGCGCACGACCGCGGCCGCGCGCCGCTCGTGGTCGTGTCCGAAGGGTTCACGCTCACCGGCATGGATGAGGCGTTCAGCGACAAGGGCCTCGACGCGTTCAACCGGCCGCGGCTGGGCGGGATCAGCGAAGTCCTGGCGCCCGAGATCGAGCGCATCACGGGCATCGAGACCCGTGCGACCGTGCTCGGCCACATCCAGCGCGGCGGCTCGCCGTCCGCCTTCGACCGGGTGCTCGCGACCCGCCTCGGCCTCCACGCCGCCGACGCCGTGGTGAGCGAGTCCTGGGGGCAGATGGTGTCCCTCCGCGGCACCGACATCGTCCGCGTTCCGTTCGCCGACGCGCTCGGCGAGCTCAACACCGTTCCCCAGTACCGGTACGACGAGGCCGCCGCGCTCTTCGGCTGAGCCCGGAAGACGGACCAGAGACGGGATGCCTCGCTCGAGGCATCCCGTTTCCGCGTGTCTTGCCCCTCGTGCCGTCTCCGACTTTCTCCCGCCGGAGTGGTGCGCAACCTGCAGAAGCTTCCGCCGAGGCAGGGAGTTGCGCCGAGACAGGGCGTCGGACCGCCTTGTCTCGACGAGACGCCCCGTTTCGACGCGAGGGCGGCCCTGCACAGGTGTTCGTGGGACGTGGGAGTCCACAGATCGGGGCCAGAGTCGGCGGGCTCGGCGGCCATGGTGCCGAGATTGTCGCGTGACTGAACCAGTTCCACCCCTCCTGCTGGTGCGTGAGCACCCGCCCACACTCCTTCGACTCGATCGGGATGCCGCTCTCCACCGGATCCGCGCGGGCGCCTATGTGCTGCGACGGGAGTGGAACGCGCTCGCCCCCTGGGACCGCTATCGGCTGCGCGTCCACGCGGTTGCACGCACCTGGACCGAGCCTGTGTTCTGCCTCGAGTCCGCCGCATCCCTTCACCGGATGCCGGTGTTCGGTGAGCCGCGTCTGATTCACCTGATGCACGCCGGCGGAACATCGTGGCGGGAGGGGGATGTCGTCGTCCATGGAACGCGAGATGCCAGTGCTCCTCGAGCCGTCGACGGCATGCTGACAACATCGATCGAGGACACCATGCTCGATCTGTGTCGCGTCCTGCCGCCGGCGTTCGCACTCGCTGTCGCCGATCACACGGCACGCAGGCTGGGGGTGTCCGTAGCGGCTCGTCTCGGAGAGCGCGGACGCGATCAGTCGAACCGTCGCGGCGTCCGGCAACTGGACTGGATCGATGATCACGTGGACCCGGACGCCGAGTCCGTGGGTGAGTCCTGCAGCCGGGCTGTCATCACTTGGCTGGGATACGAGCGTCCCGACTCGCAGGTTGAGTTCGCCTACGAGCGTGTCCAGGATCGTGTCGACTTCTATTTCCGGCGGCACCGCATCATCGGCGAGTCTGACGGGTACGGCAAGTACGACGCCGCCGACGCGGAGGCGTCCAAGCAGCACTTCATCCGTGAGAAGCTGCGCGAAGATCGGCTGCGCCGCCACGAAGGCGGGTTCGCCCGCTGGGACTGGGGCGACACGATGGCGTGGCGACCCCTTGATCGTGCGCTGCGCGCGGCGGGGCTGCTCCCTATCCACCCCCAGGATCGGCGCGGCCTCGCCACGCTCACGACCAACCCGCGCTCACTCCCAACCCAGCGAGACAGGGGATCCAGCCGAGACAGGGGCGCAGGCGGCCCTTCCTGGGCGTGATCCCCTGTGTCGGCGCGGGGAGGGCCGGGGCCCCGGGCCCCGCCGTGCCGCGCGGGCGCTCTGAGGAGCGGATGCCGAGGCCGGCCCGCCGCAGGGGCTCAGGCCTCGGCGACTCCCAGCACGTCCAGCAGCCACGCGAGCTCGAACGCGCGCTCGCGCCACGCGTTGTACCGACCGCTCACACCGCCGTGCCCGGCGACCATCTCGCACTTGAGGAGAGCATCAGCCCCGACCTCGCGGAGGCGCGCGACCCACTTGGCCGGCTCGACGTACATGACGCGGGTGTCGTTGAGCGAGGTCACCGCGAGGATGCGCGGGTACTCGGCATCCGCCCGCACGTTCTCATAGGGGGAGTACGACTTCATGTAGGCGTAGACAGCTGGATCGTCCAGCGGGTTGCCCCACTCGTCCCACTCGATCACGGTGAGCGGCAGCGACGGGTCGAGGATCGTCGTCAGGGCGTCGACGAAGGGCACATCGGCGAGGATGCCCGCGAAAAGCTCCGGCGCGAGGTTCGCGACCGCCCCCATGAGCAGGCCGCCGGCCGATCCGCCCTCGGCGACGAGCAGAGCGGGCGACGTGTAGCCGTTATCGATCAGATGCAGCGCGCAGTCGACGAAATCGGTGAACGTGTTGCGCTTGTTGAGCAGCTTGCCGTCCTCGTACCACTGGCGGCCCATCTCGCCGCCGCCGCGGACGTGGGCGACGGCGAAGACGACACCGCGGTCGAGCTCCGACAGGCGGGCGACCGAGAAGCCGGGCTCGATGGAGTGCTCGTACGAGCCGTAGCCGTAGAGGTGCACGGGTCGCGGAGCGGCCCCGGCGTCGCCGAACGACCGCTTCCACACGAGCGAGACGGGAACCTGCGCGCCGTCCTGCGCCGTCGCCCACACCCGCGCCTGGGCGTAGTCGTCCGGCTCATAGCCGCCGAGCACCGGCTGTCGCTTGCGCAGCAGCAGCTCGCCCGTCGCGATGTCGTAGTCGTACACGGTGCCGGGCGTCGTKAACGAGCCGTACCCCAGTCGCAGCAGCGGGGGAGCCCACTCCGGGTTGCCGCCGCTGCCGACGGAGTACAGCGGCTCGTCGAACTCGATCTCCTGCACGTCGCGCGAGGCGTAGTCGAGCAGCCCGAGTCGCGGAAGGCCTCCGCGACGATAGGCGACCACTGCCCAGTCGCGGAAGGTCGACATTCCCAGCAGCCGCTTTCCGGGCTCGTGCGCGATGACGACCTCGCGAGGGCCTGAKRGATCGGATGCTGCGACCCGCACGAGCTCGAAATCGAGGGCCCCGTCGTTGTGGACGATGTACAGCACGTCCTCGCCGTCGACCACGGCGTGGTTCACCTCGTACTCGACACCCTCGCTGCGCGGCCACACCACGCGCGGCTCGCCGCGGAGGTCCGAGGCATCCAGGAGCCATTCCTCACTCGTGATGGAGGAGCCCAGCCCGATGACGAGGTAGCGGTCGCTGCGTGTGAAGCCCGCACCGACCCAGTAGCGCTCGTCCGGCTCATGGAAGAGCTTCACGTCGTCGGCGACGGGCGTGCCGAGCTCGTGCAGCCACACGGTGTCGGGTCGCCACGCGTCGTCCACGGTGCTGTAGATGATGAAGCGGCCGTCGGGTGAGAAGGTGGCGCCCGCGAAGGTGCCCTCGATCACATCGGGCAGCTCCTCGCCTGAGACGAGGTCGCGCACGCGGATCGTGTAGCGCTCGTCGCCGGCGACATCCACTCCGAAGAGCATGCGAGTGCCGTCGTTGGAGACCTCGAAGCTGCCGAGCGAGAAGAACTCGTGCCCCTCCGCCTCGACGTTGCCGTCGAGGAGCACCTGCTCGCCGGGCACCTCGACATCGGGAGCCAGCTCGGGCGGGGTCCAGTCGTCGGGCGAGGCGAGCGGAGCGCGGCACTGGATGCCGTACTGGCTGCCTTCGAGCGTCCGGCCGTAGTACCACCACGCGCCCTGGCGGCTCGGCACCGAGAGATCGGTCTCGAGGGTGCGTCCCTTGATCTCCTCGAAGATCCGCTCCCGAAGGCCCGAAAGGTGCGCGGTGCGCGCCTCTGTATAGGCGTTCTCGGCCTCGAGGTGCCCGAGGACGGCGGCATCCTCCTTGGCCCGGAACCACTCGTAGGGGTCGTCGAACGAGTCGCCGTGGTGAGAGCGCGGAACAGGATTGCGCGAGGCGATCGGGGGGACGAGGGATGCCGCGCTCAGCGCGTCGTTCACAGTCACCTCTTCACGCTAGCCGAGCCTTCTGAGAGGGGCGCCGGACCGGTTATCTGAATCGCGGAGGATGTGCGAGGATACCTCTCGGCTCGGTTAACGGAGCACGAAACCTCGCTGAACTGTTCGTTCGCACGCCGATCGCGTCGGCACCCCTCTGATTCCCTCTACGGAAAGCGAACGGTGGAGACCGCAGCCCTCATGGTCGTGCTGGTGATCGCACTGGCACTGTTCTTCGACTTCACGAACGGGTTCCACGACACCGCCAATGCGATGGCGACTCCCATCGCGACCGGTGCCCTGAAGCCCAAGGTGGCCGTTCTGCTGGCCGCCGTCCTGAACCTCGTCGGCGCCTTCCTCTCGACCGAGGTCGCACAGACGATCTCGGGCGGGATCATCCATGAGGACCAGCTCTCGGCGGCGGTGTTCCCCGCGGTGATCTTCGCCGGCCTCATCGGCGCCATCACCTGGAACATGCTGACCTGGCTGCTCGGCCTTCCGTCCAGCTCGTCGCACGCCCTCTTCGGCGGCCTCATCGGCGCGACGATCGTCGGTGTCGGCGCCGCGGCGATCGACTTCGGCGTCGTGATGTCGAAGGTCATCCTTCCGGCGGTCATCGCGCCGCTCACCGCCGGCATCATCGCCTTCACGGCCACCAAGCTCGCGTACGTCATCACGCGCCGCTACGACACCAAAGCGGACGGCCGCGACGGCTTCCGCTTCGGGCAGATCTTCACCTCGTCGCTCGTCGCGCTCGCCCACGGCACGAACGATGCGCAGAAGACCATGGGCATCATCACCCTGCTGCTCATCACGGTCGGCTGGCAGACGAGCCCCGAACCCGAGACCTGGGTGATCTTCGCGTGCGCGATCACGATCGCCCTGGGCACCTACATGGGCGGATGGCGCATCATCCGCACCCTCGGCAAGGGCCTGACCGATGTGAAGCCGGCGCAGGGGTTCTCGGCGGAGGCCTCCACCGCCTCGACGATCCTGGCCTCGAGCGCCCTCGGCTTCGCCCTCTCGACCACGCAGGTCGCGTCCGGCTCGGTCATCGGGTCCGGCCTCGGACGCCGCGGGTCGAAAGTCCGCTGGCGGACGGTGGGGCGCATCATGGTGGGCTGGCTCCTCACGCTGCCCGCCGCGGGTGCGGTCGGAGCGCTCGCCGCATTGATCGTGGTCTGGCTGCCCGAATGGGGCATCCTGATCGACACGATCCTCGCGGTCCTCATCATCGTCGGGCTCTTCTGGCGCTCGCGCCGGGACGCCGTCACTGCGGCGAACGCGATGAGCGAGGTGGCCGACTCCGGGGCAGCCGTCAAAGTGACGCACAATCCGCCGCCCACCCGCCGGGCCGTGCGGCGCAAGCAGGCGCGTCGCGATCAGGAGGCGCCCAAGTGAACGTCCACATCGAATGGCTGGCCTTCGTCCAGGTGTTCATCGCGGCGATGATCTCGGCCGTGATCGTCGTCAGCTTCTACTCGCTCGGTCTCCGTCTGCTGGTGCGAGCGGGTCGCCCGCCGGTCGTCGCACCTGCGGAGTTCACCGACGCGATCACGATCGTCACGGAGAAGGAGCGTGCCCGCGCCGAGAAGCGCGCGCTCAAGGCCGCCCGGAAGAATCCGCTGACGGACGGGCAGAAACGGTTCTCCCTTGCTGCCGCATATGCGTCGTTCGGGGTGGCCGCGCTCGCGGTTCTCGCGGGACTGCTGCTCATCCTCTTCAACCACTGACCGCGCTGATACCCCGCCGATATCGGTCCGCTTGACCCCACCTGGGTTCGGTCCCACGATGTGCACATGGACGTGTGTGTTCTGGGGACACTGACGGTCGACCAAGGTCGGATCGTGCCCGCTCCGCGGGATCGTGTCGTGCTGAGCGCGCTGGTCGTGCGCGTCGGAAAGCCGGTGTCGGTCGATTCCCTCGCGTCCGCGCTGTGGGCCGGTGCACCGCCGGTCTCGTCGACGAAGGTCATCCTCGGCTGCATCATGCGGCTGAGACGGCTGATGTCGCCCGCGAGCATCGAGACGACTCCGATGGGATACGTCCTGGTTCCCGACGGAGTCGACCTCGACACCGACCGGTTCGAACGGCTCATCGGGCGAGGGTGCCAGCTTCTCGAAGTCGGCGAGCCCGATCGCGCCGTGCACGCCCTCGGGGAGGCGCTGGCGATGTGGCGCGGAGAGCCCTTCGCCGAACTCAGCGGCTGGGGGCCCGCACGCACTGAGGGGTCGAGGCTGAACGAGATGCGACTCGCGGCGGAGGAGTCGCTGCTGGAGGCGCGTCTGCAGTCGGGCGACGTCGGGGCAGCGGCCGCCGAGGCGGGGGCCAGGGTCGATGCAGCACCACTGCGCGAGCGTCGGTGGGTGCTCCTGGGCCTGGCGCAGTATCGGCAGGGTCGGCAGGCGGATGCACTGGCCGCCGTACGTCGTGGACGTGAGCTTCTCGCCGCCGATCTCGGGCTCGACCCCAGCGCCGAGCTGGCGGCTCTCGAGAGGGCGATGCTCCTCCAGGATCCCGAACTGGACTTCTCGGTCCCGGTTCGCGCAGCCAGTGCACAGTGCCCGTACTTCGGGCTCCCTCCCGCCGGGGTGGACGACGCGGAGCGCTTCTTCGGGCGCGAGGAAGAGGTGCGGCAGGGCTTGGAGGCGCTCGACCGGCACGGCGTGCTCCTGGTCTCCGGGTCGTCCGGGGTGGGAAAATCCTCATTCGTCAGGGCGGGGCTCGCGGCGCAGTTCGCCGCGCGCGGCAGGCGCGTGACCGTGATGACGCCGGGTGAGCACCCGGTCGAGGCCATCCGCGAGCTCGTTCAGCACGACAGCGAGTCTCTGGTGGTGGTCGATCAGTGCGAGCAGGCGTTCGCAAACGAGGACCCCGAGCAGACCAGGCAGTTCTTCGTGGAACTCGGCCGACTGGTCTTTCGTGGAACGGTGGTGATGACGATCCGGGCAGATCGGCTGGGGGATCTCGCCGACCACCACGGGTTTGCCGGGCTCATCCAGTCGCATCTGCTGATGCTGGGACCCCTGTCGGACGACGGGCTGAGGGCGGTCATCCAGAACCCCGCCCAGCAGACCGGACTCATTCTGGAACCCGGTCTCGTGGAGATCCTCATACGTGATGCCGACGGGCGGAATCTGCCGCTCCTCTCGCACGCGCTGCGCCAGGTCTGGCAGCGCCGAGAAGGACGGGTCCTGACCGTCGACGGCTACGTCGCCGCGGGCGAGATCCGCGGCGCGGTGTCGCAGTCTGCGGAAGAGATGTTCKGCGACCTCTCCGATGGCGACGCGCTCCTGGCGCGCGACATCCTTCTCCGGCTCGTCGAGCCGTCACCGGGGGAGGGACTGATCTCCCAGCGGGTCGAGCGGGCTTTCGTCGAGATCGATGATGCGCACGCGGCAGTGGCCGGCCGTCTGGTGGATGCACGGCTGGTGACGAGCGATGCGGAGTCGTTCCAACTGGCTCACGAGGCCCTCGCCCGGGAGTGGCCACGTCTGCGCGAATGGCTCGCGGAGGACGTCGAGGGCCAGCGGATCATGCGGCATCTGAACTCCGCGGCGGCTGCATGGGAGGAGATGGCGCGGCCCGACAGCGAGCTCTATCGCGGCGGCCGGCTCAGCACGGCCGTCCAATGGAGGGATTCGGCCCGGCCGGTGCTCGCCCCTGTCGAGCGGGCATTCCTGGATGCCTCCGTCCAGCGTGAGACGGCGGACCTCGAAGCGACGCGCCATCAGCTTCAGCGCGAGCGGCGCTCTGTCCGGCGACTGCGGTGGCTGGCCGGAGCGACCGCAGCGCTCGCGTTCGTGGCCATCGCCGCCGGTGGCCTTGCCGCCGTGCAGGTCTCCGAGCTCAACAAGCAGGCGGTGAGGGACGACGCGCGTCGTGTCGCCGCGCTCTCTGCCGCGGAGCCGGAGTATGACCACGCCCTTCTCCTTGCGGTGGAGGCCGTCCGCCTCTGGGACGCGCCCACGACGAGAAGGGCAGTGCTGGATGTCATGGGCCGGAGCCCGCGGATGGTGAGCGTGGCTCGGCTCAGCGACGGCATGGGCATCGAGACCATGATGCTCGGTGTGGACGACTCCACCGCGCTGGTGATCGACGACTCGATCCAGGCGAGGGTCTTCGACCTCGACCGCCGAGTGCAGGTCGCGCAGGCAGAAGTGGGCGGAAAGATCGTCCTTGACGCCGCGGAGGGCCCGGACGGGCAGATCGCACTCAGTGTCATGCACGGAGACTGCGGGCGCGGCGGGTGGTGCGATTCCCCCGATCTGCGCACGTTCGACTTGGGCGGCGTCGAGACCCGCGCGCTCGCCTTTCCCGCGTTCGCGGCTGAGGTCCTCGATATCGAGTACACAGCCGATCAGTCGCTGGCAGCGGTGATCGCGCCTCTTCCCGAGACGGCATCAGGGCCGAACATCGCGCTCTGGCGGGTGGCGGCGCCGAACGAGCCTCTCTTGCTGCACCTTCCCCACGCCGGGACGAATCCCGGGCCGCCGAGTTGGGCGGGGTCGTTCGGAC
This sequence comes from Microbacterium sp. P5_B6, assembly GCF_056400345.1. Taxonomy (NCBI): domain Bacteria; kingdom Bacillati; phylum Actinomycetota; class Actinomycetes; order Micrococcales; family Microbacteriaceae; genus Microbacterium; species Microbacterium sp. P5_B6. Next base: position 87,774 of record NZ_JBFULL010000005.1, on the reverse strand, counting down.
GCGTGCGGTTCTCGCCCGACGGCACCCGGCTGTATGCGAGCGGTTTCGGTCCCACGGCCGTCTTCGACACTGCCACCGGCGCACTGCTCGACGAGATCGAAGGCGACGGGCTGCTCGCCGTAGGTCCCGACGGGCATTCGCTCCTGCTGCGAGAGGGCCGGCTGGCGGCGCGCATCGTCGACCTTGCGGATCCGGCTCGCTCGCATGTGCTCGAGATGACCGCTTCCGTCGTGGACGGCGCATTCAGTCCCGACGGCGAGCACATCGCCACCGCCGCAGGCGAGCAAGCGTGGGTCTGGGGCGCAGCAACGGGAAAGCTCGAGGAGACGCTCGATGGCCATCGCGACGTCGTCCGGGCCCTGGTGTTCCGTTCGACAGGAGAACTGGTGACGGCGGGCAAGGATGGTGCCATCTTCACCTGGGCGCTGGATGATTGGACAGCTTCGTTCCGCGAATGGATTCGGGACGTGAGCGACTTCACGACGCCGGAAGACGATCGCACCCTCATCTATGAACTTCCGAACGGCAGGCGCGAAGCGGTCTCAGCCGACCCCGACATCTGGCTTGAGCGGGCGTGCCCGATCGCGGGACGTGGTCTGACCGAGGAGGAGTGGAAGGACGTCTTCGCCGACCGCCCCTACGACCCGGCCTGCGAGGCGGAGTCGTCGGCGGCATCCCAATAGGATCGCCGCGGCGACCCGGCATCCACCATCTGCCTCCACCGCGAGACGGATGCCGGCGCTCGGAGCCGGGATCGTCTCACCAGGGCGCGCACGGCGGGTCGACACCACCCGGACAGCGGTGGGCGGAGCCTGATATCAGCCCGATATCGGTGCCCTTGACGCGGGTCGCCTTCGGTCGCACAGTGTGCACATGGACGTGCGCGTTCTGGGGACGCTGACGGTCGACAATGGTCGGATCGCTCCTGCCCCGCGCGACCGGCTTGTGCTGGGCGCCCTCGTGGCACGTCTGGGCCAGTCGGTCTCGGTCGAGTCTCTCGCCACGGCCTTGTGGGGCGACGACCTTCCCGCTTCCTGGACGAAGGTGATTCCCGGGTGCATCATGCGACTCCGTCGCGTGATCGCGCCTGCGTCGATCGAGACCGCCCCGCTGGGGTACCGGCTCGTCGCGGACGGGGTGGAGATCGACGCGGTGGAGTTCGAGCGACTGGTGGCGCGGGGGTCCGAGCTGCTCGAGCTGGCGGAGCCCGACCGTGCCGTGCACGCGTTCTCGGCAGCTCTGGCGCTCTGGCGCGGCCAGCCGTTCGCCGAGCTGTCCGATTGGGAGCCGGCGCGGATCGAGTCGTTTCGGCTGGACGAGATCCGCCTTGCCGCCGAAGAGTCCCTGCTGGAAGCGAAGCTGCAGTCGGGTGATCTGCGCGACGCGGCCGCTCACGCGCGTGCCAGGGTGGCCGAAGCACCGCTGCGCGAGCGCCGATGGGTGATCCTCGGTCTCGCGCAGTATCGACAGGGGAGACAGGCTGACGCGCTGGCTACCGTGCGCCGCGGGCGCGAGCTCCTCGCCGCGGAACTGGGTCTGGACCCCTGCGCCGCGCTCGCCGCGCTCGAACAGGCCATCCTTCATCAGGATCGGGACCTGCAGTCGTCCACCGTCTTCCGAGCAGCGAGCGCCGAGTGTCCGTATTTCGGTCTCCCGCCTGCGGGAGTCGACGAGGGCGAGCGCTACTTCGGCCGCGAGGCGGAACTGGACCGCGGATTGCAGGAACTCGAGCGGCATGGAGTGCTCATCGTCTCGGGATCCTCGGGAGTGGGCAAATCGTCATTCGTCCGGGCAGGGATTGCGGCGCGCTTCGCCGCCCGCGGCAGGCGAGTGACGGTCTTCACCCCCGGCGAGCGCCCCGTGCAGGCCCTTCGCGAGATCGTCGAGCACGACGCGGAGTCGCTGCTGATCGTCGACCAGTGCGAGCAGGCGTTCGCCAACGATGACGCGGACGAGACGAGGCAGTTCTTCCAGGACGTGGGGAGGACGATCTTCCGAGGCGCGCTGGTCATGGTGATCCGGGCGGATCGACTCGGGGATCTCGCCGAGCAGGACGGGTTCGCCGGACTCATCGAGTCGCATCTGCTGATGCTCGGACCCCTCTCGGAGGAGGGGCTGCGTGCGGTGATCGAGAAGCCCGCGCTGCGGGCAGGACTCATCCTCGAACCCGGTCTCGTGGAGATCCTCATCCGAGACGCGGACGGGCGGAATCTGCCGCTGCTCTCGCACGCGCTCAGGCAGGTCTGGCATCGCCGCGAGGGACGGGTGCTGAGCGTCGACGGCTACCGGTCCTCCGGCGAGATCGACGGTGCAGTGGCTCAGACCGCGGAGGAGGTGTACGCGGAACTGTCGGAGGAAGGCGGCCGACAGGCGCGCGACATCCTGCTGCGCCTCGTCGAGCCGTCGGACGGTGGCGGGGTGATCTGCCAACGGGTGAATCGCGGATTTGTCGCGGTGGACGATGCTCACGCGCGGGTCGCCGACCGACTCGTCGACGCGCGCCTGGTCACCAGCGATGAGAAGTCGTTCCAGCTGGCGCACGAAGCTGTAGCCCGCGAGTGGCCTCGTTTGCGGGAGTGGCTGGCGGATGACGTCGAAGGTCAGCGGATCATGCGGCACCTCAACGCCGCCGCCAACGCGTGGGATGCGATGGGGCGGCCCGACAGCGAGCTCTACCGGGGTGCGCGGCTGAGCGCGAGCGCGTATTGGCGCGAATCGGCGCGGCCCGTCCTCGCCGCCGTCGAAGCCGCGTTCGTGGATGCCGCGATCGAACGGGAGGCGGCCGATCTCGCCTCGACCCAGCATCAGCTGCAACAGGAGAGGCGATCGGTGAGGCGCTTGCGCTGGCTTGCCGGCACAGCTGCTTCGCTTGCCGTGGTCGCGCTCGCGGCAGGCACCCTCGCAGCCTTCCAGGTCGTTGCAGCGGATGAGCAGGCAGTGGTCGAGGACGCCCGTCGCGTGGTCGCGCTCGCCGGCGCAGAGCCCCAATATGAGCGCGCACTGCTGCTCTCGTTGGAGGCCATCCATCTCTGGGACGCGCCGACGACGCGCCGGGCGCTCCTGGATCTCATGGGACGGAGTCCTCGGATCGAAAGCGTCACACGCACGAGCGGGGGCGTGGGCGTGCAGCAGATGTCGATCGCCCCCGGCGGCACGATCGCCGTCGTCGTCGACCAGGATCTGGACGCCCGACTCATAGACGTCGTCCAGCGCGCCCAGGTCGGCGAGTACGCATACGAAGACGACGGGACATCGAGCGCCAAGTTCGAGGGCGACGTCGTCCTCGACGCCGCCGCTGCCCCCGACGGCCGGATCGCACTCAGCGTCATGGAGAATCCGTGCGCGCCCGATGGATCGTGCGGCATCACCTCGTTCCGTTCGCTGGATCTCAATGATCCCCAGCATGGCGAGATCACCTTCTCGGGGTTCGACACCTATGCCATCGACATCGAGTTCTCACCCGACCAGTCGCTGGCGGCGGCGATCGCACCGCTCCCTTACATCGACGGAACCTGGAATGTCGCGATCTGGCGCGTGGCGGCTCCCGATGAGCCCATCCTGCTGTACCTCCCGGACGCGGGGACGAACCCGGGAGCCGCCAACTGGGCGAACGCGTTCGGACGAGTGAGGTTCTCTCCCGACGGCTCACGTCTCTACGCCAGCGGCTATGGCCCGACCGCCGTCTTCGACACCCAGACCGGCGCCCTCGTCGGCGAACTGGGCGGTGACGGAATCCTCGCCGTCAGCCCGGACGGGGGGTCCGTGCTCCTGCGTGATGGTCGCCAAGCGGTCCGAATCGTCCCGCTGGAAGATCAGGATGATGGAATCCCCCTCGAGATGGCGGTCGATGTCGTGGACGGCTCGTTCAGCCCCGACGGCACAACCGTGGTCACCACCGGCGGCGATGGGGCGTCGGTGTGGCTGGCGCCCAATGGAGCTTTTCAGGAGACCCTGCAAGGGCACGCAGGTCAGGTCATGAGCGCAGCGTTCCTTCCGACCGGAGAACTCGTGACGGCAGGCACCGATGGCGCGCTGATCACCTGGGCGCTCGGTGACTGGAGCAGATCCTTCCGCCACTGGAAAAGAACCGGGAACGAAGTCATGGTCCCGCGGGATGACCGCACGCTCGTGTCCGAGCTGGCGGATGGGACCTTGCTGGGCATCGCGGCCGACCCGCAGATCTGGCTGGAGCGAGCGTGCGCCATCGCCGGTCGCACTCTCAACGAGGAGGAGTGGCGGGCCGTCTTCGGAGGCAGGCCCTATGACCCCGCCTGTCAGCCCGGCTCGTTCGCGGCATCCCCATAGACTCGGCGCATGGACGCGGMATCCGTGCAGTTCGGTCAGCACCCGCCCGCTCGGCGCACGATTCTGCATCTGAGCGACACGCACCTGCTGGCGGGCAACCAGCCCCTCGGCGGGCGCTACGACACCGCGGCGAACCTCGGTCGCACGCTCGAGGCCGTCGAGCGGATCTCCATCCGCCCGGATGCGATCGTCTTCACGGGCGACTTGACCGACCTGGGCGAACCGGACGCCTACGCGGCGCTGAGGGCGACTGTCGATCCTGTGGCGGAGCGGCTCGGCGCCCCCGTCATCTGGGTCGCGGGCAATCATGACGAGCGGCCCGCGCTTCGGCAGGACCTTCTGGCTCTCGAACCCACGCAAGACCCGGTGACGAGCGTCCACGACCTCGGCGGCCTCCGCCTGGTCGTCCTCGACACGTCGGTGCCCGGCTGGCACCACGGCGACCTCGACGAGGAGCAGCTCGATTGGCTCGCCGGCGTCCTGTCGACGCCCGCGCCGCTCGGGACCCTGCTGGCCATGCATCATCCTCCGATCCCCAGCCACATCCCGCTCTTCGACATCCTCGAGCTGCGGAACCAGCCGCGGCTCGCCGAGATCGTGCGCGGCTCGGACGTGCGGGGCATCCTGGCCGGTCACCTCCACTACTCCACCAGTGGCACGTTCGCCGGCATCCCGGTCAGCGTCGCCGCCGCCACCTGCTACACGATGAACCTGGCTCGCCCCGCGGCAGAGGTGAACGGCATGGACGCGGGGCAGTCCTTCCATCTCGTGCACGTGTACGACGAGACGATCACACACGCCGTCGTGCCCGTCGTCGATGCGGCGACGAACGACTACTTCTCTGAGGAGTGGGTGGAGCGGATGTCGCTCCTCACGCCCGAGGAGCGCCTGGAGGAGTTCTCTCGCAAGCGCTGAGGTCGCCCCTCGCTGTACGCGGCGGCGACCAGGTCGACGGAGGGTCGCCATGATGGCCAATCGGCCTCGGAAACACCCTGGGTAGGCTCGAGGTACCCCCTCACACCGCAGTGATCGACCCACAAGGACGGCCCCCATGGCTCAGGACGCAACGCCGCGAACCCGCACAGAGACCGATTCCCTGGGATCCCTCGAGATCCCCGCCGACGCGTACTGGGGCATCCACACCGCCCGCGCGCTGGACAACTTCCCGATCTCTCGCCGGCCCATCTCGGTCTATGCCGACCTCGTCAAGGCGCTCGCGATGGTCAAGCAGGCCTCCGCTCGCGCCAACCGCGAGATCGGGGCGCTGGACGAGGAGCGCGCAGACCTGATCGATCGCGCGTCTCAGCTCGTCATCGACGGCAGGTTCCACGACCAGTTCGTCGTGGGCGTCATCCAGGGCGGCGCGGGCACATCGACGAACATGAACGCGAACGAGGTCATCACCAACATCGCGCTCGAGCTCGCCGGCCGACCGAAGGGCGACTACGGATACCTGTCGCCGATCGATCACACCAACCGCAGTCAGTCCACCAACGACGTGTATCCGACCGCCATCAAGGTGGGGCTGAGCCTCGACCTCCGCTCGCTCCTCGAAGAGCTCGATCTGCTGCGGAGATCGTTCCTCGCGAAGGCGGTCGAGTTCCATGACGTGCTGAAGATCGGACGCACCCAGCTGCAGGACGCCGTTCCGATGACCCTGGGGCAGGAGTTCCACGGCTTCGCGAGCACCCTCGGCTACGACTACCAGCGGCTGAGGGAGAACGCCTACCTCCTGTACGAGGTCAACATGGGCGCCACTGCCATCGGCACCGGCATCACGACGCACCGTGATTACGCCGCCGCGGTGGTGCGGCATCTCCGCGAGATCTCGGGTCTCGACCTCGCGACCGCCGCCGACCTCGTCGAGTCCACCAGCGACACCGGGTCGTTCATGTCGTTCTCGGCATCGCTCAAGCGCAACGCCATCAAGCTGTCGAAGATCTGCAACGACCTGCGACTGCTGTCGTCGGGTCCGCAGGCCGGGTTCGGCGAGATCAACCTGCCTGCCCGGCAGGCGGGCTCGTCCATCATGCCGGGCAAGGTCAACCCCGTGATCCCCGAGGTCGTGAACCAGGTCGCCTTCGCGGTGGCCGGCGCCGACCTCACCGTCACCATGGCGGTCGAGGGCGGGCAGCTGCAGCTGAACGCGTTCGAGCCCGTGATCGCGCACTCGATCTTCCAGTCGATCACCTGGATGCGTCGTGCCATGCGCACGCTGCGAATCAACTGCGTCGACGGCATCACCGCCAACCGGGAACGGCTGGGAGCCATGGTGGGGTCGTCCGTCGGCGTGATCACCGCGCTCACGCCGTTCATCGGCTACGCGGCGGCCGCGGCCCTCGCCAAGACCGCCCTCCTCACCGGGCGCAACGTCGCCGACCTCGTGATCGAGGCGGGCCTGATGTCGCCGGACGAGGTCGCCAAGCAGCTCTCGCCAGCACGCCTCTCCGGACTCGAGACCGTCACCGCGGCGATCCCCATCGTCGGTGCCGGCGTCGACGTCGAGGACGAGCGCCAGGCTCTGCAAGAGCAGGCCGGCGCAGGGACCGCATGACAACGGTGGATTGCTGAGCGCCTGGAGCTTCAGTCCAGGATGCGGCAGTGCGTCGTGAGCTGCCCGATGCCGTCGATGCCGACTGTCACCGTCGAACGGTCCCGCAGAAACACCTGCGGGTCCCGCGAGTAGCCTGCGCCGCCCGGGCTTCCGGTCGAGATGAGCGTCCCCGGCAGCAGGGTCGCAGACTTCGACAGGTGCGAGATGAGGGTGCCGACAGGGCGCACCATCTGCGCTGTCGACGCATCCTGCAGCGTGTGGCCGTCCAGGACGGTCCAGATGTGGAGGTCCTGCGGATCGGGCACCTCGTCYGCGGTGACAACGAACGGTCCGGTCGGGGTGAAGCCGTCGAACGACTTGCAGCGCGACCACTGGGCCTCGGAGTACTGGATGTCTCGCGCCGTGATGTCGTTGACCACGGTGTAGCCCCACACATGCGACAGCGCGTCCTCGGGCGAGACGTCCTTGGCGGGGCGTCCGATGATGACGCCGAGCTCGGCTTCATAGTCCACCGATTCGCTGAGCGAGCGCGGCCACGAGATCGTCGCCTCGTGGGAGGTCAGCGAATTCGGCCAGAGGACGAAGACGGTGGGCGTGGAATCTGTTTTGAGGCCGAGCTCGCTGGAGTGGGCGGCGTAGTTGAGGCCGATCGCGAGGATCACCGGGGGAGTGAGCAGGGCCGACGCGAAGGAGAGCTCTCCGAGCGGACGCCCGGACTCGGCGCCGGCCGCGGCATTCCGCACCTGCTCGAGCAGATCGTCCCCTCCGGCGATGAGCTCCTCGAGAACGCGGGGGGCACCAGGGAAGAGCTCCGAGACGAGGAAGGCCTCATCGTCCTTGATGACGGCGAGGCGCGGTTCGTCGGACCCCGGCCGGGTCACATGGGCGAAGCGCATCCTTCCACGCTACAGGGGCGGTGGATCTCTAGGCTGTGTGCATGACCATCCCGGGGCCCGACCAGTATGACCAGAACCCCGTCGGCGGAGCCGGCGGATTCCCCTCTCCGCTGGCACAGCAGCCGGGCCTCACACCGCCCGCGCCGATCTCTCCGACCGTGTCGCAGGTGCCGCTGCAGGCGCAGCCTCCCCGCCGATCCGGACGCAGCGCGCCGATCTGGATCGGKGGCATCCTCGTCCTCCTGCTCATCGCCCTGGTGGGGTACTTCCTCGAGTTCATCRGCACCGGGGCATCGTTCCTCGGGGCGATCCTCGCGCTCATCCCGCTCGCCGGCGTGCTCTTCGCGATTCGCCTGGTCGATCGCTGGGAGCCGGAGCCCCGGGGGCTCGTCGCGTTCGCGCTCGCGTGGGGAGCCATCGCCGCGGTGGCGATCGCGCTCCTCGTCGACCTCGGACTCTCCGTCGTCTTCGGCAGTCCGGACACCTACGCGGCCGAGGTGTTCAGCACGGTCGTGCGGGCGCCGATCGTCGAAGAGTTCGCCAAGGGACTCGGCATCCTGATCATCTACGCCACCGCGCGAAGGGCCATCGACGGCCCGGTCGACGGCATCGTGTACGGCGCGCTGATCGGTGCGGGCTTCGCCTTCACCGAGAACATCCAGTACTTCGCGATCAGCTATCTCGAGGGTGGGGTCGGGCAGACGTCCGTGACCTTCTTCGTGCGAGGGATCATGTCGCCGTTCGCGCACGTGATGTTCACCAGCGTCACCGGGTTCGCGCTCGGTCTTGCTGCGCGACGGGGGGCGACGACCCGGCAGGCGATCGGACCCTGGATGCTGGGCCTCGCGGGCGCCATCGCGCTCCACGCCTTCTGGAACGGCTCCGCGCTGTTCACGGACTTCTTCTCGGTGTACCTGATCCTGCAGGTGCCCCTCTTCATCCTGTTCACCATCGGGGTGCTGGCGCTCCGCCGTGAGGAATCGCGACTCACGCGGGTGCGGCTGGGGGAGTACGCCGCGGCGGGCTGGTTCACGCCGCAGGAGGTCGACATGCTCGCCACGCCCGCCGGTCGCCGCACGGGCCTCGCGTGGGCGAAGACACTGCAGGGCGATCGCACGCCGATCATGAAGGGGTTCATCGCGGATGCCACGTCACTGGCGATGGCGCGGCAGCGCGCGGTGACGGGGCGCGATCCGCAGGCCCTCGACGACGAGCGCGAACTCCTCGCGAAGACGGCAGCGGCGCGGGCCGCCCTGCTGTCGATCTAGCGAGGCGGGAGATTTCGATACGCGGCGCCTCCGGCGGCGCTACTCAATCTTGACCCGAGCCGCGTCAACGCGGGCTGCGCTCGCATTGACCCGGAACCGGGGAGATTTCGATACGCGGCGCCTTCGGCGGCGCTACTCAATCTTGCTCCGGCTCGCATCAACGCGGGCTGCGCTCGCATTGATCCGAGCATGGGAGATTTCGATACGCGGCGCCTCCGGCGGCGCTACTCAATCTTGACCCGAGCCGCGTCAACGCGGGCTGCGCTCGCATTGACCCGAGAATGGGAGATTTCGATACGCGGCGCCTTCGGCGGCGCTACTCAATCTTGCTCCGGCTCGCATCAACGCGGGCTGCGCTCGCATTGATCCGAGCCGCAGCAAAAACTCAGCGCTCGGTGTCCGCGGCGATGCCTGCGTGACTACCGAGCGCTGAGCTGGTCTTGAGCCCAGCGTGTCAAACAGCGTGCCGCCGGTCAAGACCTATATCCCCGAGGTCGCCTCGGATGTCGCTCGCGTTGAATCTCTTCACGCCGTCGGGTTGGATGGAGGAATGACTGATGACCGCACCAAGCCCGACATCGATGCGCCTACCGGCCCCGCCCCCACCGACCTCGTCATCCGCGACCTGATCGTCGGAGAAGGCGCCGAGGCGAAGCCCGGCGACACCGTGACCGTCCACTACGCGGGCGTCGAGTACGAGACGGGCGAAGAGTTCGATTCGTCCTGGAACCGGGGAGAGAGCATCCAGTTCCCGCTCCGCGGTCTCATCCAGGGCTGGCAGGACGGCATCCCGGGGATGAAGGTCGGCGGACGCCGCGAGCTCGTCATCCCGCCGCACCTGGCCTACGGGCCGGCCGGTGGCCACTTCCTCGGCGGGAAGACCCTGATCTTCGTCATCGACCTCATCTCGGTCGGCTGACCCCGAGCCTGACGGCACGAAAGAATCGCGCGGGGGCGGATGCTGCGGCATCCGCCCCCTTGTCATGTCTGCGCGGCTCGGTTGGGGGTGGCGGATACCGGCGGAGGTGCGGCCACATCAGCCGGCGGTGCGGCGGGTTGAGTGCGCCGGCGAAGGCGGTCCTGCGCGAGCAGGATACCGAGGAAGACGATGAGCGCGCCGAGGGGCTCGTTCCAGCCGAGGTGCTCGCCGAGCACGATCACTCCGAGCAGCACTCCGACGAGCGGCGTGATGTACGTCACCGTGGAGGCGCGGGTCGGGCCCCATGCCCGGACGGTGTTCTGGTTCCAGATGTAGGCCACACCGGTGCCTAGGCATCCGAGCAGCAGAATGCTCACGACGATCCACGGATCGAGCGTCACCGGCGTGAGGGCGACGGCGGGCGTGAGCAGCACCATGATGGCGGCCGCGATGCCGATGTTCAGGAAGGAGAACATCAGCGCGCTCATGCCCGTGTCGGAGACGAATCTGCGCATGTAGGCGAGGCTGAAGCCGTAGCACGCGGTCGCTGCCAGGATCGCGAACTGGGCGATGAGGCTCTGCGACAGATCGAGTCCCTGCCAAGGCGCGATGATCACGACGACGCCGAGGATGCCCAGGGCGATGCCGGCCAGCTGGGCCGCCTTGACCCTCTCGACGCGGAAGAGCAGTCCCGCCATCACGGCCGTCATGAGCGGCGTGGTGGCGTTGTAGATGCTCGCGAGCCCGGAGGTCACGTGCTGCTGCGCCCACGAGAACAGGAGGAAGGGCGCCACGCAGAAGGTGATCGCGAGCACCGTCATATGACCCCACACCCGGATGCGCCGGGGAAGCGGCTCGCGGCGGACGAGGACGAACAGCCCGAGCGTCAGCGCGCCCAGCACGAGACGCGACCAGACGACTTGGGCGGGGGAGAGCCCGCCGAGCGCCACTTTCATGAAGAGGAAGCTCGAGCCCCAGATGATGCCGGTCAGCACGAATGCGACGGCGACCGCCACCCGGGACGACCGGGCGGCTGCGGCGTTCGAGGTGGTGCGAGKAGCGGTCGATGTCACGACGCGACTCTAAGCCCGGGCCCGACCGTGTGAGGCACGGGCCGGATGCCACGTCCGAAATCCGCCGAACTGTGGCTGTCAGAGGGGGCCGGGGGCGGCATCCCAGAATCTTTTATATTCATGGGAATAGATCAGCCCCGCCGCGCTGTTTCCACTCCTAAGCCGCCGGCGCTGCGCCGGCCCCCACACGTAAGGACTGACTATGACCGACACCGCCTCGACCATCACCGTTCCGGGTTACCGCGCGGGCACCTGGGTGCTCGACCCCTCGCACAGCGAGGTCGGCTTCAGCGTCCGCCACATGATGATCTCCAAGGTGCGCGGGCACTTCGCGATGAAGAGCGCCACCCTGATCGCTCCCGAGAACCCGCTCGAGGCCAAGGTCGAGGCGCACGTCGACGCCACTTCGCTGGACACGAAGGACGAGGGGCGCGACGGCCACCTCCGCTCCGCTGACTTCTTCGACGTCGAGACCTACCCGTCCATCGACTTCGTCTCGACCGGCGTCCGCATCGAGGACGGCGACTTCCTGGTCGACGGCGACCTGACCATCCGCGGCATCACCAAGCCCGTCACGTTCGACTTCGACTTCGGCGGCTTCGGCGCCGACCCGTGGGGCAACTACAAGGCCGGCGCGACCGCCAAGACGGTCATCAACCGTGAGGACTTCGGCCTCACCTGGAACGCCGCGCTCGAGACCGGTGGCGTGCTCGTCGGCAAGGACGTCACCATCACGCTCGACCTGCAGGGCGCGCTCCAGCAGGACTGACGACAGCAGGCGAAAGAGCGKATGCCCGACGGGTGTCCGCTCTTTCGCCGTCGCGGCAACCGTCAGGCGGGGAGGAACGTCCGCCCCAGTGCTGGTAGACTCTTGAGGTTGCCGTTTGATCGGCCGCGGATAAAGAGAGCCCTTCGCATCAGGCGTCGGGCGCCGCGCAATGAACAGGAAGGGGATCCCATCTATGCCACTCGAATCTGACGCCAAGAAGGCGATCATCGAAGAGTACGCGACGCACCCCGGTGACACCGGATCCCCCGAGGTGCAGGTCGCGATGCTGACGCAGCGCATCAAGGACCTCACAGAGCACCTGAAGGAGCACAAGCACGACCACCACTCGCGTCGTGGTCTGTTCCTGATGGTCGGTCAGCGCCGTCGTCTGCTCGGCTACCTCCAGGACATCGACATCGCGCGCTACCGCTCGCTGATCGAGCGTCTCGGACTCCGCCGCTAGTCGCAGCCAGCGTTCAATCGCTTTCCGAAGGCCGTCCCACGGTGTGGGGCGGCCTTCGTCGTTCCCGCTGCCCGTCCGTCCGACCGCGCCCCGCGATCCTGCGGTCCTTGCCGGCGCGACCGCGGCCCGGTCCCCATAGCCCGGCCCCCATGGCCCGGTCGCCGCAGCTCCCGCTGCGGGCGGCCGAGACCACCGAGTCTGCCCGAGACCACTCGTTTAGGCGCCACAATGCAGGTGGTTTCGGTGAGGGTCGGTGGGTTCGGTGAGAGTCGGCGAGCGAGGTCAGAGAACGGATTCGGCGGGCCCGCGAGGTCGCCCCCCGGTCCCGCCGCGGACCGTCGCTCGCCGCCCTCGCCCAGACCACCGAGTTCGCCCGAGACCACACGCCTAGGCGCCACAATCCAGGTGGTTTCGGTGAGAGGCGGTGGTCTCGGGGGCAGTCGGCGAGCGAGGTGGTCAGAGAACGGATGCCGAGGCCCGCGCCGCGAGCAGGTCGGCGTGGTGGATCTCGGCCACGTCGGGGTGCGCCCGCAGGCGCGACTTGAGGGCGTTCCGGCCGTAGAGCGAGTGGATCGGGTTCGCCGGGTCCTGCGTCACGCCCCGGGCCTCCGCCGCCAGTTGGGCTGGCAGCTCGATGATGGGCAGCTGCGTGTCGAGAGCCGGGTTGAAGAAGAAGGGCACCGAGATGCGGTCCTCGGGGTAGCGCGGCGAGATCACGCGGTGATTCGTCGCGATGAGATAGCCCTGGGTCGCGTATTCGAGCAGCTCGCCGATGTTGACCACGAACGCACCGGGAACCGAGGGGGCATCCACCCACTCGCCGTCGCGCTGCACCTGCAGGCCGCCCTTGCCGGGCTCGACCCACAGGAGGGTCAGAACGCCCGAGTCCTTGTGCGCTCCGACCCCCTGCTGGGGAGTCGGATCGTCCTTGCCCGGGTAGCGGACGATCTTGATGAGCGTCGAGGGCTCGCCGAAGTGGTCGTCGAAGTAGGACTCATCAGCACCCAGTGCCAGGGCCCAGGCGCGCAGCAGCCGCCGCGCGACGATCGAGAGCTGCGCGTGCCATTCTGCGATCACGGGACGAAGCTCGGGCTGCGCCTCCGGCCAGAGGTTGGGGCCGATGAGCCGTGAGAAGTCCGGCGCATCGGGGTCGGTGATCGCCGCCCGCTCGGGTCCGATGTCGATCTGCTCGCGCCAGTCGACCTTCCCCTGCGTGCGCTCGCCCCCGATGCGCGTGTACCCGCGGAAGTGGGGGCTCTTGATGTTCTCTATGGCGAGCTTGTCCTCCTCCGGGAGTGCGAAGAAGTCGCGGGCCGCCGTGTGGAGGCGTGCTTCCAGGGCGGCGCTGATGCCCGTGCCCGTCAGGTAGAAGAACCCCACGTCATGAGTGGCGGAGCGGAGGTCGTCGCGGAATCGCGCAGCTTCGTCCGGGCCGGCGTCGAGCCGTGACAGGTCGAGGATCGGAAGGTTCAGCTCGCTCATGGTGACGAGGCTAGGCGGGGAGCGGCATCCGGTCGCGAATGTTGCCGAGCGTTACCCCGGCACCCGATGTCCGCACGCGAACACGGTGAGGCATTGCGCCGCCGATCCCTCCGCGCTACCCATGGACCATGACCGCCATCTCGCGGGCCGTCCTCGTGACCGGCTGCTCCTCCGGCATCGGCCGCGAGACGGCCCTGCGCTTCGCCCGTGGCGGATGGACCGTCTATGCGACCGCCCGCCGCCTCGAGACGATCGAGGAGCTGACGACGAGCGGATGTCGGCTCCTCCAGCTCGACGTGACCGATCCCGCCTCGGCCTCCCAGGCAGTCGGCACCGTCGTCCGCGAGCAGGGCGCCGTCGGAGTGCTCGTCAACAACGCAGGGGTGAGCGAGCTGGGTGCGACCGAGACGGTCTCGATCGAGCGCGTTCAGCGGGTGTTCGACACGAATGTGCTCGGGATGCTGCGCATGACCCAGCTCGCGCTGCCGGCCATGCGGGCGCAGGGATGGGGCCGCGTCATCACGATCGGGTCGATGAACGGTCGGTGGATCATGCCCGGGTTCGGTGCCTACGCCGCGAGCAAGCACGCGGTCGAGGCGCTCAGCGATGCACTCCGGTTCGAGGTTCGGCCGTTCGGCGTCGACGTCTCCTTGATCGCGCCAGGGCTGGTGCGCACCCACTTCGGCGAAACGGCGGCCGACCGCCGCGAGGTCGACCCGGTGGATGGAGCGTACGACGACTTCCTCGCCCGGGTGGACCGCGCCACTCGCACCTGGGATAAGGGCATGCGCGGGAGAATCGCCTGCGATCCCTCCGACGTCGCCGAGCGCGTCCTGCGGGCGGCGGCATCCAAGAGGCCGCGCGCACGCTATCGGGTCGCACCGTCCGCCGCGATCCTGCTTTCGCTGCGGCGCATGCTGTCAGAGCGGGCGTTCGAGGCCGTGCTGCGCACGCAGTTCCCATCGCCCGAGCCGGGGGTGCGCCGGCAAACCGATCAGCCGTTCTGACGCGGATCCGGATGCCGCGGCCCCGGCCGCTCGTGCTCCCGCGGTCGCCGCGACCCGGTCGGGTCGTTGCGTCGGCCCTCACGACGAGCGAGCCCGGGGTCGTCGAACAGCCAGCCGGGCCGCGGTTCGACGAGCGGACGGAAGAGCCGACGCACCGGCTTCGTCGCGAGTCCCAGCGCGATCAGCACGGAGGCCACCACCACGATCGGCAGCCAGAGCCACGTCGGCTCGAGGTCGCGCAGCAGCCCGGATTCGCGGAACGGGTAGAGGACGAAGGAGTGCAGCAGGTAGACGTACATCGTGTACTGCCCGAACTGCGTCCAGAAGTGGGTGCGACGCGGAACCAGTGCCAGGAATGCCGCGGTGAGCACGATGGCGATGAGCATGAGCGCCACGCGCACACCGCCGGCCCACCACTGCGTGCCGCCGAGCGCGGAGTAGCTCTCGTCGTAGAACATCCACTCACGCAGGTTCATCTCCCTGAACTCGTCGATGAACGTCCACGCGGTGAAGCCGGCCAGCGCGAAGGCGGCGACGGCACCGGCGAACACCCACCAGTGACGCCGTGCGAGAAGGCCGAACCGATCCACGATGTCGTGCTCGCTCAGCCACCAGCCGAGCGTGAAGAAGGGCAGAAGACCAAGCGTCCGTGCCAGGGAGAGCGTGGAATCGAGGTTGGGGAGGTAGCCGGCGCCGATGGAGATGACGACGGTCCACAGGAGCGGCCACTTCAGCAGTGCGAGGTAGGGCAGGACCAGCCGGAAGATGCCGAGGGCCAGCAGGAACCAGAGCGTCCACGACGGCTGGGTCAGATTGGGGTTCGCCTGCCCTTCGACGAGCCATTTGGTCAGCGTCCACACCGCCTCGAAGATGACGTACGGCAGCACGATGTCGGTGATCACGCGGGCCATCTGCGTGCGCGTCGGAGGTCCGGACTTGGAGAAGTATCCGGAGATGATCGCGAACGCGGGCATGTGGAATGCGTAGATCACGAGGTACAGGCCCAGCGCGACATCCGAGTCGTAGGTGAGGCGCTGCACGGAGTGCCCGAGCACGACCAGGACGATGCAGGCGAAGCGGGCGTTGTCCCAGAAGGGCACACGCCGCTTCGCGCGGGGCGCATCGGCGCGCGCCGCGCGGCCGGGAAGGCCTGCGGGTTCAGCGCGGTTCGTCGGATCGCTCATGACCGACGCCACCCTATCCCGGGCGCCCCGCCGGAGCCGGGGGGTTGCGCCTGTGCCACTCGGCCCGCGTTCACCTGCCGGGAATAACCTGGCATGGCGTGCGTTGGAGCAGATACATTCAATTGCATACAAACGGATGCCACCAGCATCCGGGAACGGGAAGAGATCGTGAGCGAGACCACAGTGTGGCCCGGAATGCAGTTCGGCATCTTCTCGGTGAGCGACGTCACCGAGGATCCGACGACGGGAACCACGCCGAGCGAGGGCGAGAAGATCCGCGCCGCCGTCACCATCGCGAAGCACGCGGAGGAGGTCGGCCTCGACGTCTACGCCGTCGGCGAGCACCACAACCCGCCGTTCTGGTCATCCTCGCCCACAACGACACTCGCCTACATCGCAGCCCAGACCGAGCGCCTGGTGCTCTCCACCGCGACGACCCTGATCACGACGAACGACCCGGTGAAGATCGCCGAGGACTTCGCGATGCTCCAGCACCTCTCGGGAGGTCGCGCCGACCTCATGATCGGCCGCGGCAACACCGGACCGGTGTACCCGTGGTTCGGCCAGGACATCCGGCAGGGCCTCCCGCTCGCGATCGAGAACTACAACCTTCTGCACCGCCTGTGGCGCGAGGACGTCGTGGACTGGGAAGGCAAGTTCCGCACCCCGCTGCAGGGCTTCACCTCGACTCCCCGTCCGCTGGACGGCGTCGCCCCCTTCGTCTGGCACGGCTCGATTCGCACGCCTGAGATCGCCGAGCAGGCCGCGTACTACGGCGACGGCTTCTTCGCGAACAACATCTTCTGGCCCAAGGAGCACTACCAGCGCCTGATCGCCCTGTACCGCCAGCGGTACGCGCACTACGGCCACGGCACGCCCGAGCAGGCGATCGTGGGCCTCGGCGGCCAGGTCTTCATGGCCTCGAAGTCGCAGGACGCCGTCAGCGCCTTCCGCCCCTACTTCGACAAGGCACCGGTGTACGGTCACGGCCCGAGCCTCGAGGACTTCAGCGAGATGACCCCGCTCACCGTCGGCTCGCCCCAGCAGGTCATCGACCGCTACGCCGCGATGCGCGACTACTACGGCGACTACCAGCGCCAGCTGTTCCTCGTCGACCACGCAGGGCTGCCCTTGAAGACCGTGCTCGAGCAGCTCGACATCCTCGGCGGTGAGGTGGTGCCGGTGCTCCGCAAGGAGCTCGCGAAGAACCGTCCCGCGAATGTTCCGGATGCCCCCACCCACGCCGGCCTGGTTGCCAAGGCGTACAACGGCCAGGCGCCCCGGGAGGCTCGCCCCAACGCGAACCGAGGCGACAACCTGACCGTCGGCTCGCCCTATCAGGACACACCGGTGCCGGCAGGCGCCGCGTTCGGACTCGCCCGCAAGGAGGCATGACATGACTGCTCGCCGTATCGCCGTCGTCTCGGCCGGACTCTCGAATCCCTCGTCGACCCGGATGCTGGCAGATCGCCTCGCCGCCGCAACGGCCAAGCACCTCGCCGAGCGCGATATCGAGGTGGAGGTCGACGTGTTCGAGCTGCGCGACTACGCGCACGACATCACGAACAATCTGCTCACCGGCTTCGCGCCGCCCGCGCTCGAGTCGATGCTCAACACCGTCGTCTCGGCTGACGCACTGATCGCCGTCACGCCCATCTTCTCGACGAGCTACTCGGGCCTGTTCAAGTCGTTCATCGACGTGATCGATCCCGATGCGCTCACCGGCAAGCCCGTCCTCATCGGGGCGAACGCCGGCACGCCGCGGCACTCCCTCGCGATCGACTACGCCATCCGGCCGCTGTTCGCCTATCTGCACGCCGAGCCGATCTCGACCGGCGTCTTCGCGGCGTCGAGCGACTGGGGTGGATCGGGTGATCAGGTCGCTCCGCTCGGCGAGCGGATCGAGCGCGCGGCGACGGAGCTCGCCGAGGCGATCTCACGCCGCTCACCCGAGGCGTCTGTCGATCCGTTCGATCCGTCGAGCTATCTGGGCGAGGGCCGCTCGTTCGGCCATCTGCTCGGCGGCCTCGCCGGGGAGTAGCGCTCAGCCCAGCACGATGTCGGACGGCGCGTCCAACGGCTTCCACGCCGGGGGACGCGCCGTCGGCGTCGTGAAGACATCGGAATCCGAGAGGGGGCCGAGGTCGACGCCCGCGAGGTGCTCGATCTCGCCGATCGGCACCTGAAAGGTGCGGAAGGCGCCGAGCGGGGGGATGGCGCGCTCGAGCGTGTCGATCAGCTCGGTCTGGTCGAGGATGAAGCCGGCGGACGCGAGCCGGCCGCGCTCGGGAGACCACGCCGCGACCTTCCAGAACCGACGAGGGACGCGGATGCCGCGATACGGCGGGTCGTCGGGCTCCAGGACCGGCGCTGTGAACACCGAGATGCGCTGGTCGGTGGTCTCGGCGTAGGCCAGGACGTGGTCCTCGAGACCGAGCCAGAGCTCCTTCGACTGGTTGAACCCCGCGGCTTGGGGTGCGGCGTTCGTGTAGAAGAAGGTGGCGGCCGTCGCCTCGGCCGCCTCGGCGAGCGTTCCCCAGCCCGGGTCGCGCCGTCGGACCAGGTGGCCCCGGTCCAGGTCGTTCTTCGCGTAGACCGCCGGACCGACCTGCTCGGCCACCGGAACCCGGGGGTCGAGATCCCACTCGCCGCGTCGCTCGAGGTCGAGCAGCAGCGCACCGTCGATGTTGACGCCCGTCGCCAGCGCGAGCCGACGCACAGGCTCGAGCAGCACCGTGAACCGCGGGTACGTCAGCGCGCGCACCGCCGTGTCGCCCAGCGGCGTCGGCAGGGGCACCGGGATGCCGAGGAATCCCGCGTCGTACCCGGTCCAGTCGTCGCTCGGCTCGGTCATCCCTCCATACTGGCGCAGCTCACGCCGCGCCGATCGGAGGGTTTGTGGCCGATGGGAGGTCTCTGGCGCAGCATCCGTCCTCCGATCGGGGACGTCTCCTCCCGGGCGCCGGCCCAGTGCCGGGGGCGATCAGCTGCGCCAGCGATATTCCGACTCAGGCCTGCCCGGGCCTCCGTATCGCGCCGAACGCTCCACGCGCCCCGCCTCGGCGAGGTGCTCGAGGTACCGGCGGGCGGCGACCCGTGACATCCCGAGCCGCGCTGCGGCCTCGCTGGCCGACAGCGGCCCTCCGTCCCGCACCGCCGCGCTGACGCGCTCGAGGCTCTCGGGTGACAGGCCCTTGGGGAGTGCGACGGAGCCGGCGGGCCGCATCGCGCCCAGGAGCGCGTCGATCTCGGACTGCGTCGCCTGCCCGGCGGCATCGTGCGCCCTGCGGCGGAACTCGCGATACTGCTCGAGGCGCTCGCGGAAGACGCCGAAGGCGAAGGGCTTCACGAGGTACTGCGCGACGCCGAGCGACGCCATCTGCCGGACGACCTCCGCGTCGCGGACGGCCGTCACGGCGATGACATCCACGTCGGAGGCGTGCGCGCGGATGTGCCGGAGAACGTCGAGGCCCGTGCCGTCCGGCATCGTCATGTCGAGCAGGATGAGGTCGATGCCCTCGGCCGGCGGATGCTCCAGGATCGCAGTGACGGCGGCACGGGCGCCAGTGCACTCTCCGACCACGCGGAACCCGTCGAGCCGCCCGAGGAACGACCGGTGCAGCTCGAGTGTCAGTGCCTCGTCGTCGACGAGCAGCACGTTGATCATGGTCGCCTCCCGGGCAGGACGACGTGGAACGCGGTGGGGGAGGCCGCAATCTCGACCGCGCCGCCCGCGCCGTCCACGATCGACCGCACCAGAGCGAGGCCCACGCCGCGTCCGTCCGCCCCCGCCGGCTTGGTCGAGAAGCCGTGCTCCCAGACCCGGTCTGCGATATCCGCCGGGATGCCGCTCCCGCTGTCTGAGACGACGATCGACAGCGCGCCGCGGGGAGCCGGTGCGAGCTCCACGCGCACCCATCGGGGCTCGGCCCCGGCCGCCGCCGCGTCGAGCGCGTTGTCGATCAGGTTCCCGACGACCGACACGGCGTCCACCGGAGCCAGGGTGCTCCGCGGCGCGGCGGGGTCGATCGCCACCATCCAGTCGATGCCGCGCTCACGCGCCTGCGAGGCCTTGCCGAGGAGAAGCGCACCCACGGTCGGGTCACCGTCGCGGCGTGCCGTGACCTGGTCCACGAGCTCCTGGCTCTGCCGCGACGTCTCGGTGAGGATCTCGATCGCCTCGTCCGTGCGTCCGAGCTCGAGCAGCGCCACAGCGGTGTGCATGCGATTGCCGTGCTCATGGGTCTGCGCCCGCAAGGCCTCCCCGAGGGTGCGGATGGACTCGTAGGACGAGACGGCATCCCGGATGCTCCCTGCCGGCAGATCCCCGGTGACGCGTTTGGTGATCCGCCCCGCCGCGAGCGCGCCGACGAACCCCGCCGCGACCACGGCGAGCGAGATGACGATCGCGAACGGGAGGCGGGGGAGGAACGCCGAAGACAGCGAGTCGACGGTCACCCCGACGGACGCCCAGCCGACGAGCTCCCCGTCATGGATTACCGGTGAGATCGTGCGGACGGAAGGGCCGAGGGTCCCCTCGAACTCCTCGGTCAGAGTCGCCCCATCGTCGGGGATGGTGCCCAGGTAGTGCTTCCCGATCTCGTCCCGGTCGCGGTGGGTCACCCGGATGCCGTCCGGCGTCATGATCGTGATGAAGTCGACTCCGGTCTCGGCCATGATGTGCTCGGCGTAGGGCTGGAGGTCCGCCGACGGATCGTCCTCCGTGAGGGTCCCGCCGACGGCATCGGTCGCGGCGATCGTCTCCGAGAGCGCGCGGGTGACGCGCTCCGCCTCGGCCCTCACGGCGCGCTGCGCCTCGAACACGAGCAGCAGGGCGACGATCGCCCCCACGAGGACCACAGCGCCGAGCAGCACGACGAAGACGCGCGATGCCGCACTCGTCGCGCCTTTACGACCCGTCATCGCGTCGCTCCTCTCCGAGCTCCCGCGTCAATAGCACCACACCGTCGTTCACGCTGCCCTGCACTGCGCGCGACCAATACGACCACAAACGCGCAGGAGCAGTCAGGGCGCGCACTCTGGCATGAGCCGCCGGCTGCGACGGCACAGACGATGAAGTCCACTCAAGGAGACGATGATGGCTCTCTCAACTCGAACCAGTTCCTTCCGACTGCCGGGCTACAACTGGCGCAAGGGCAAGCAGGCGTGGGACAAGCACACGTGGCTCTACATCTCGGTGATCATCGCTGTCGTCGCCGGCGCGACGATCGGCCTGATCTGGCCCGAGGTCGGAATCGCCCTGAAGCCGCTCGGCACCGCCTTCGTGGCGCTCATCCGCATGATGATCGCCCCCATCATCTTCTGCACGATCGTCGTGGGAGTCGGCTCGATCGCCAAGGCAGCCACCGTGGGCAAGATCGGCGGGCTGGCGCTGCTCTACTTCATGGTGATGTCGACCTTCGCGCTCGCGATCGGTCTGGTGGTGGGCAACATCATCCACCCCGGCGAGGGCCTGAACATGGCGAACTCGACCTATGAGGCGGTGGCAGAGGCCAAGACGACCGAGGAGTTCCTGCTCGGCATCATCCCGACCACCTTCTTCTCGGCGTTCGTCGGCGAGAACGTCCTCCAGGTGCTGTTCATCGCGCTGCTCGTCGGCTTCGCCCTGCAGGGGATGGGCCAGAAGGGCCAGCCGATCATGACGGCGGTCAAGCACCTGCAGTCGCTCGTGTTCCGCATCCTGGGCATGATCCTGTGGCTCGCACCCATCGGCGCCTTCGGCGCGATCGCCGCCGTGGTGGGCTCCACCGGCGTCGCGGCGATCTGGAGCCTCGGCATCCTGATGGTCGCCTTCTACATCACGTGCATCCTCTTCATCGTCGGCATCCTGGGCACGCTGCTGTACGCCGTGACGCGGATCAGCATCTTCAGCCTCATGAAGTACCTCGCCCGCGAGTACCTGCTCATCGTCGGCACGTCCTCGAGCGAGTCGGCTCTGCCCCGCCTGATCGCCAAGATGGAGCACCTCGGCATCCAGCGTGCGGTGGTGGGCATCACCGTCCCGACCGGCTACTCGTTCAACCTCGACGGCACCGCGATCTACCTGACGATGGCCTCGCTGTTCATCGCATCGGGCATGGGCGCGCCGATGTCGATCCCTGAGCAGATCGGGCTGCTGGTCTTCATGATCATCGCCTCCAAGGGCGCCGCGGGCGTCACCGGAGCCGGCCTCGCGACCCTCGCCGGAGGGCTTCAGGCCTACCGCCCCGACCTGGTCAACGGCGTGGGGGTCATCGTCGGCATCGACCGCTTCATGTCCGAGGGCCGCGCGCTGACGAACTTCACCGGCAACGCGGTCGCGACGATCCTGATCGGCACGTGGGTCAAGGAGATCGACGGCGCCCGGGCCCGCTCGGTGCTCCGCGGCGAGATCCCGTTCGACGAGACGACGATGCAGGGCGACGACCACGACGGCATGTCGGACGCGACGGATGCCGTCGGCACGCAGGGTCTCGAAGAGGCCGCGGTCGCCGAGGCGGCAGCCAAAGAGGAGCGGGCGCGCGAACGCGAAGCGCTCTCGCGCTGACGCACCCTGTGATCGACTCGGGGCCGTCCGCTTCTGCGGACGGCCCCGAACCGTGTGTCAGGGGTCGATCTCACCCGCCTCGATGGCGGCCCTGCGCTCTTCGTCGGCGAGCTCGTCCAGGTCGTCTTCGACGGCTTCGAGCGGATCGATCGTCGGGGGAGGAAGCTCCAGCTCGTGCTCGTCGTCGATCGGGACCTCCCGATCGTCGTCGGGGATGCGCTCGCGGAAATCGCTCACACCATCCTCCTTCCGCATCCTGGGCTGTCAGCCCTCCATGCCGGCTTCGAAGCGCTGCACTTCCAGCTGGATCTGCCGCTGGATCTCGATCTCCTCGGCGCGGGTGAGCTCTTGCGACTCGTCGCCCGAGTCGTCGCTCGAGTGAGCCCGATCTCCGTCGGGTTCGTGGATACGACCGGTCATGCCCGATCCCTTCTGTCAGCCGCTCTTACGGCGGAACTCGCGCTTGGTGATCGCGCCGTGCGTGCCATGGACAGTGGAATCGCCGTCCAGATGGGCCTCGCCCGAGCGCGTCTGAGAGTTCTTCTTCTCCAGTGCCTCCTTGAACTTCCGCTTCATCTCATGGGATGCCGCGCCGGCAGGTTTCTCGTCGGTGCTCATGGGCTCAGCCTAGGCGCGGCATCCCGGATCCCGCCAGAGAATCGGCCGCGGGGGACCCCACTGATAGGATCGACAGGGTTGCCTCACGGCATCCGCTCAATTCAATACGAGCTCATGGAGCAGGCCCGGCAGAAAGCTGGTCCCCTGTGGTGGGTTCCCCATCGCGCGTCGCGCTGGGTGATCTTCTACTGGTGGCCAGCGCAGGCGGACTTCGCGGCATCGCGGCGCGCCCATATCTGCCTGTTCCTTGCTCCTTCACGAACGCTCGCGCGTCATACGGATGCGCGAGCTCGCATAGGCCTTCCCCGGACAGGGGAAGGTCCAAAGAAGGGCCCTCCCCGGGTAGGGGAGTGACCACTAACGAAGGAGTGACCTCTTGGAAGGTCCTGAAATCACCGCCGCAGAAGCAGTCCTGGACAATGGACGCTTCGGCACCCGCACGATCCGGTTCGAGACCGGACGCCTCGCACAGCAGGCACAGGGCGCAGTCGCCGCCTATCTCGACGAAGAGACCATGCTCCTCTCGGCGACCAGCGCCGGGAAGCACCCGCGCGAAGGCTTCGACTTCTTCCCCCTGACGGTGGACGTCGAAGAGCGTTCGTACGCTGCAGGGAAGATCCCCGGATCGTTCTTCCGCCGTGAGGGCCGCCCCTCGACCGAGGCCATCCTCGTCTGCCGCCTCATCGACCGCCCGCTGCGCCCGTCGTTCGTCGACGGTCTCCGCAACGAGGTCCAGATCGTGGTCACCGTGCTCTCGATCGCCCCCGGCGAGTTCTACGACGCGCTCGCGATCAATGCCGCGTCGCTCTCGACCCAGATCTCGGGTCTGCCGTTCTCCGGTCCGATCGCGGGCGTCCGGCTCGCGCTCATCCCGGGTCACGGCGAGAACGCCGACCAGTGGATCGCGTTCCCGACTGTCGCGCAGCTCGAGGAGGCCGTCTTCGACCTCATCGTCGCGGGCCGCGTCATCACCGATGCCGACGGCAACGACGATGTCGCGATCATGATGGTCGAGGCCGAGGCCACGGAGGGCAGCTGGAACCTGATCAAGGCCGGCGCCGTCAAGCCGAACGAGCAGATCGTCGCCGAGGGCCTCGAAGCCTCGAAGCCGTTCCTCAAGCAGCTCGTCGCCGCGCAGAGCCAGGTCGCGACGACCGCCGCCAAGGAGATCCAGAACTTCCCGGTCTTCCTGCCCTACAGCCAGCAGACGTACGACTTCGTCGCGGGCCGGGCCTACGACAAGCTCGTGCCGATCTACCAGATCGCCGACAAGGTCGAGCGTCAGACTGCGGACGACACGCTGAAGGATGCCGTCAAGGCAGAGCTCGTCGCCGCTGTCGAGTCCGGCGAGCTTCCGGCCGTCGCCACGATCGAGTTCTCGGCGGCGTACAAGTCGGTCACCAAGAAGATCGTCCGCGGTCGCATCCTCGCCGAGGGCGTCCGCATCGACGGCCGCGGCCTGGCCGATATCCGCCCGCTCGATGCAGAGGTGCAGGTCATCCCGCGCGTCCACGGCTCGGCGATCTTCCAGCGCGGCGAGACCCAGATCCTGGGTGTCACCACGCTGAACATGCTCAAGATGGAGCAGCAGATCGACTCGCTGTCGCCTGTCACGCACAAGCGCTACATGCACCACTACAACTTCCCGCCGTACTCGACCGGTGAGACCGGGCGCGTGGGCAGCCCCAAGCGTCGCGAGATCGGGCACGGCTTCCTCGCCGAGCGCGCGCTCGTGCCGGTGCTGCCGAGCCGCGAGGAGTTCCCCTACGCGATCCGCCAGGTGTCCGAGGCTCTCGGCTCCAACGGCTCGACCTCGATGGGCTCCGTCTGCGCCTCGACCCTGTCGCTGCTCAACGCCGGCGTGCCCCTGCGCGCGCCGGTTGCCGGCATCGCCATGGGCCTCGTCTCCGACCAGGTCGACGGACAGACGCGCTACGCGGCGCTGACCGACATCCTCGGTGCCGAAGACGCTCTCGGCGACATGGACTTCAAGGTCGCGGGCACGAGCGAGTTCGTCACGGCGATCCAGCTCGACACGAAGCTCGACGGCATCCCGTCGTCGGTGCTCACCGCCGCGCTGCAGCAGGCGCACGAGGCGCGCATCACGATCCTGAACGTCCTCAACGCCGCGATCGACGGCCCGGACGAGATGGCTCCGACTGCTCCTCGAGTCATCAGCGTGCAGATCCCGGTCGACAAGATCGGCGAGCTGATCGGCCCCAAGGGCAAGACGATCAACGCGATCCAGGACGAGACCGGCGCGCAGATCTCGATCGAAGAGGACGGCACCGTCTACATCGGCGCGACCGACGGCCCCTCGGCCGAAGCGGCGCGCGCGCAGGTGAACGCGATCGCCAACCCGACCAACCCCGAGGTGGGCGAGCAGTTCCTGGGCACGGTCGTGAAGATCGCGACCTTCGGCGCGTTCATCTCGCTGCTCCCCGGCAAGGACGGACTGCTGCACGTCAGCGAGGTCCGCAAGCTCGCCGGCGGCAAGCGCGTCGAGAACGTCGAAGACGTCCTGAACGTCGGACAGAAGATCCTCGTGAAGATCACGAAGATCGATGACCGCGGCAAGCTCTCGCTCGAGCCCGTCGTCGAGGAGCCCGCAGACCAGGAGGGCCGCGCCGCGGCCAGCCAGGGCCCCGAGGCTCCTGCCGAAGGCTGAGCGCTCGTTCTCCGTCCGGTGCCCGTCCCCTCTCTCGAGGGGGCGGGCACCGTTCTTTTCGCCTCGCTTGTCCCCCGAATGGGGGACTGGGAGCGCTCTCGTGCAACTCTGTGACAAAAGCGTTATCGAATGTTTACCGGTCGTCCGCCTGTTGGTACGGAAGCACGCTCGGCCCGCCCTACCCTTTGATTACCGCGCCGGGGGGTGCGGAATTACCGATCACGAGGATGCCACCCAGGTGGATCGTCGTGCGGGGGGTGACACATGGCTCTCTTCGGCGTTGGCTCTGCCGTCCCTTCGGCGAGCACCGAGGTCAGAGTCTCCGCTGCGCCTCCGCACCCGTCGGCCCCCATTCCGGTGCAGGGCCCCCCAGTGGGCAGCCAGCTCCGCGTGCCGCTCGGTGAGGGCGGCCCGAAGGTCTTCCCGCTGATACTCGGCGGCGCCGAGTTCGGCTGGAACGTCGACCTCGAGTCGAGCCACGACATCCTGGACGCCTACGTCGAGTGGGGCGGCAACGCCGTCCACACGGCCGACAGCTACTCCGGCGGCCGCAGTGAGCACATCATCGGGCAGTGGCTCTCGTCGCGGGGCCTTCGCGACGAGGTCGTGCTCGCGACGCGCGTCGGCGGCCATCCTGACAACCCCGGCCTTGGACCCGTCAATCTCGTCCGTGCCGTCGAGGCATCCCTCACGCGCCTCGGAACGGATCGCATCGACGTCCTGTACCTCGATGCCACCTCAGACACCGTCACAGCTCTGGAAGACACCCTCGCCACCGCCGAGTGGCTGGTGGAGTCGGGCAAGGCGCTGACCCTCGGCGTGATCGGCTACACCGCCGCGCAGCTCGTGGAGGCGCGCATCTTCGCGTCTGCCGGCTACCCGCGCATCACGGTCCTCGACGTCCCGTTCAACATCCTGCGCCGCCACGAGTTCGACGGCGATCTGCGACTGGTGGCCGGCGCGCAGGGCATGGCGGTCACCCCGTCGCACGCACTCGAGCACGGCTTCCTCGCGGGCCGCCACCGCACGCGCACGCGCGGGAGCCTGTCGGCGCGCGGAGCCCAGCTTGCGGCGAGCCTCAACCGCCGAGGTACGCGGACGCTGCGGGCCCTCGACTCCGTCGGCGCCGAGCTGGGGGTCCCGGATGCCGCGGTCGCCGTCGCCTGGCTCCTCGCACAGCGGCTCGTCACCGCGCCCATCATCAACGCCTTCGCGCCCCAGCACATCGAAGAGCTGGTGCAGGGTGTCGGCGTGCATCTCAACCGGTCGCACCTGGCCGAGATCGCCCGCGCCGCCGAGTGACCGGCGAACGCGCCGCCAGCCGAACGCTGTCACAGGGGTGACATAGGCTGGAGGGGTGCCGACAGGCACGGTTCCTCAGACGAAGCGGGCTGTCGTGACGCACTATCTCTATCTCGTGCGGCATGGCGAGCATCAAGATGCCGAGCACGGTCTCATCGACGGGCCGCTGTCGCCGCGCGGTCGCAGGCAGGCGGCCCTGATCGCCGATCGCCTGTCGGGGCTCCCGCTCGACGCCGTATGGCATTCCCCCCTCGAGCGCGCCGCCCAGACGGCCCGGGCAGTGGCAGAGCGCCTGCCGTCCGTATCGCCGCAGGCCTCGGCGCTGCTGTTCGACTGCATCCCGACGGGTATGACGCCCGAGACCCCCGCGGTCTTCGAGCCGTTCTTCGGCGGCATCACGCCGGCCGAGATCGAAGCGGGGCGCGCCCAGATGGCTGATGCCGTCGGAGAATTCCTCGTGCGCAAGCCGGGCGACGTCCACGAACTGCTCATCACCCACAACTTCGTCATCGCGTGGTTCGTCCGCGAGGTGATGCAGGCGCCCGAGTGGCGCTGGATGTCGCTCAACCAGGCGCACTGCGGGCTCACCGTCCTCGCGCAGAAGCAGGGCCGGCCGTGGACGCTCGTGGCGCACAACGACCTCGCGCATCTCCCGGTCGAGCTGCGGACGGGCCTTCCCGACGCCTACTCCGTCTGATCAGGGTCGTCGACCGCCGCGAGCGGCAGACCGTACCACCGGGTCGCGTTCGGGTTGTCGTTGTATGGGGCGATCTCGCGGAACCCGGAACTCGCGTAGAGGCCGCCGGCTGCCTCGAGCGTGTGATGCGTGTCGAGCACGAGCTCGGCGGCGTCCCACTGCGAAGCACGCCGACGGAGGTCATCCAGGAGCAGCCGGCCCCAGCCCCGACCGCGCGTCTCGGGCCGCAGGTAGAGATGCTTGACTTCGTACCGGATGCCGCGCTCGCCGTCCGCGGTGCGGCGGATGCCGCCGCATCCCACCGGGCGGCCGTCGTCGTCGGTCAGCACGATGAAGACCCCGGCCGGCTCCGTGAAGACATCCGGCGAGGGGAAGACCGTCGTGTACCTCTGCCCGGGGAAGGTCTCGGCGCGCATCGCGAAGTACTCGGCGAGCAGTTCGCGCGAGACGGGATCGTCGACGGAAACGGGGCGCAGCTCGACCATGCGTCGAGCCTAGACGCGGCCGGCCGGCTCAGCGCGCCGCGTCTAGGCTGGAGCGCATGACGACGCGCGTGGCCCTCGTGGGCGGGACCGGCAAGCTCGGCGGGATCATCCGCGATGTCGTGGAGGCCGAGCCCGGGTTCGAGCTTGTCGCTGTGCTGTCGTCCCGCTCCTCGCTGTCCGACCTCGAGGGCGCCGACCTCGTCGTCGACGCCTCGACACCCGCCGTCTCGATCGACGTGGTGCGCGCCGCGGTCGAGCGGGGCATCAACGTCCTGGTGGGGACGTCCGGGTGGTCCGCGGAGCGCATCGCGCTCATCCGGCCCCTGGTGCAGGCGTCTGGAACCGGCGCCGTCTTCATCCCGAACTTCTCGCTCGGGTCGGTGCTCGGCTCAGCCCTGGCGGCGGCCGCAGCACCCTTCTTCCCTTCCGTCGAGATCATCGAGGCGCACCGCGAGACCAAGATCGACTCTCCGAGCGGCACCGCCGTGCGCACGGCCGAGCTCATCGCCGCTGCGCGCTCGACCGTCGGGCCTGTGGAGTCGCCGCACGTCGATCAGCGGGCCCGTGGTCAGCAGGTGGCGAGCGTCCCCGTCCACTCGCTGCGCCGTCCCGGCGTCGTCGCACGTCAGGAGACGATCCTGTCGGGCCCGGGCGAGTCCCTGTCGATCGTCCACGACACCGTCGACCCCGCCCCGGCCTACACGCCCGGCATCCGGCTGGCGCTTGCCGCCGCACGGGACGCCAAGGGCGTCGCGGTAGGGCTAGACAGCTTCATCGACATCGGGCTGCGCCTGCGGGGCGCCGACGAGCCCGGGCCGCTCGACGAGGGCGGCGTCCCCGGCCAGGTGGCCCGGGCGACCGGAGCGTGAGCGCACGCATCGGCGTCGCCGTCATGGCGGTGCTCCTCGCCCTGTACATCGGGCTCGTCGCCCAGCGAGGATGGCTGCTGCTCACGAGCGGAGAGCCCATCGGCATCGCGATGGGGGTCGCGCTCTTCGTGCTGCCGCTCATCGCCGTGTGGGCCCTGGGGCGCGAGCTGTGGTTCGGGGTACGCGCGGAGAGCATCGGGCGCAAGCTCGAGAACGAGGGCGGACTTCCCGATCAGGAGGTCGCCGTCCGTCCCAGCGGACGCGTGATCCGCGAGGACGGCGATGCCGCGTTCCCCCAGTTCCGCGCCGACGTCGAGGCACACCCCGACGAGTGGCGCGCCTGGTACCGGCTGGGGCTCGCCTACGACGCCGCAGGAGACCGGAGGCGCGCCAGGGCCGCCGTCCGGAAGGCGATCGCCCTCGAGGGCGCTGAGCGCCGTACGTCCTAACGGGCGCGGACGTCAGCCTGCGACCCGCGCTCGAGCGTCCCTGATCGATCGCCGACCACGATCGTCGCGGACCGGTGGGCGGGAACCGCCGCGGCGACCGCCTCCTCCACCGTCGGGTGGGTGAAGGCGAAGCCCGTGCGTTCGAGCACGGTGGGCCGGACGTCGGCGTCAGTCGTGAGAAGCGCCTCGGTCGCGTCCGAGCCGAGGGCCAGGCGCAGCGCCCATTCCGGTGCGCGCACGAGGTAAGGGCGGTTGAGGCGCAGTGCCAGGGCGAAGCCGAGGTCGTTCGCGTGGGCCGGCGTCGGGCCGGTGAGATTCACCGGACCCTCGATGCCGTGGTCGATGACATGCCGGATGCCGGCGATCTCGTCCACGAGCGATATCCACGGCCAGATCTGCGTTCCGCGGCCGATCGGCCCGCTCACTCCCAGCTTCGTCAGCAGGAGCAGGGGTTTGAGGACGCCCTCCGCGTGGACCACCGGCGCGGTGCGCAGAAGGCTGACGCGCGCGTGCAGACCGGCTGCCCGCGCCGCCGACTCCCACTCGCCGCAGAGGTCGGCGAGAAACGATTCGCCCCTCCGCGAGTTCTCGGTGATCACTCCGGGCGGGGCCGAGCCGTAGAACCCGACCGCCGAGGAGGAGACCAACGCGGGCGCACCCTCACCCAGTTCGCGCACCGCGCGGGCGAGTGCCTGCGTCGGCGCGATCCGCGACCACACGAGCGTGTGCTTGTACGAGGCCGTCCACGGGAAGCGGCCGATGCTCGCGCCGTTGAGTCCGACGACGGCCTCCGCTCCTTCGAGCACAGCGGGATCGAGGGGGGCGTCACTCGTCAGCCATTCCACCTCGTCGGGCGCCTTCGCGGCGCGCCGCACGAGACGAGTGACGGCGACGCCGTCGGCGCGCAGGCTGTCGATCAGCGCCGAGCCGATCAGGCCCGAAGCGCCCGCGACGACGACGCGGCGCGGCATCCCTTGATCCCCGGCGGGGTCAGGCAAGCGTCGCCTCGAGGGTGATCTCGATCCCGGCGAGCGCCTTCGAGACCGGGCAGTTCGCCTTCGCGTCGTTCGCGAGCGTCGCGAAGTCCTCGGGGCTGAGGCCGGGCACGGATGCCTCGACGTTCAGGTGGCTTCCGGTGATCCCGGTGCCGGGGATGAAGGTGACGGATGCCGTCGTCTCGATGCTCTCCGGAGGGGTGCCGTTCTTCGCGAGGGTGGCTGAGAAGGCCATGCTGAAGCACGAGGAGTGCGCCGCTGCGATGAGCTCTTCCGGTGTCGTGACCGAGGTCGATCCCTCGCTGCGAGCCTTCCAGTTCACGGCGAGCGGGCCCTGGTTGGAACTCTCCAGGGCGACCTGCCCTGATCCCTCGGTGAGGGTTCCCTTCCACGACGTGGTGGCTTCGCTCGTAACGCTCATGGGTTCCTCCGTGTCGGCGGTGACGGGCTCGTGACGGCCCTCGCGGGTCAGCCTAACCGCCGGTCCGACACGACGGAACGATGGATCCCCGACGATCGGGCGATGCTCAGGCGGTGGCCGTGCGCTCGCGGCCGACCAGCCCGATGCGCTGCAGCACGAGGTACAGCTCGCAGCCGAGGCACAGGCCGAACACCGCATTGAGGAAGGCGGCGATGAAGGCGAGGCCCGCCGAGATCGGAAGCGCCAGAGGCACCCCCGCCAGATGCAGGACGAGCCCGACGCCGACCACGAAGAGTCCCACTCCCTGGGCGAACCGGGGCGGACGAGGGTCTTCGAGCTCGGTGGCAGGCGACAGGCGCGGCTGCACCAGACGGCGGTAGAGGACTCCCCACGGCGCCGTCCGCGGTGAGAGCACGCCCCACAGGAACAGCAGCGCCGTCAGCAGCAGGAGCAGGAACGCGGGGTCCGCGACCCGCTCGGCGATCGACGACTCCGCGACCGCCCACGTGCCGTCCGGGGTCTGGGCGGTCGCGAGGCCGGTCAGGGCGAGGAAGACGTCGATCAGCAGGAGCACCGCGGTGATGCCGGCCGCGAAGCGCGGGCCGCGGGCGTCGATGCCCTCGCCGGTGGTGAAGATGTCAGACATCGGCGTTCTCTCCGGTCAGTCGGGCGAGTTCGAGTTCGAGGACCTCGCGACTGGGCGCGCCCCCGAATCGGGTCTGGACGGCGCCGTCCTTGTCGAGGATCAGCGTCGTCGGTGTCTGCAGGACGTGGAAGTGCTTGGCGATGTCAGGCCTGTGGGTCAGATCGACGTTGAGATGCAGCACTCCGGCGTGCTCGTCGGCCACGCTCGCGAGTGTGCGATGGACCCCGGGGCAGCGCGCGCACAGCTCGGTGCTGAACTGCAGGAGGGTGGCGAATTCGCCGAGCCCGTCGGCGCCCAGGCGCTCGGGCTGCACCACCTCGTGGGAGATGTGGCGCTGCGGACGGTTCTGCCGCCACTGCAGGAAGGCGCCCAGAAGGACGGTCGCCGCCAGCAGGACGGCGAGCACGACCAGCGCCCCCACGAGGTTCACAACTGATCAGCGTATCTGCAATCGGCTGAATGGATCCCGAGCGAGCTTGTGTGACGCGCGCGTCGTAACAATCGCCAGTCGGTAGGTTGGAGATGTGAGCGTCCCCGCAGAGACCCCCGTGATCGAGTTCCGCAGCGATGTGACCGTCGAGCTGGTGCGCGCGAGCGCCTCCGACTCGGACGTGCTGTTCGCCGCCCGCGTGTCCACGCAGGGTGAGCAGACGCTCGATGCCGCGGCCGCCGGCACCGAGGCGGGTGCGAAGGACCGCGGCCTGATCAACTACCTCATGCGAGACCGCCACGGTTCGCCGTTCGAGCACAACTCCATGACGTTCTACGTCCAGGCGCCGATCTTCGTCTTCCGTGAGTTCATGCGGCACCGGATCGCCTCGTACAACGAGGAGTCGGGCCGCTACCGTGAGCTTCGCCCCGTCTTCTACGTCCCGGCCCGTGAGCGCAACCTGCTCCAGGTCGGGAAGCCCGGTGCCTACGAGTTCCTCCCTGGGAGCGACGAGCAGTTCGAGCTGGTCGACACCGCCACCCGCGAGGCATCCGCCCATGCCTTCGAGGCGTATCAGCGGATGCTGGCAGCCGGCGTCGCCCGTGAAGTGGCGCGCATCGTCCTTCCGCTGAACATCTACTCGTCGATGTACGTCACGATGAATGCCCGCGCGCTCATGAACTTCCTGTCGCTGCGCACCAAGGTGGAGGGGACGCACTTCCCGTCCTTCCCGCAGCGCGAGATCGAGATGTGCGCCGAGAAGATGGAGGCGGTCTGGCGCGAGCGGATGCCGCTCACCCACGCTGCATTCAACGCGAACGGCCGCGTCGCGCCCTGACCATGGGCAGGACGGCTCTCATCACGGGGGCGAGCTCGGGGCTGGGCGCGGAGTACGCCACGCAGCTCGCCGCCCGGGGCTTCGGTCTCGTGCTGGTGGCACGTGACCAGGAGGCGCTCGCGGAGCGGGCCGCCGAGCTGCGTGGCCGGTTCGGGGTCGACGTCGAGGTGCTCGCCGCCGATCTCGTGGAGCCCGGGAAGCGCGCCGCGGTCGAGGCCCGCCTCACCGATCCCGAGCGTCCCATCGACATCCTGGTCAACAACGCCGGGTTCGGTCTCCCGCTCGCGTTCGAGACCAACGACATCGAGGACGAGGCCCGCCACCTCGCGCTCCACGTCGAGGTGCCCATGCGGCTGATGCACGCGGCGCTGACCCCCATGCTCGCGCGGGGACGGGGCCGGATCCTCAACGTCGCCTCGGTGGCGGCCTTCATGCCCCGCTCGACGTACGGCGCGTGCAAGCGATGGCTCCTGGATTTCAGCCGATGGGCGAACGCGGAGTACTCACCGCGGGGCGTCTCGGTCACCGCCGTCTGCCCGGGCTTCACCCACACCGGCTTTCACCGGCGGATGGGGCTGGCCCCCGGGCGCGAGGGCATCTCCGACTTCCTCTGGCTGCAGGCGGACGATGTGGTGCGCGAATCGCTCCGAGATGCCGCGCACGGCAGAGCCGTGTCCATCCCCTCGGCGCGCGGTACAAGGTGCTGACGCGCGCGGTGCGCGTGCTTCCCGACCGTTGGGCATCGCGCCTCGGCCGTCGTGGCCGCTGACCTCGCGACCTGATTCTCTGCGGCTATTCGATCTCGCGGCCCGTGAGCCGGATCTCCTCGATGTCGAGCTGAGCCTGGAGGCTGCGGACGACCG
The DNA here is from genome assembly GCF_056400345.1 of Microbacterium sp. P5_B6. NCBI lineage: Bacteria > Bacillati > Actinomycetota > Actinomycetes > Micrococcales > Microbacteriaceae > Microbacterium > Microbacterium sp. P5_B6. The sequence goes on along the minus strand of NZ_JBFULL010000005.1, from coordinate 54,026 downwards.
TGTCATCGATCCGACGCTCGTCCCGCAGCCGCAGCACGGTCTCTCGCTTGATCTGCATGGCGGCCAGGCGCAGGCTCGCGTACTGCTCCTTCGCGCGGGCCGTCTCGACGCCGTCCTCCGAGTCGCCGTCGGCTTCGACCACGGCGAGGAGCTGCTCGACCTCGCGGATCACCTTGTCGCGAACCTCGTCATCGATGCTCAGCTCATCAGCGAGTCGCGGCAGGGCATCGAGCGCTGCGCGCGTCGACTCGACCTGGGCGAGCCGGCGCTCGTCGTCCTCGGTTCCCGCGGGAAGATGCGCCCACCGGATCATGGCGGGGAGGAGCGGACCCTGCACCGCGATCGTCAGCACGATGACGACGGCGGTCACGAAGACGATGAGGCTGCGCAGCGGGAAGTCGTCCCCGCCCACGACGGTGAGGGGAACGGCGAGGGCCGCCGCGAGCGAGACCGCACCGCGGAATCCGGCGAAGGAGTTCATCACGAGCGCCCGAGTGGAGGCGCGCAGCGTCCGCTGGTACGGCCGCCGGTCGACGGTGCGCAGGATGCCGGTGATCACGAAGGTGAAGATCAGGCGAACCGCCAGGATCGCGAGCCACACGATGACCCCGAGCAGGATGCCGAAGCCGAGGTCGCGAGCCGGCAGATCGCGCACGACCACCTGAACCTCCAGGCCGATGAGCACGAACAGAGCGCCGTTCAGCATGTAGGTCGTCAGCGTCCAGAACGACCGCACCTGGTCGCGAGCCTCGGCGCGGGCGACGCGGGGACCTCGCCAGCCCATCAGGAGGCCGCACACGACGACCGCGAGGACTCCCGAGGCATGGACGAGCTCGGCGGCGAGGAACGCCAGGAAGGGCGTCACGATCATGCCGACGTTGCTCGCCAGGGTGTTCGGGATGCGGCGCAGCACCGTGCCGAGAAGGCCCACCAGAAGACCGATGGCTACCCCGCCGACGTACGAGACGATGAGCTCCCACGTGACGGTGAGCGGTGTCAGCTCCGCCTCTCCGACGGCGACGCTCACGGCGATGCCGTAGATCACCAGCGCGGTGCCGTCGTTGATCAGGCTCTCCGCCCGCAGCACCGTGCGCTGGCGCAGGGGGAGCGCGCCGGCGAGGTTGCCGACCGCCGTCGCGTCCGTCGGTGCGAGGGCCGCACCCATCACGAGTGCCACGGCCCACGGCATCCCGAACCAGCTGCCGACCCCTGCAACGGCGAAGGCGGTCGCGACCACGAGCAGTGTGCCGTTGATCAGGATGACCCTGATGTAGCGTCGGCTCTCGCGAAGCGAGGTTGTGATGCTCTCCCAGAACAGGATCGCGGGAAGGAACAGCAGCAGGACCGCCTCGGACGGCAGCTGCACGTCGCGGAGGGCGGGGATGAACCCGAGCAGCACCCCCACCACGAGCTGCACGAGTGCGAGGGGGACCCGCAGGCGCGGAGCGAGCACCGCGGCGAGGACGAGGGCCGCGCCGATGGCGACGATCGTTTCGAGTGCGAGCACGCATGACCTCCTCGAGCAGGGGTGTGCGGGTCAGCGTACCGATCCTCTGGAGGGCCAGGGCGATCGGGGGAGGGGATGGACGCTGTCAGCCGATAACCTGAAGGCATGACGCACTCGGGCAATCCGTTCGGACAGGTGCTCGTCGCGCTGATCACACCGATGGCAGCCGACGGCGAAGTCGATTGGCCCGCTGTAGAGAAGCACATGGACGACGTCATCACGGCCGGTGCGGACGGCATCGTCGTGACCGGCACAACGGGCGAGACCTCCACCCTCACGGATGCCGAGAAGATCCGGCTCGTCGAGGTGGGCAAGGATGTCGCGGCGGGGCGGGCGAAGATCATCACGGGCGGCGGCTCCAACGAGACCGCGCACGCGATCGAGCTCTACAAGGCGAGCGAGAAGGCCGGCGCCGACGGGATCATGATCGTCACGCCCTACTACAACAAGCCCACCCAGGCGGGCATCCTGACGCACTTCCGGCTCGTCGCCGATGCGACCGACCTGCCCGTGATCCTCTACGACATCCCGGGGCGCACCGGGGTTCCCATCAAGTACGAGACGATCCTGCGGATCGCGAAGCACCCGAACGTGCTCGCGATCAAGGACGCCAAGGGCGACTTCAGCGAGGTCAGCCGCGTGCTCAATCAAACCGACCTCCTGTACTTCTCGGGCGACGACGCGAACGTGCTGCCGCACCTGTCGATCGGAGCCGCGGGCCTCATCGGCGTGACGGCGAACATCGCGGCCCAGCCCTACCGCGTCATCGTGGACGCCGTGAACCGCGGCGATCTGAAGGCGGCGACCGAAGCGCACATGCAGCTCGAGCCGCTCGTGCGCGCCGTCATGACCCACGTCCCCGGCACCGTGTCTGCGAAGTACATCCTCCACGGCCTCGGCCGCATCGGGAGCCCCCGGGTCCGCCTGCCCCTCGTCGGACCGGAGGAGTGGGAGGCCGCCATGATCGAGGACGAGCTCGCACTCGTCCGCGACGTCCCGGGCGCCGATTTCTCCAACTTCCGCCCCGACCGCAATGCGGCCGCCGGCGGCGCACTCCCCAAGGTCTCTGGCACGACCAGATGACCTGCATCGGCGCGCAGCGATCGGCTCGCGTCGCCACGACATCCGCGGGGCACAGGCTCCGGCATCCGGAGGAAGGCTGACATGCCCAGCACCGTCTACGACCCGCCCCAGCTCGAATCGGGCACTCTGCGGGTGACGCCCCTCGGCGGGCTCGGCGAGGTCGGTCGCAACATGACCGTCTTCGAATACGAGGGCAAGCTGCTCGTCGTCGACTGCGGCGTCCTGTTCCCCGAGGAGCATCAGCCCGGCGTCGACCTGATCCTCCCGGACTTCGAGCCGATCAAGCATCGCCTGGACGACATCGTCGGCGTGGTCCTCACCCACGGCCACGAAGACCACATCGGGGCGGTTCCCTACCTCCTCCGCCTCAAGCCCGACATCCCGCTCGTCGGATCGGGGCTCACGCTCGCCCTCGTCGAGGCGAAGCTCAAGGAGCACCGCATCAAGGCCTTCACCCTGACGGTGAAGGAGGGCCAGCGGGAGCGGCTCGCCCCGTTCGACCTCGAGTTCATCGCCGTCAACCACTCCATCCCCGATGCACTCGCCGTCGCCATCCGCACTCCCGCCGGTCTCGTGCTGGCGACCGGGGACTTCAAGATGGACCAGCTGCCCCTCGACGGGCGGCTGACCGACCTCCGTGCCTTCGCGCGGCTCGGCGAAGAGGGAGTCGACCTCTTCCTCGTGGACTCGACGAATGCTGACGTCCCCGGCTTCACGCCGCTCGAGCGGTCGATCGGCCCGGTGCTGGACCAGGTGATCGGCAAGGCCCCTCGCCGGGTCATCGTGGCCAGCTTCTCCAGTCACGTGCATCGCGTGCAGCAGGTGCTCGATGCCGCAGCCGCGCACGGGCGTCGCGTCGCGCTCCTCGGCCGCAGCATGGTGCGCAACATGACCATCGCCGAGGACCTCGGCTACCTGCACGTCCCCGACGGCGTGTTCGTCGACTACAAGAAGGCGCGAGATCTCCCGGAGGACCAGGTCGTCTACATGTCGACCGGATCGCAGGGCGAGCCCATGGCGGTGCTCAGCCGCATGGCGAACAACGACCATGAGATCGAGCCGGGTCCCGGCGACACGGTGATCCTCGCATCGAGCCTGATCCCGGGCAACGAGAACGCGGTGTACCGCGTCATCGACGGGCTGACGAAGCTCGGTGCGAACGTCGTGCACAAGGGCAACGCGAAGGTCCACGTCTCGGGGCACGCCGCCGCGGGGGAGCTCCTCTACTGCTACAACATCCTGAAGCCGAAGAACGTCCTGCCCGTCCACGGCGAGTACCGGCACCTCATCGCGAACGCACGCCTCGCGCAGGACACCGGCATCCCGGAACAGCGGACCATCATCGGCGAGAACGGCACGGTGGTCGACCTTCGCGGCGGCATCGCCCGAGTCGTCGGGCAGCTCGACATCGGCTTCGTCTACGTCGACGGCTCGACGGTGGGCGAGATCACGGATGCCGATCTCAAGGACCGCCGGATCCTCGGCGAGGAGGGCTTCATCTCGGTCATCGTCGTGGTGGATGCCGCGACCGGTAAGATCGTCTCCGGGCCCGAGATCCACGCTCGAGGGTTCGCCGAGGACGACGCCGTGTTCGATGCGGTCAAGCCGAAGATCGCTGCCGCCCTCGCCGAGGCCGCGAAGTCGGGAGTCCGCGATCCGCACGCGCTCTCGCAGGTCGTGAGGCGGACGATCGGCCGCTGGGTCAACCAGTCGCTGCGCCGTCGGCCGATGATCATCCCCCTCGTCATCGAGGCGTAACTCGGTCGACACGGGAGCCGGGCGGCAGGCCGGATAGGATCCGAGCATGCCCTCCACATTCCAGATCCGTGCCGCCGCGCAGGCGGACGGGCTGTTTCTGGGCGACATGGTGGTCGAGGCCGCGAACTGGCGCCGCGGCGGCGCGCGTGCCCGCCACGAGGTGATGACGAACGGCGAGCACAGCCGCTATGTCTCGGGCTGGATGCGCCCGGGCGACGCCGGCTTCATTGCCGTGGACCCCCAGGGCCAGCCGATCGGCGCCGCCTGGTACCGCACCCTGCCTCGCAGCGACCCGGGCTTCGGGTACGTCGGCACAGGAGTGCCCGAGCTCATCATCGGCGTGCGGCCCATCTGGCGCGCGCACGGCGTCGGGCGGGCGCTTCTCCAGCGGCTGTGCGACCACGCCCGCGCTCAGGGCTACGCACGGCTGAGTCTCAGCGTCGAGCGCGACAACTACGCCGCGACCCTCTACCGCAGTGAGGGCTTCGCCGTCACGCAGGGCGGGATCGGCCGCGACACGATGGTCAAACGCCTGCGCTGAGGACGGATGCCGGCATCCGCGCCGCCCGAATCGGCATGTCGCCGCTCGATACCGGGGGCTGAAGGTCGCGTCGATCCGCGCAAAGTCCGGCTGTTCGACGTAGCGTGGGGGCATGGCCAGGAGCTCCAATCCGACCACGCCCGGTCGCGCGCCCGCAAAAGGGACTGCTTCGCGCGCCCGCAAGCCGGAGCCCGCGCCGAAGCGGTACGTCGGCGAGTCCGACAAGCCCCCGCTCGCGGTCCGCGCCTGGCTCGGCCTCGCGCACGCGACAGGCGGGCTCTTCCGCGCGTTCGGTCCCGAGACGCTCGAGAAGGAGCAGCGACGCGACGGCTTCCCGTTCCTGCTCGTGCTGCTTGCGATCGCCGGCGCGGTTGTCGAGTGGTTCTTCATCGGCTCTGACGTCGCCAAGACGATCAGCGCCTATTCGGCCGGCGCCCTCGTCGGTCGAGCGTCCTTCGTCCTGCCGGTCCTGCTGATCCTCCTCGCCGGCTGGCTGTTCCGGCATCCGTCCTCGGTGCACGACAACGGCCGCATCGGCATCGGGTTCGGGCTTTTCGTCCTCACCCTCGCGGGCTTCTGCCACGTCCTCGGCGGCCGTCCCCAGCCGAACGCGGGCCTTCCTGCCCTGAGCGAGGCAGGTGGAGTCCTCGGGTGGATGCTGGGGGAGCCGCTGGCTCTCGTCATCACCGAGGTCGGCGCCTGCATCGTGCTCGGCATCCTGAGCCTGCTCAGCATCCTGATCCTCACCAAGACGCCGCCCAACCGCATCGGACGCCGGCTCGGCGACCTGTACGCCTGGATGTTCGGCGAGGAGCGCTCGGAGCCCCTCGAGCGGGCGGCCGCGCAGCCGGCCGAAGACGCGGTCGACCCGTCGGTGCCCTGGTGGCGGCGCAACAAGACCGGTCGCGAGGAGGATCCGGGCACCGGGATCGGCTCGCAGGACCTCACCGAGCTGCTGCCGCCCGGCTCGACGCAGGGCGGTTTCGAGCAGGCGATCACCACGCCGGCGCAGCTCGTCCCGCAACCCGACGCGGTGACGGAGATCATCGTCCCGGCCGCGGCGAAGCCACGTGCTGCGCAGGGCGACACATCGCTGCGCGACGACGACGGGGGAGCGGACGGCGAACTCCCCGGGCTGTCCGGCATCGGCTTCGACGCGGTCGAGGATTCGAGCGCCCGCCCCTACCGCCTTCCCTCCGTGAACGCGCTTGCGGCGGGAAGCCCTCACAAGGCCCGTTCCGCCGCCAACGACGAAGTGGTGCGGGCTCTCACCAGCGTGCTCGACCAGTTCCAGGTCGACGCGCGGGTGACCGGCTTCTCGCGCGGTCCGACAGTGACCCAGTACGAGATCGAGGTCGGACACGGTGTGAAGGTCGAGCGCATCATGTCGCTCGCGAACAACATCGCGTACGCGGTGGCCTCCAACGAAGTGCGCATCCTGGCGCCCATTCCCGGCAAGAGTGCGATCGGCGTCGAGATCCCGAATGCCGACCGCGAGATCGTGACGCTCGGAGACATCCTCCGCTCCCCGGTGGCGCAGGCCTCCACGCACCCCATGACGATCGGCGTCGGCAAGGACGTCGGCGGCGGATACGTCGTCGCCAACCTCGCGAAGATGCCCCACCTCCTGGTGGCGGGTTCGACGGGATCGGGCAAGTCGAGCTTCGTGAACTCGATGATCACCAGCCTTCTCATGCGCGCCAAGCCCGCCGACGTGCGCATGGTGCTCATCGACCCCAAGCGCGTCGAGCTGACCTCCTACGCGGGCGTCCCGCACCTCATCACGCCCATCATCACGAACCCGAAGAAGGCGGCCGAAGCGCTGCAGTGGGTCGTGAAGGAGATGGACATGCGGTACGACGACCTCGCATCGTTCGGCTTCCGGCACATCGACGACTTCAACCGCGCGGTCGTCGCCGGCGAGGTCGTGGTGCCTCCCGGCAGCCAGCGCGTCCTCAAGCCCTACCCCTACCTGCTCGTCGTCGTCGACGAGCTCGCCGACCTCATGATGGTCGCGCCGCGGGATGTCGAGGACTCGATCGTCCGCATCACCCAGCTCGCCCGCGCAAGCGGCATCCACCTCGTCCTTGCCACCCAGCGCCCCTCGGTGGACGTCGTCACGGGCCTCATCAAGGCGAACGTGCCGTCGCGCCTGGCGTTCGCGGTGACGAGCGTCACCGACTCACGCGTCATCCTCGACCAGCCCGGTGCCGACAAGCTGATCGGCCAGGGCGACGGCCTCTTCCTGCCGATGGGCACCTCCAAGGCGCTCCGCGTCCAGGGCGCCTGGGTCAGCGAGGCCGAGATCGAGAAGGTCGTCAAGCACGTCACCCAGCAGGCGCGCCCGGAGTACCGCGACGACGTCGCGGCCGTGGCGGAGAAGAAGGAGGTCGACGCAGACATCGGCGACGACCTCGAGCTTCTGCTCGCCGCCGCCGAGCTCGTCGTGGGAACCCAGTTCGGCTCCACTTCGATGCTGCAGCGCAAGCTCCGAGTCGGGTTCGCCAAGGCGGGCCGGCTCATGGATCTGCTCGAGTCGCGCGAGATCGTCGGCCCCTCGGAGGGATCGAAGGCACGCGACGTGCTGCTGACGGCTGAGCAGCTTCCCGAGGTGCTCGCGCGACTGCGCGGCGAGGATGTGCCGGATGCCTCTTCCTCCGTCGCCCCCGCTTCTCACGAGTACGGGCCTGACGCCGTAGAGTCGCAATACGAGGGTTATCCGGTGGTCGAGAGCGACAGCGACGGCGATGAGGATGCCTGGGGCCTGACAGGACGGGACTGACATGGCGATTCCACGCCAGCTGCCGAACGCCATCACCATCGTGCGGATCCTCTGTGCGCCCGTGTTCTTGTGGATGCTCCTCGCCGACGGCGGCGCAGACGGGGCGCTCCGATGGTGGGCCGCCGTCCTGTTCATCGTCGCGATCGCGACCGACGGCATCGACGGCTACCTCGCACGCAAGCACGAGATCGTCACGGATCTCGGCAAGCTCCTCGACCCCATCGCCGACAAGGTGCTCACGGGCTTCGCCTTCATCGGGCTGTCGATCCTCGGCGAGCTGCCGTGGTGGGTGACGGTCGTCGTCCTGATCCGTGAGATCGGCATCACGGTCTACCGGTTCATGGTCGTCAGCGATCACGTGCTGGCCGCCGCGTGGATGGGGAAGCTCAAGACGATGGCGCAGGCGCTCGCCCTTTCGCTGGCGCTGCTGCCTCTGTGGACCCTCGTGGGCGAGTGGATCTGGTGGGTGAACGGCATCACCATGGCCGTTGCGGTCATCCTCACCATCGCGAGCGGCATCGACTACATCGTGAGCGAGGTGCGCGCCAGCCGGGCGCCGGAGGGACGGGCCTCGGCATGACCCCGTTCAGGTCTCACGACGAGGGGCTGCCGGACGAGCTCGAGCACACGCTTCAGAGCGACCGGCGCAGCGATCCCGAGCGTCTGCTCGAGCGGCTCGCGGACCTCGGGTGGACCGTGGGGGTGGCGGAGTCGATCACCGGAGGCATGGTCGTCTCCTCTCTCGTCGCCGTGCCCGGAGCCTCGGCTGTCGTCCGCGGCGGGATCGTCGCTTACGCGACCGAGCTCAAACACTCCCTCCTCGGAGTCGACTCGACCCTGCTCGAGGCGCACGGAGCCGTCCATCCGCGCGTCGCCCGTCAGATGGCCGAGGGGGTACGGGTGCGCCTCGGCCGTTCGGACGCTCCGTGCGATGTCGGCATCTCCACAACGGGGATCGCCGGCCCGGAGTCCCCCGACGGACAGCCCATCGGGACGGTGCACATCGGCGTGGCGACGCCGCTCGGCACGCGCGTGGAGTCGCTGGAACTGCGAGGCACCCGGGACGAGATCCGCACCGAGGCGGTACGTCGCGCGGTGCGAACCGCGCTCGACGCACTGTGACCGCGCGAGGGGAATTGCCTGTTTCCGGCGGGAATGAAGTCCGTTTCGAGTCGGTTACATTCCGTGATTCTCACCCGATATCCAGCGCTGGGGATTAGATTGACCGTAGTCGGTGTTGTACTGTTATCCACCCGGATGGCGGCTGAGAGAAGAGGGGGCGCTCATGATCCTGGTTCGTCACGAGATCGGTGAAGTGCTCCGCGACTTCCGTCTCCAGAAGGGTCGCACCCTGCGTCAGGTCGCGAGTCGCGCGAGCGTCGCCCTCGGCTATCTCAGCGAGGTCGAGCGCGGACAGAAGGAAGCATCCAGCGAAATCCTGGCCTCAGTGGCCGAAGCGCTTGATGTTCCGATCTCCACCGTCATGCGCGAGGTGGGCGACCGTATTGCGGTCCTCGAAGGACTCCCGACGTTCGCCGATGTCGTCCCCGACGACATCGCGGGACTGGATTCGGGCTTCATCGAGAACGAACTCTCGCTCCGCTGAGCATCCGAGACACGATTCGTCGCAGCACAGAGGTGTCCCGTGCGTCGCAGTGAATTCGAGCGCGCCGTCGCGGCTGAGTTCGGTCCGCGAGCCGGTGCCCTGCTGGTGGATCTCGTCCTGCCCACGATCGATGACCGCACCGCGGCTCAGGCGATCGCCGCCGGAGTGCCGCCGCGAGAAGTCTGGCTCGCCCTGTGCGACGAGATGGACGTGCCCGCCGAGCGTCGCTACGGCGCCGGCCGGCTGGAGCCGCGCCGCAGCTGAGGTCCGTCGCAGCCGGGTGTGACGCTGCTGCTTGGCGGCGTGTCTTCTCGCCCTTCGATACGCGGCGCTTCGCGGCGTGTCAGTCGAAAGTGTGTTCTAGAAAGACATAGGCTCCTGCACAGCAGGTGTCGAGGACGTGTCTGTCCACGGCTGCGGGAGGAGCGAGACGAATGTCGGACCCTCTCTCTAGCGTGGACCACGTCGCAAGGCACCCAACGCCTTGTCGCAGCATCCCTCCCGCCCGGGGTGGAGCGCGACAGCCTACAGGCGACAGAACATCCGGTGACGGGCTCCCCGTCGTCGGACAGAGTGCAGAAGGAGCACGCCATGCCATCACCCGCTGACCGCGAGAAGGCCCTCGAATCGGCCCTCGCTCAGATCGACCGGCAGTTCGGAAAGGGCTCGGTCATGCGACTGGGCAGCGATGACCGCGCGCCCGTCGAGGTCATCCCCACCGGCTCCATCGCACTCGACGTTGCTCTGGGCATCGGCGGACTGCCCCGCGGCCGCATCATCGAGATCTACGGCCCCGAGTCCTCGGGTAAGACGACGCTGACGCTTCACGCGATCGCCAATGTGCAGAAGCAGGGCGGCATCGCGGCGTTCATCGACGCAGAGCATGCGCTCGATCCCGACTATGCCCAGAAGCTCGGGGTCGACATCGATCAGCTTCTCGTGTCGCAGCCCGACACCGGTGAGCAGGCGCTCGAGATCGCCGACATGCTGGTGCGCTCGGGGGCCATCGACCTGGTCGTGATCGACTCCGTCGCCGCGCTCGTGCCGAAGGCCGAGATCGAGGGTGAGATGGGTGACACTCACGTCGGCCTGCAGGCGCGACTCATGTCGCAGGCGCTCCGCAAGCTCACGGGTGGTCTCAACCAGACCAACACGACCATGATCTTCATCAACCAGCTGCGCGAGAAGATCGGCGTGTTCTTCGGCTCGCCCGAGACGACGGCGGGCGGCAAGGCGCTCAAGTTCTATGCGTCTGTCCGACTCGACATCCGCCGTATCGAGACGCTCAAGGACGGCGCCGACGCCGTCGGAAACCGCACGCGTGTCAAGGTCGTCAAGAACAAGATGGCTCCGCCGTTCAAGCAGGCCGAGTTCGACATCCTCTACGGCGTCGGCATCTCCCGCGAGGGCAGCCTCATCGACTTCGGCGTCGAGCACGCCATCGTCAAGAAGTCCGGCGCCTGGTACACCTACGATGGCGAGCAGCTCGGTCAGGGCAAAGAGAACGCGCGCAACTTCCTGCTCAAKAATCCCGACGTCGCGGCCGACATCGAGTCGCAGATCAAGACGAAGCTCGGCATCGGCGTGCCTCAGGTCGCGGCACAGCCGGGTGAGGACGAGCTCGCCAAGCGTCGTCCGGCCTGATGTCCCGACGTCGCTTGGCAACCGTGTTTCGACGTCGCTCAACAACCGTGTTTCGACGTCGCTCAACAACCGCGGTGAGGTATGCCTGAGCGTGACGAGGGTGAGCCCGCAGTCGAGGTCTTCGGACCCGGCGATGGGCTCGCCCCCGTCATCCCGCTCTTCGGACGCCACACCGCCCGCTCGGCTCCTCTGCCGGCAGAGGAGCTCGCCGACTCTCCGTCGGAGACCCAGGCGGATAGCTCCCCTGAGGTCGCACCTCGGCAGGCGGCTGATCTCCGGCCAGAGCCAGCCGTGTGGCGCTCCACGTGGCATGATCGCGCCGACTCCGGCGCGGATTCCGCGGTCGCGTCGCCACCATCAGACGGGGATGACGACGCCGACCACCAGCGGTCGACCGAACTCGCCGAGAAGGGCTTGCTGAAGAAGCTGCGGGTACGGTCGCTCTCGGTCTCCGAGGCGCGTGGCGTCCTCATCACCGGAGGACTCGACGCCTCGGCGGCGGCCGACGTCATCCGTCGCTGCGAGGAGCGAGGGTACCTCGACGACGCAGCGCTGGCTGAGCAGATCGTGCACATCGGTCTCGATCGCAAGGGTCAGGGGCGGCACGTCATCGCGCAGACGCTTGCGAAGCGAGGAGTGCCACGGGCCGTCGCCGACGCGGCGCTTCTGGCGCTCCCCGACGACGATCGGGAGCGCGCGCTCGAGTTCGCCCGGTCGAAGGTGCGCTCGCTCGCTTCCGTCGATCGCGAGGCGGCGCTCCGCCGGCTTGTCGGGCAACTCGCTCGTCGTGGCTATGGCGGGTCGCTCGCGCTCGGCGTGGCCGGGCAGGCACTCGACGAGACGGCGCGGGAGCGCAGCGGAGTCCGGTTCGAAGAAGACTGACCGCTGTGCCGGCCCTGCCCAGCGCGGGTCACTCGGTCCGAGGAAGGCCGCTGGGCAGGGCCGTCACCCGGTCGGCGGCCCCTGCCCCGGAGGCCGGCGAGCAGGGCGAGGTACAGATCCCGCTCATGTGGCGGCTCGTAGACTGTTCCCATCATGTCTTCCCCTTCATCGACCCCGACTCTCATCGCGCCCTCGTCGGCCGCGAGCCGGCCCGACGGCACCGCGCGCACGTACGAGGTCCGCACCTTCGGCTGTCAGATGAACGTCCACGACTCCGAGCGGCTCTCCGGGTCGCTCGAGAGCGCAGGCTACCTCCGCGCAGAGGCGGGCGAAGAGGCAGACGTCGTCGTCATCAACACGTGCGCGGTGCGCGACAACGCTGCCGGCAGGCTCTACGGCACGCTCGGGCACTTGAAGTCGCGCAAGGACCACCGTGACGGCATGCAGATCGCCGTCGGTGGCTGCCTCGCCCAGATGGACAAGCAGACGGTACTCGACAAGGCGCCATGGGTCGACGTCGTCTTCGGGACGCACAACATGGGATCCCTGCCGAGCCTTCTCGAGCGGGCGCGCCACAACGACGAGGCCGAACTCGAGATCCTCGAGTCCCTCGAGGTGTTCCCCTCGACGCTTCCGACCAAGCGCGACTCCGTTTACAGCGGCTGGGTGTCGATCTCGGTGGGATGCAACAACACCTGCACCTTCTGCATCGTGCCGAGCCTGCGCGGCAAGGAGAAGGATCGCCGGCCCGGCGACATCCTGAACGAGATCCGCCTGCTCGTCGACGACGGGGCAATCGAGGTCACCCTCCTCGGACAGAACGTCAACTCCTACGGCGTCGAGTTCGGCGACCGTGAGGCGTTCGGAAAGCTGCTGCGGGCCGCCGGCGAGATCGAGGGGCTCGAGCGCATCCGCTTCACGAGCCCGCATCCTGCCGCTTTCACGGATGACGTCATCGACGCGATGGCCGAGACCCCGGCAGTGATGCCGCAGCTGCACATGCCGCTGCAGTCCGGCAGCGATCGCATCCTCAAGGCCATGCGCCGCTCTTACCGCAGCGAGCGGTTCCTCGGCATCCTCGACCGCGTCCGCGAGCGGATGCCGAACGCCGCCATCACCACCGACATCATCGTCGGCTTCCCGGGCGAGACGGACGAGGACTTCGAAGAGACCCTGCGGGTGGTCGAGGCATCCCGCTTCTCGAGCGCCTTCACCTTCCAGTACTCGATCCGCGAGGGCACGCCCGCCGCCACCATGCCCGACCAGGTGCCGAAGGCCGTCGTGCAGGAGCGGTTCGAGCGACTCGCAGCCCTTCAGGATCGGATCTCGCTCGAAGAGAACCAGAAGCAGGTGGGGCGCGAGCTCCAGGTGCTCGTCTCGATGGGCGAGGGCAAGAAGGACGCCGAGACGCACCGACTGACCGGACGCGCCGAGGACAATCGACTCGTCCACTTCGAACTGCCCGCCGGCTCAGAGGTTCCGCGCCCCGGTGACGTCGTGACGGTCACCGTCACCCACGCTGCGCCGTTCCATCTCCTCGCGGACTCTCCGGATGGGGCGCCGCTGCGTGTGCGTCGCACCCGCGCGGGCGATGCCTATGACCGCTCGCTCGCGGAGTCCTGCGCCATCCCCGAGCCGGCCTCCGACGCCGGCGGCACCCGCGCTGTCTCGCTCGGCCTCCCCACTCTGCGCATCGGCGTCTAGGCCCGACGACCGGGCATGACGCAGCAGCTCTGGGCCGTTGTCGGCGCGACCGGCACGGGTAAGACGGCGCTGTCGCTCGACCTCGCCGAAGCGCTGGCATCGAGAGGGCGCCGGGCCGAGATCGTCAATGCCGATGCGATGCAGCTGTATCGCGGCATGGACATCGGCACCGCCAAGCTCCCCGAGAACGAGCGGCGGGGCATCCCGCACCACCTCTTCGACGCCCTCGACGTCGCTGAGGATGCGGCGGTCGCCTGGTACCAGGATGCTGCGCGGGCGGTGATCCGCGAGATCCATGCCCGCGAGGCCGACGCGATCCTGGTCGGCGGGTCCGGGCTGTATGTCTCGGGCGTGATCTTCGACTTCCGCTTTCCACCCCGTGACCCGGAGGTCCGCGCGCGACTGGAGGGAGAGCTCGATCGCCACGGTCCGGGCGCGCTGTTCGACAGGCTGAAGCAGGCCGACCCTGCGACGGCTGCGCGCATGGACCCCCGGAACGGACGCCGCATCGTGCGCGCGCTCGAAGTGCTCGAACAGGGGTCCGCGACCCACGGCGCCGCCCTTCCGGAGGCGCCCGTCCTCTGGCATCCGGACACGCGGCTCGTCGGTGTGGAGGTCCCGCGCGACGAGCTCATCGTCCGTCTCGATGCACGCGTCGAGGGGATGTGGCGGAACGGTCTTCTGGCCGAGGTCGAGGCCCTCCGCGCACAGGGACTCGAGCACGGGGTGACCGCCCGCCGGGCGATCGGCTACGCGCAGGCGCTCGCGCAGTTGAGCGGCGAGCTGACCGAGGCCGAGGCGATCGAGCACACCCAGCAGCTGACCAGGCGGTACGCGCGTCGGCAGGTGTCCTGGTTCCGCCGCTACAACGGAGTGCAGTGGGTCGAGCCGGGCCATCCCGCATCTCGCCTGATCGAGGAGAAGCCATGACGATCGACATCCGCACGTTCGCGGTGACCGACACCGAGGCGGCAGTGGCGCTCTGGCACGCCAGCGGCCTGACACGCCCGTGGAACGATCCGCATCGCGACATCGAGCGCAAGCTCCAGGTGCAGCCCGAGCTGTTTCTCGTGGCCACCGACGGCGACGTGCTCATCGGCACGGTCATGGCCGGCTACGACGGGCATCGCGGCTGGCTCTACTACCTCGCCTCCTTGCCCGACCGGCGCGGCGAGGGCATCGCGCGGGAGCTCGTGGCCGAGGCGGAGTCGCGACTGCTCGCGATGGGGTGTCCCAAGGTCCAGCTCATGGTCCGGCCGGAGAACGAAGCGGCGCGCGGCCTCTACGCCGCGCTCGGCTACGAGCCGTTCGACACCTGGGCCACCGGCAAGCGGCTCATCGCCGACGGTCCGGCGGTCACGGCATCCTGAACCGGCGCCTGTCCCCGTCGCACCCTGACCCTCGCCCGCATCCCTAGAATCGAGGGATGCCGAACACCCTCGCCTTCACGAAAGGCCACGGCACGGGCAACGACTTCGTGATCCTTCCCGATGCCGACGGCGCGCTCGATCTTTCCGACGACCAGGTCGCGGCGCTGTGCGACCGGCGGTTCGGCATCGGCGCGGACGGCACTCTCCGGGTCGTGCGGTCCGCCGCGATCGACGAGGGAGCGGATGCTGCGGCATCCGGTGCCGAATGGTTCATGGACTACCGCAACGCGGACGGGTCGAAAGCCGAGATGTGCGGCAACGGCATCCGGGTCTTCGCGCGCTACCTCGACGCGACAGGCCTGGCGACACTCGACGCGGGGCCGCTGGCCGTCGGCACGCGTGCGGGCGTCAAGACGCTCACGCGCAGCGAGCTGGGACTCGAAGTGGATCTCGGAGCCTTCACGATCGATGAGACCGACACGCTCGTGCGCGCGCGCGGTCTCGACATCGCGCGTCCCGGAGTCGGCGTGGACCTCGGCAACCCCCACGTCGTCGTCGCCCTCTACACGCCGGCAGAGCTCGAGGGCCTCGACCTGACGGCGCAGCCCATCCTCGACCCTGTGCCTCGGAACGGAGCCAACGTCGAGTTCGTCGTGCCGAGCGACCCGCTCGTGCGCGACGGGGTGGGTTCGATCCGCATGCGCGTCTTCGAGCGCGGCGTCGGCGAGACGCTCAGCTGCGGTACGGGGGTCGCGGCGGCGGCGCTGGCCGTGCGGCACTGGGCCGGACGTGGCGCTCCGGACGACTGGACCGTCGACGTCCCCGGCGGGCGACTCGGCGTACGGATGCGCGAGGGCCACGTCTTCCTGTCCGGGCCTGCGACGCTGGTGTTCTCGGGGGACGTCGCGCTCGCCTGACGAGCCGACTTCGCCCACCCTGGGCACCTCCCGCGCCGCATCCGACGTCTCGATCGTGGGTCGGCGCCCGGTGCTACGGGAGAGTGATCGCGCCGGTCATCGGCGTGCCGTGACGCCGCACCTTGATGACGCGGAAGCCCCGGCCCGTCGACGCCCGGTGAACGCTGTACCCGTGATCGAACGTCGCCGCGAGCCACCGCTGCAAGGAGTCCGAGCCGAGGTTGCGCTGCACGACGAGCCACGCGTCGGACCGTTCGTCGAGGCGCGGGATCCACCGTTCGAGCAGGCCGTGCAGCTCGTTCTTGCCGACGCGGATCGGCGGGTTCGATCGAATGGTCCGGAACGAGATGTCGTCGGGAACATCGTCGGGCAGCACGGCGTTGATGTTGGGGAGACCGAGCGCCACGGCATTGCGGCGCGTCAGGTCGAGGGCGCGCTCGTTGACATCCACGGCCCAGACCGTGGCGTGCGGCGCCTCCATCGCGAGGCTCAGCGCGATGGGTCCCCAGCCGCAGCCGAGATCCAGCAGGTTGCCGCCGGGGGGAGGTGGAGGAGTGCTCGCAAGGAGGACGCTCGTGCCGGCATCGACGTGGTCGGGACTGAAGATCCCGCCGGCCGTCGAGACTTCGACATCCCGGCCCGCCAGACGCACGCGGACCTGCCGCATGTTCTCGGGGCTGACGGGAGACGCAGTGAAGTAGTGGTCCCCATCCATGGCTGACGAGCCTAGCGGAGGAGGCCTCCCGCGCGGGAGGGTAAGGGGGTGCGGCGAAGCCGCCGACGAGCGAAGCGAGTCCTCGCGGGGATCTCCCCGCGACAGAATCAAAGGGTGCGCGATCAAAAGCGCATAGAGTTTACGGACGCCTCAGGGGCCGGGCAACCCTGTCGACCGAATCCGGCCCGACGAGGCATTTTTGCTGAAAGGAACACATGACAGACACCACGACACCCCAGAGCACCGACGAGACGCCGGTGGACCCGGTCGATCGCGTGCTGGCGCGCGCTGAAGCGCACTCGGGTGTACGGGTCTTCGGCGCTGCTCAGGCGCTGCAGGACGAGTCGACCACGTCGCGCTCCGACACCGACGGCGAGCAGTGGGATCGCGAGGAGCGCGCGGCACTGCGCCGCGTCGCAGGTCTTTCCACCGAGCTCGAAGACGTCACCGAGGTCGAGTACCGGCAGCTGCGCCTCGAGAACGTCGTGCTGGTCGGCGTCCACCCCCAGGGCGAGCAGGAGGATGCGGAGAACTCGCTGCGAGAGCTGTCCGCGCTCGCCGAGACGGCGGGTGCCGTCGTGCTCGACGGCGTGCTGCAGCGTCGCCCGCACCCGGACCCCGCGACCTACGTCGGGCGGGGCAAGGCGCAGGAGCTTCGCGACATCGTCGCCTCTGTCGGCGCCGACACCGTCATCGCCGACGCCGAGCTCGCGCCCAGTCAGCGCCGCGCGCTCGAAGACGTCGTGAAGGTCAAGGTGATCGATCGCACCACGGTGATCCTCGACATCTTCAGCCAGCACGCCAAGAGCCGCGAGGGCAAGGCCCAGGTCGAACTGGCGCAGCTCGAATACCTCCTCCCGCGACTGCGCGGATGGGGTGACTCGATGAGCCGGCAGGCCGGTGGTCAGGTCGGCGCGGGCGGTGCGGGCATGGGCTCGCGCGGTCCCGGTGAGACGAAGATCGAGCTCGACCGCAGGCGCATCCGCACCAAGATGGCGCTGCTGCGCCGGCAGATCCGCGACTACGCCCCTGCCCGGGACGCGAAGCGGGCCGAGCGCAAGCGCAACACGATCCCGTCCGTCGCGATCGCCGGCTACACGAACGCCGGCAAGTCCAGCCTCCTCAACCGGCTCACGAGCGCGGGGGTCCTGGTCGAGAACGCCCTGTTCGCGACCCTCGACGCGACCGTGCGGCGCTCAGAGACCTCAGACGGCCGGGTGTACACGCTGACGGACACGGTCGGCTTCGTGCGCAACCTGCCGCACCAGCTCGTCGAGGCCTTCCGGTCGACGCTGGAGGAGGTCGGCGACGCCGACGTCATCCTTCACGTCGTCGATGCCTCCCACCCCGATCCGGCTGCGCAGCTCAAGACCGTGCGCGACGTGATCGGCGATGTGGGAGCGCGAGACACCCGCGAGATCGTCGTCTTCAACAAGGCCGACCTCATCGACGACGACGCCCAGCTGCTGCTGCGCGGACTCGAGCCCAAGGCGCTCTTCGTATCGTCCCGCACCGGACTCGGGTTCGAAGAGCTCCGCGCGGCCATCGAGGAGGCGCTGCCGCTTCCCGCCGTCGAAGTCCGCGCCGTCGTCCCCTACGACCGCGGCGACCTCATCTCGGCCGCGCACGACAGCGGGCACATCGTCTCGCAGTCGCACGAGGTCGACGGCACGGCGCTCCACGCGTTCGTGTCGGAGCGGCTGGCAGCCGAGCTCGCACCGTTCCTGGTGTCACCCGCGCGCTGAGGCGAACCGCGTGGGGGCCGTGCAGGACCCCGGTTCAGTCCAGCGTCATGGGCGGCACGTCCGGTGTCTCGAACCCGAACACCTCGCCGAGGAACGCGAGTTCCTTCTCGAGCGCGTCGACGACGGTCTCGCCACGCCGGAAGCCGTGCCCCTCGCCCTCGTAGAGCACATACGCGTGCGGAACCCCGCGCGCGGCGAGGGCATCGCGGATCGCCTCGGACTGCGCGGGCGGCACCACCTCGTCTTCGTCGCCCTGGAGCAGCAGGAGGGGCACGCGGAACCGGTCGGCCTTGCTGAGGGGCGAGCGTTCGACGTAGACGCTCTCGTCCTGAGGGAGCGGTCCGATCAGCCCGTCGAGGTAGTGGGCCTCGAAGTCGTGCGTCTGCGCAGCCAGCGCCCGGGCATCGCCGACGCCATAGCGCGAAATGCCGGCGCTGTAGACGTCCGTGCCGACGAGCGCGGCCAGCACTGTCCATCCACCGGCCGAGCCTCCCTCGATGGCCAGTCGCGCGGCATCCGCTCGCCCCTCGGCCACGAGGCCACGCGAAGCTGCAGCGACGTCATCGACGTCCACGATCCCCCATTGCCCGCGCAGGCGCTCGCGGTACGCGCGACCGTAGCCGGTCGAGCCCCCGTAGTTGACGTCGAGCACCCCGATGCCACGGCTCGTGAAATAGGTGATCTTGCCGGATGCCGCGCCGGCGACGTGGGCCGTCGGTCCTCCGTGCACGAGGACGAGGTAGGGCGGCAGCTCGCCGATCGGCGGATTCGCCTCAGGGTTGGTCGGCGGGTAGTCGAATGCGTGGACAGGTCCGTGGTCGCCGTCGAACGTCACAGCCCGGGGCTGCGGCATCCAATCCGGTCCCCAGGGCGTCTCGCTGCCGACGATCCGATCGGCACCCCCGGTCTGCAMGTCGACGAGCCAGATTCCCGGAGAGGATGCTGGGCCTGCCGCCGAGACCAGGACGCGCATGCCGGACACATCCTCGATCACCGCGTTCGCGGTGGCTTCGAGACCGAGCGATCTCACGTCGCCCGTCTTCGGGTCGATGAGGACGACATCGTCCGAGCCGTTCGTCCGGACGGCGACGATCCGCCCATCGGCGAGGGGAGCGAACCAGCGTGCCCCGAGCACCCACAGCGGCCCGCCCGTGTCGGCGTCCGCGGGGGCGACGTCCTCGTGATCGAGGCTCGCGTCCAAGTGCATCCGCCAGATGTTCCACCGCCCGGTGGGGTCATCGGCGTACAGCAGATCGTCCTCGTCGACCCATACCGGCTGCAGCGCGGCGGTCTCACCGCTCGTGACGGTCGTCCACTCCGACACCGTTCCGCCCTCGAGCCTGCCGACGCGCAGCTCGGCGCGATCCCAGGGCATGTCGGGGTGGTTCCAGGCGATCCAGGCCAGGTGGGTTCCGCCAGGGGAGAGGGCGGGCTGCGCGACGAAGTCCGTGTCGACAGTCATGTCGACGACGCTCCAGTGACCGTCCACGGCGACCGTCACGACGTCGCGTCGCGGCACCGGCGTCGCGCCGTGGACCTCGCGGATCGCCAGCAGGCGCCCCTCCTGCCACGACAGTCCGCCGTACCGGGCGCCGTCGTCTGCCGCCGTCCGGGGCTTCGGAACATCACCGGGGGTCAGCGACCAGATGCGCTGATCGGTCTTCTCGACGAAGTACAGCGTGCCGTCCTCGCTCGCCGTCCATGAGCCGCCGCCGTACTCGTGCACGCGCGACCGGGCGTTCCATGGGGGCGGCAGAAGGTCCTCCTGCACGCCGTCGGGCCGACGACGTCTGACCGTGGTCCGTCCGCCCTCCTCGGGCACGCCCTCTCCCCACCACAGTTCGTCTCCGACGAAGCGCGCGCCTTCGAGGCGCGGCGACGCTGCGGAGACGGCGGAGGCGGTGACGGGTGACGGCCAGGAACCGTATGGGGTGCTGCGGTCCATGGCCCCACGCTACGCCTGCCGGGCATCCCACTGAAGGCGCGACCCGGTCTCGACCGCTGCAACAGTCCGTCACACGCATCGCATGCACGGCGTCGGTGCTCTACCGTGGTGGAAACGCCCGGCCATGCCGGGTGTGGAGCGACAGCCGAGCCCGGCACCCGCCCGCGATGACACGTGCCCCTCCCCGTGAGCGGAGCGCGAGCCGCGGCCGACCGGCCTTCCCGTCCCTCTACCGAAATGCGCGCCATGCCCACGAGCAGCCTCGACGCCGTTCCGTTCTCGTTCGAGATCTATCCGCCCCGCACCGATGCCGGAACGGCGGCCCTCCACGAGACGATCCGTCACCTGGCCGCGGCCGGTCCCCGGTTCATCTCCGTGACCTATGGGGCTGGCGGATCCACCGGTGGGCGCTCGCTCGAGCTCGTCCGGCACATCCGCGAGACCACGGATGTCGAGCCGCTGGCCCACCTCACGTGCGTCGGCACCACCTACGAGGGCGCTGCTCGCCTCATCCGCGAGTTCCTGGATGCCGGCATCACGAGCTTCCTCGCCCTCCGCGGAGATCCGCCCGCCGGCGCATCCGAGGACGACCACTTCCTCGGCGACCTCGAGAGCGCCGCCGAGCTCGTCCAGCTCATCGAGCGCGCCCAGATCGAGCGCGCACCGTACACGGAGTCGTCCATCCCCGGAGTGCCGGGTGCGGCTCGGGTCGACCGCCGGCAGCAGGTCGCGATCGCCGTCGCCGCATTCCCGAACGGGCACCCCCGCTCGGAGCACGCGCACCAGGACATCGACGCCCTCCTCGCGAAGCAGGCCGCAGGGGCGACCTTCGCGATCACGCAGCTGTTCTTCCACGCCGACGACTATCTGGGCTTCGTCGAGCGCGCACGGAGCGCCGGCGTCAGCATCCCGATCCTTCCCGGGATCATGCCGATCGTCTCGCCCGTGCGCCTGCGGCGCGTCATCGAGCTCACCGGGGAGAAGCTGCCGGCCGACTTCGCTGCAGCTCTCGATGCCGAGCAGACGCCCGAAGGGCAGCAAGCGTGCGGCATCTCCCATGCCGCCGCGCTCGTCCAGCAGGTCGTCCTCGGCGGCGCGCCCGGCGTGCACCTCTACGCGTTCAACCATCACGACACCGTGCTCGCGGTCCTGCGCGACGCCGGTGTCCTCACCCAGCCGAGCCACCTGGAGGCCGCACGATGACCGACCAACGACCCGACTTCCCGACCGGGACGATCCTCGGCTACCCGCGTATCGGGCGCCGTCGCGAGCTCAAGCGCGCCGTCGAGGCGCGCTGGGCGGGTGCCCTCACCGAGGCCGAGCTCGAGACCACTGCCGCCGAGCTGCGCCGGGGGACCCGCGAGCGCCTCGTCGAGCTGGGACTCGGTCGCGGCGATTCGTCGATCCCCGAGTCGTTCTCGTACTACGACCAGGTTCTGGATGCCGCGCTCGCGGTGGGCGCCCTGCCTGCGCGCTTCGCCCATCTGCGCGACGAGGACGGCTCGATCGGACTCGACGCCTACTTCATCGCGGCGCGCGGGGCCGGAGTCCTCGCACCGCTCGAGATGACCAAGTGGTTCGACACGAACTATCACTACCTGGTTCCGGAGATCGGGCCCGAGACCGTCTTCTCGCTCTCCACGGATCGCTTCGTGCGTCAGATCACTGAGGCGCGTGCCCAAGGCTTCGTCACCCGGCCCGTGATCGTCGGCCCCGTGACGCTGCTCGCACTCTCGAAGGCGACGGATGCCTCGGCCGGCGTCGCCGGCACTGAGGGGTCCACCGCCTTCCGCCCGCTCGACCGCCTCGACGACGTGCTTCCGGTGTATGCCGAGCTTCTCGCGGCTCTCCGTGCCGCCGGGGCCGAGTGGGTCCAGCTGGACGAGCCGGCGCTCGTGAGTGAGAGCCTGCCCGTGCCGGCGGACGAGCTCGCCGCCGCGGCCGAGCGCGCGTACGCGGTGCTCGGAGCCGCTGCCCGGCGCCCGGCGATCCTTGTCGCTGCGCCGTACGCGCAGCTGTCGGGGGCGGCGTGGAGCGCCCTGGCCGCAGCCCCCATCGAGGCGATCGCCATCGACCTCGGCCGCGGGGCGATCCCCGCGCCGGCGGCCGGACTGTCAACGAAGATCGTCGTCGGCGGCGTCATCGACGGGCGCAATGTCTGGCGCGGCGACCTCGAAGGCGCATGGCAGCGGATCGAGGCGCTTCAGCACCTCGGGGCGGGCGGGGTCGCAGTGAGCACCTCCACGTCGCTCCAGCACGTCCCGCACGACATTGCGGACGAGCCGGACCTGGGGTCCCGCCTGAGGTCATGGCTCGCGTTCGCCGACCAGAAGGTCGGCCAGGTTGCCGTGCTCGCGCGCGGTCTGCAGCAGGGTGGAGCGGGGATCGCGAACGATCTCGCGGCAGCATCCGCAGCCCTCGCCGACCGGCAGAGCGCACCCGGCGTCCGCGACAGCGCAGTGCGCCAGCGTGTCGCGACGCTCACGACGGCCGACATCCAGCGCGGCGAGTATGCGACCAGGGTGGCGGCGCAGGACGCCGCCCTCGACCTGCCGGTGCTTCCCACCACGACGATCGGCTCCTTCCCCCAGACGGCTGACATCCGGCGGCTGCGCGCGCAGCATGACCGCGGAGAGCTCTCCACTGCCGAATACGAGCAGGCCCTGCGGAGCGAGATCGCCGCGGTGATCAGGCTGCAGGAGCAGCTCGGACTCGACGTCCTCGTGCACGGCGAGCCGGAGCGCAACGACATGGTCCAGTACTTCGCCGAGCACCTGGCGGGATTCGCCGTGACACGCAACGGGTGGGTGCAGTCCTACGGCTCGCGAGCCACCCGGCCTTCCATCCTGTGGGGCGATGTGTCGCGTCCTGCGCCGATCACCGTGGCATGGTCGCAGTACGCGCAGTCGCTCACCGAGCGCCCCGTGAAGGGCATGCTGACGGGTCCGGTCACGATCCTCGCGTGGTCGTTCGTGCGCGACGACCAGCCGCTCGCCCAGACGGCACAGCAGGTCGCGCTCGCGCTGCGCGACGAGATCTCCGATCTCGAGAACGCGGGCATCGGCATCGTGCAGGTGGATGAGCCGGCGCTGCGAGAACTGCTGCCGCTCAAGAAGGCCGATCAGCCCCCGTACCTCGCCTGGTCCGTCGACTCGTTCCGGCTCTCAACCGCTGGCGCGCAGCTCGCAACCCAGGTGCACACTCATCTCTGCTACTCGGAGTTCGACGTCGTGATCGATGCGATCGCGGCGCTCGATGCCGATGTCACTTCGATCGAGGCGGCTCGCAGTCGCGGCGAGGTCATCTCCGACATCGCGGCATCCGGGTTCTCGCACGGCATCGGACCCGGCGTCTACGACATCCACTCGCCGCGTGTGCCCTCGGTTGCCGAGGTTGCCGACCTGCTCCGCCGCGCCGTCGACGAACTGCCCCTGCGCCAGGTGTGGGTCAACCCCGACTGCGGACTCAAGACGCGCGCGTACCCCGAGACGGTGGCGTCGCTCGAGAACCTCGTCGAGGCGACGCTCACCGTCCGCGCGGGGATCGGCGCGACCGTCTAGCTGCGCGGAGCCCGGGGCTTCTTCTTGGCGGCTGCGTCGGCCGCGTCCTCCGGGGCCGCGGCCGACGCGTCGTCCACAGGCTCGGCCCGGACTGCCGCCGGTGCGGCCGGCGGTGCGGACGATGCAGCGGGGGGTGCCGGCGGTGCGGGCGGGGCGGGCGGGGTCAGCGCGGCACCCTGTGCCTGCGGAGCGCTGGCGCCGACCAGCACAGCGGCAGCCTCTTCTGCGTCGGCTGCCGCCCGTTCGGCGTCCTGTGCGGCGAGCTCAGCGTCCTCGGCGGCGTCCTCGGCCGCCGTGGCGAGGTCGGCCGCCTCACCCTCCGCCGCGAACCCGTCGAGCTCGTCGGGACGCTTCTGCAGCAGCTCGAGCAGCCACGCGAAGGCGAACGCGACGACGATCACCAGGACGAGGTCGCCGAACGAGAGGGGGCGCAGGGAGTACAGCCAGAGCACGGCGAGGATCGCGATGACGACGCGGATGGCCACCCGGTACCGGGCCAGAGCGAGTCCGAAGGCACCGGTGTTCAACCCGCGCAGGGCGAATCCCCGGCGCGCCGAGGCGTTGATGCCCCGGACGAAGCCCCGGGAGCGCTCCGCAGCGGCGGAACGGCCCATGAACCATCCGAGCACCGCGATGAAGACACCGAGGAGCGCGACGATCTGCGCGGTCTGCAGCATGGATGCCACCATGGTGCTGTAGATGGCGTCGAGGCCTGCCACCGAGAGGTCCAGCTGCGTCGCGGCCTGCCCGACGATCGGATCGCCGATCCTGAAGCCGAGCGCCAGCGCGCCACCGCCGATGGCGAGTCCGATGCCCGAGCCGAGCACCCCCACGGACCGCCTGCGGGCGATCAGGATGCCGAGTCCGAACAGCGCGAGCGTGATGACCGGGAGCCACCAGCCCAGGGTCGAGGCGATCGCGTAGACGGTGCGGATCGTCACGAGCGCCGTGCCCGTGCCGATGATGATCACCTTGTCGACGGCCGGGATCACCTGTGCGGCGCCCACTCCTCGATCGATGAGGTTCTGCTTGACCTTCTCGACGATCGTCCCCAGCTGGATGCCGACCCCGTCCTCGGAGAGGACCACGACCCCGCCGCCGTCCGACGTGGCCGCCGCCGTCAGACCGCGGTGCGCGCCGCGGGTGGCCGTCGCCCAGACGTCCGCGAAGGCATCCGATTCGACGACCCGGGTCACCGTGGTCGTCACGAGGTTCTCCAGCCCGGCCGCCGCCGGCGCCGCGAGCAGCGCGAGAGCGTCCTGCGCGCGGGGCGGCAGATCGAGCTGGGCGATGCCGTCGAACACGTTCGAGGTGAGTTCCTTGAAGTCCACCTTCGCGTTGATGGCGTCCATCGACTCGTCGATGATGAGCTGCTGCACTGCGGGGTCCTCCGCGAGCGGCGCCAGCGTCGCCACGAAGGCGTCTTCGTCGACCAGCTGCACGCGCGCCCAGGCGGAGACGATCGAGAGCGGGACGAGAAGCGTCGCGATCACGATCACCAGCGCGGAGACGAACGCCCTCCACCTTCCCGGAGATCGGCGCTGCGCGGGTGGGACTGCGGCGTCGGCCGGCACCGTGCGCAGGGTGTCGTTCTCGGTGCGCAGCCGATCTACTTCGGCGCGCAGGTCGTCGATCTCGGACGTGGTCATGTCACACCTCTCCAGAGGCGCGCCACCCGCGCCTTGGGGCTATTCTGCCCAGCCGACCACGCGATTGGCCATTGGGCGCGCGAAGTCGTCGCCCGCCGTGGGCGATGCCGCGCTAGACCGCGCGGAGGACCGCGACGACCTTTCCGAGCACCGTGGCGTCGTCGCCGAGGATGGGCTCGAATGCCGAGTTGCGGGGCAGCAGCCACGTGTGGCCGTCTCGCTGCCGGAAGGTCTTCACGGTCGCCTCGCCGTCGAGCATCGCAGCGACGATGTCGCCGTTGTCGGCGGTCGCCTGCGAGCGGATGACGACCCAGTCGCCGTCGCAGATGGCGGCGTCGATCATCGACTCGCCCGCGACCTTCAGCATGAACAGATCGCCCTTGCCCACGAGCTGCCGGGGGAGGGGGAACACCTCCTCGACCTGCTGATCGGCCGTGATCGGGACGCCGGCGGCGATGCGCCCGACCAGGGGCACGAGCGCCGCGTCGCCGACGGACGGCGCCGTGTCGGCGGGATTCTCGGTCGCGGTGCCCGGCAGATCGATGAGCACCTCCATCGCCCGCGTCTTCCCCGCATCACGGCGGAGGTAGCCGCTCAGCTCGAGCTGGTTGAGCTGGTGCGTCACGCTGGACAGCGACTTGAGTCCGACGGCGTCGCCGATCTCCCGCATGCTCGGCGGATAGCCGTGACGCGCGATGGAGCGCTGGATCACCTCGAGGATCGCGAGCTGCTTGTCGCTCAGGCTCTTGCGGCGGCGGGTCTGAGGCCGGTCGCGTCCTATCGCGTCGCTCATGTGCGGCTCCTGTTCTCGCGGTTTCGAAGGGCAGTCCCTTCGAATGTCGGAGGCCCGTGGTGGGGTGGCTCCATCGAAACGGTATCCGGTCGTCGAGGGGTCGCGCGGCATTCTCTGCGCGTGTCGCGTTCGACGTTCCGGCCTCCGAATCAGGCCTTGACATCCCATTCTATCGAAGATAACTTCGGAATGAAGATTCGCATTCGCCGCTCCCGGCCGAGGGGCGGATGCGAATCTCTTCTCATCAGGAGGACCCCATGACTGCGATCGCCATCACGACCCCCGGCTTCTCGGCCTCGGCACGGTCCAGCACGCGTCTTCGACTCACGACACGCGGTCGTCGCGTGATCGCCATCGTGGCGGCCATCCCGGCGATCGTGGCGCTGAGCGCCGCCATCATCGGCGGGTCCTCCGCTGCCCTCGCGTCGCGTGAGGCCGGCGCCGGCTCATCTTCGTTCACGACGGTGACCGTCACTGCCGGCGAGTCGCTGTGGTCCATCGCCCAAGAGGTCGCGCCGTCCGCAGACCCACGAGACGTGGTCGACGCGATCGTCCGCCTCAACGCGCTCGACGGCGTCACGGTCTCCGCGGGCGCCCAGCTCGCCATCCCGGCGGAGTACGCGCCGGTCCGCTGAACCCGAAACCTCTGATCCCTGGGCGCTCTACCATGGGAGGGGTGACCGTTCGCCTCGATCAGCTTCCCCTTCGCGACGACCTCAGGGGCAAGATCCCCTACGGCGCACCGCAAGCAGCGCTTCCCGTGACGCTCAACGTCAATGAGAACACCCACCCGGTGCCTCAGGAGGTGGCCGATGACATCCTCGACTCGATCGCGCGAGCGCTCCGAGACGTCAACCGCTATCCCGACCGGGAGTTCACCACCCTGCGCGAGGGTTTCGCGGACTATCTCGGCCACGGGCTGACGTCCGATCAGATCTGGGCTGCCAACGGCTCGAACGAGGTGCTCCAGCACATCCTGCAGRCCTTCGCCGGGCCGGGGCGCACCGCGTTCGGCTTCGGGCCGACGTACTCGATGTATCCCATCCTGACCGCCGCGACCGGGGCGACGTGGATCGCCGGCACGCGGGCTCACGATTACACCCTCACCGCCGAGGACGCTGCCGCTCAAGTCGCCGACGCCGCACCGGATGTCGTCTTCCTCTGCACACCGAACAATCCGACGGGCACTCCGCTCGGACTCGATGTCATCGCGGCCGTCTACGACGCGACGGACGGCGTGGTGATCGTCGACGAGGCGTACCAGGAGTTCGCCCCGCACGAGGAGCGCTCGGCACTCACGCTTCTGGCAGGACGCGAGCGCCTCGTCGTCTCGCGCACGATGAGCAAGGCGTTCGCGTTCGCCGGGGCTCGAGTCGGGTACCTCGCCGCCGATCCCGCTTTCATCGACGCGCTGCGCCTCGTGCGCCTTCCCTACCACCTCAGCTCGCTCACGCAGGCGGCCGCGATCGCCGCACTGCGCCACGCCCCGATCATGTTGCGGATGGTCGACGACATCGTCGAGCAGCGCGACCGCATCACCGCGACGCTCGACGCGCTGGGCTACCAGCCGCACGAATCCTGGTCGAACTTCGTCCTCTTCGGGGGCGTCGACGATCCGCCCTCGACGTGGCAGGCGCTCTACGACCGCGGCGTGCTCATCCGCGACGTCGGAATCCCTCACCACCTGCGCGTCTCGGCGGGCACCGAGGACGAGACGACGGCGTTCCTCGACGCCCTCGCGTCGATAGACTCGGCGCCATGACCGCACGCACCGCGTCGCTCCGCCGCGCGACGAGCGAGTCCACCGTCGAGCTCGACCTCGACCTCGACGGGACGGGCCGCAGCCAGATCGACACGACCGTTCCGTTCTTCGATCACCTGCTGACCGCGTTCGCCAAGCATTCACTGACAGATCTCACCGTTCGCGCGTCCGGCGACACCGAGATCGACGCCCATCACACCGTCGAAGACATCTCGATCGTGCTCGGGCAGGCCATCCGCCAGGCGCTCGGCGACAAGTCGGGCATCTCCCGCTACGGAGATGCGCTGGTGCCGCTCGATGAGGCACTGGCGCAGGCGGTCGTCGACATCTCGGGCCGGCCCTACCTCGTCCACACGGGCGAGCCGACGGGCTTCGAGCACCACCTGATCGGCGGGCACTTCACCGGTTCTCTCGTGCGCCACACCTTCGAGGCGATCTCCTTCAACGCCGCCCTCACCGTCCACGTCCGCGTGCTCTCGGGGCGCGACCCCCACCACATCGCAGAGGCCGAATACAAGGCCTTCGCCCGCGCCTTCCGCGAGGCCAAGGCGCTCGATCCGCTCGTGGAAGGCATCCCGAGCACGAAGGGCGCGCTGTGACGAGACCGCTCGTCGCCGTGCTCGACTACGGGTCGGGCAATGTGCACTCCGCCGTCAAAGCTCTCGACGCCGCGGGAGCCGACGCCCGGCTGACGTCGGATCGGTCCCTCATCCTCGATGCCGACGGTCTCGTCGTGCCCGGCGTCGGCGCGTACCACGCTGTCATGCAGTCGCTGCGCGCCAGTCGCGGCGATGAGCTCATCGACCGCCGGCTGGCCGGCGGCCGCCCGGTCCTGGGCATCTGCGTCGGGATGCAGGTCCTCTTCGAGCGCGGTGTGGAGCGCGGCGTCGACACCGAGGGCCTCGGCGAATGGCCGGGAACGGTGACCGAGCTCGACGCCCCCGTGCTCCCGCACATGGGCTGGAACACCGTGGAGACCGGCGAACGCACTCGACTCTTCCAGGGGATCGAGAACGAGCGCTTCTACTTCGTCCACTCCTTCGCCGCGCAGAAGTGGCACCTGGAGGTGCAGCCGCCCTTCCCCGAGCCGACGCTCACCTGGTGCTCCTACGGTGCCGGTCCATTTCTCGCGGCGGTCGAGAACGGACCGCTTTCGGCCACTCAGTTCCACCCCGAGAAGTCGGGTCAGGCGGGCATCCGTCTCCTCGCCAATTGGATCGACGGCCTCGGCAGGGATAACCTCTGAGATCGTGCCTCTCGCGGGAATCGTCCCGCGGCCACGAATACGCACCGAGGATTCATGACTGACTTCGCCTCCCGGCCCGAATTGATTCTGCTGCCCGCCGTCGACGTCGCCGATGGGAAGGCCGTCCGGCTCACCCAGGGCGAGGCCGGCACCGAGACCAACTACGGCGATCCCGTCGACGCCGCCCTCGAGTGGGCGCGCCAGGGCGCGCAGTGGATTCACCTCGTCGACCTCGACGCCGCCTTCGGCCGCGGCAGCAATGCCGGCATCCTGCGCAAGGTCATCAAGCAGGTCAAGGGCGTGCAGGTGGAGCTCTCCGGCGGCATCCGCGACGATGCGACGCTCGAGGCGGCGCTCGAGTCGGGCGCTGCGCGCATCAACCTCGGCACCGCCGCGCTCGAGAATCCGGAGTGGGCCGCCGACGTGATCGGTCGCTACGGCGATGTCATCGCGGTGGGTCTCGACGTGCGGGGCACCACGCTGGCCGCCCGGGGCTGGACGCGCGACGGCGGAGACCTGTGGACCGTGCTCGACCGCCTCGAAGAGGCCGGCTGCAGCCGCTACGTCGTGACCGATGTCACGAAGGACGGCACTCTCCGCGGCCCCAACATCGAGCTCCTACGCGAGATGGCCTCGCGCACCCCCAAGCCGATCGTGGCGTCCGGTGGCGTCTCCAGCCTCGACGACATCGCGGCGCTTCGCGAGCTCGTCCACCTCGGCGTCGAAGGCGCGATCGTCGGCAAGGCGCTGTACGCGGGCGCGTTCACGCTCGCCGAGGCCCTGGATGTCGCCGGCGACTGACCCGCACGCGCATCGGGACGACGATGCGCACGCTGAGGGTGATGCGCACGCTGAGGGTGATGCGCACGCGCACGCGGAGGGTGATCCGCACGCTGACGGCGACGCGCACCCGCACCCGGAGGGTGATCCGCACGGCGACCATCGCGCCGACTCCGCGGGCGTCCCCTGGGCGGGCCGCAGCTTCGAGCCCAACCGCCATGCGAGCGATGACGGATCTGCCGATCCAGGCCTGCTCGCAGCGCTGAGGGCGTTCCGCGAGGGCACGGGCGGTCAGATCGAGATCGTCGAGGCGTACCGTTCCGCACGTCTGCTGATCCCGCTCGTCGCCGCCAAGGGCGATGAGGGGATCGGCGCACACGGCCTCGCCGTCGACAAGACGCAGGAGCTCTCGATCGTCACCGTGGCGGCACCCGACGGCCGGCGGGTGCTTCCCGTGTTCACCTCGGTGACTGCGCTTGCACAGTGGGATGCCGCCGCACGACCCGTGCCCGCCGATGGCGCCCGCACCGCTGTCGCAGCCGCAGACGACGACACCGATCTCATCGTCATCGACCCCGGCTCCGAGACGGAGTTCGTCCTGCGCCGCCCGGCGGTCTGGGCGATCGCACAAGGCATCCCCTGGGAACCGAGCTTCACGTCCCCCGAGGTGTTCGCCGGCCTGCAGGAGACCACCCGCGCCGAGCTCGCCGTGCTCGACCTCGCCGTCGCACCGGGCGACCCCTCCGGGCGGCTGCGTGGTCCTGAGCTCATCGTCCGGCTCGAACTCATGCCCGGCCTCGACAGAGCCGAACTCGACACGGTGCTCGGTCGCCTGGCCAAGCGCTGGGCCGCAGACGATCGCATCGCCGTGCTCGTGGACTCCCTGACCGTCAAGCTCGTCCGGGGCTGAGAACGGCGGTGGCGCGTGCGCGCCGCCGCCGGGCCGCCGGATCCTGCGGCATCTCGGTCATCCTCGCCGCACGCCCGCCTCTTGCGGGCGTCGGTCCGCGGGCGGAGGATTCGGCTGGGCACCGGCGCCCGACCCGGAGCGACCCGCGAAGCGAGGACGGCATGATCGACCACACCAGCGGCGACGACGAATACGGACCGGCGCTCGAGGGCGCCTACCGGCACGCGCGGTCCTGGCTTCACTCGCTGCCCGAGCGGCCGGTGCGGCCCGACCTCGACGTCGACAGCATCCTCGCCCGCCTCACTCAGGAGCTTCCCGATTCCGGCATGGACCCGGCATCCGTCATCGAAGAGCTGGCAGATGCCGCAGCCCCCGGACTCATGGCGATGGGCTCGCCCCGGTTCTACGGCTTCGTGATCGGCGGTGCCTACCCGGCCGCGATCGCCGCCGACTGGCTCGTGTCGGCGTGGGACCAGAACACCGGATCACGCCAGCCGACTCCGGCGACCGCGGCCGTCGAAGAGACGGCGGCGCGGTGGCTGCTCGAGCTGCTTCACCTCCCCGCCGAGAGCGGTGTCGGCTTCGCGACGGGCGCCACCTCTGCCAATCTCGCGTGCCTGATCGCGGGGCGGGATGCCGTCATCCGCCGCAGCGGTCATGATCCTGTCGAAGGCCTCCAGGCCGCTCCGCACATCCGCTTCCTCGCGGGCGATGCCGTCCACACCTCGGCGGTGCTGGCGGGGCGCATGGCAGGCCTCGGGGCGCCGGTGACGGTGGGAGCGGACGCCGAGGGCCGCATCGACGTGGAAGGGCTCGCCCGCGCGCTCGGCGAGGGCGAAGGGCCCGCCATCGTCGCGCTGCAGGCCGGCGATGTCCACTCGGGTGCCTTCGACGACTTCGCCGGCGCGATCGCCGTCGCTCGCGAGGCAGGTGCCTGGGTGCACGTCGATGGCGCCTTCGGCCTGTGGGCGGCCGCCACACCCCGGCTGGCACATCTGACCCGAGGGCTCGCCGACGCCGACTCCTGGGCGACCGACGCTCACAAGACCCTGAACGTCCCCTACGACTGCGGCCTGGCGATCGTGCGCGACGAACCGGCGATGACCGGTGCGTTAGGCGCCCACGCGGAGTATCTGCCCAGCGTGGAGTCGGTTTCCGACCCCTATGACCGCGTTCCCGAGCTCTCCCGCCGGGCTCGCGGAGTGCCGGTCTGGGCTGTGTTGCGCACACTGGGGCGCGAGGGTGTGGCGGCGCTGGTCGACGGACTGACGGATGCCGCAGCATCCCTCGCCGACGGCTTCCGCGCCATTCCCGGGCTGTCGGTGCTCAACGAGGTCGTCTTCACCCAGGTGTGCCTCGCCGCGGCGGAGGACCGTCAGACGGCGGCGCTGGGGGAGTGGCTGCGTGCCGAGGGAACCGTGTGGGCCTCGTCGTCGACCTGGCGCGGGCGCACGGTCGTTCGCTTCGCCGTGAGCAATCGAGGCACGGATGGCGAGGCGGTCCGGCGCACGGTCGACGCCGTCGCGCGGGGAGCAGCGGAACTGGGGATCGGGGACAGCGGGGCGCGCCTCAGTTGACGGGACCCGTCCACTTCTCGCCCGGGCCCTTGCCGATCGGATCGGGAATCACGGATGCCTCGCGGAAGGCGAGCTGCAGTGACCGCAGTCCGTCGCGGAGCGAGCGCGCGTGCATGTCGCTGATCTCCGGAGCACCGGCGGTGATGAGGCCGGCGAGGGCGTTGATGAGCTTGCGAGCCTCGTCCAGGTCGGTCTGATTGCCGGGGTCGTCGGCGAGCCCCACCTTGACGGCGGCTGCGCTCATCAGGTGCACCGCCGCTGTCGTGATGACCTCGACCGCCGGCACGTCGGCGATGTCCCGGGTGGCGGATGCCGCTGCCTGCTCCTGCTCCTCCCAGCGGGCGAGGCGCTCGGCATCCGTGCTCCCATCGGTAGCCGTCGAATCGCCCTGGGTGCCTCGAATCGTGTCCACGCCGCTCTCTCTGCTAGACTTGTGCGGGCTCCGGAGCGTTCTGCTTCGGACCGAAAGAGGATTACATCCCACCCGCGCTTGCCGCTCAAGGCTACCGGGTCACGCACTCCACCCCGACCGCTTGCGGAAGGGGCAGCCCGCGATGCAGAGCGTCGAACGGGTCAGGGTGCAGAGCCGGCGCTCGAGCGTCGTGCGGGTTGGATGAGTTCTCTTCGCTCACGGCACACACGTGCTGTGGGGTTGCCAACCGCACGAAGAGGAGTTCCGCATCAGCGATCCCCGCACCAATGACCGCATCCGCGTCCCCGAGGTCCGCCTCGTCGGACCCGCGGGTGAGCAGGTCGGCGTCGTCCGCATCGAGGTGGCGCTGCGCCTGGCTCAGGAAGCCGACCTTGATCTCGTCGAGGTGGCCCCCAACTCGAAACCGCCCGTCGTCAAGATCATGGACTACGGCAAGTTCAAGTACGAGGCTGCGCAGAAGGCCAAGGAAGCGCGTCGCAATCAGGCGAACACCGTCCTCAAAGAGGTCCGGTTCCGACTGAAGATCGAAGCTCACGACTACATAACCAAGCTCAAGCGCGCCGAGGGCTTCCTGCAGGCCGGCGACAAGGTCAAGGCCATGATCCTCTTCCGCGGTCGCGAGCAGTCGCGTCCCGAGCAGGGTGTGCGCCTCCTCCGCAAGTTCGCCGAGGACGTCGCGGATTTCGGCACGGTCGAATCCAACCCCACGATCGATGGCCGCAACATGGTCATGGTCGTGGCGCCGCACAAGAACAAGTCGGACGTGAAGACCGAGCAGAATGCTCAGCGCGCGGCCAACAAGGAGGCGGCTCGCGCAGCCCGTGGCGGCCTGGCACCGACTGACGACGACGACGACCTGACCACAGCGGCTCCGGCTCCTGTTGCGGAAGCTCCGGCTGCTCCCGCTCCTGTTGCTGAGGCTCCGGCTGCTCCGGCTCCGGTCGCCGAGGCTCCGGCCACCGAGACTCCCGAGGCTCCTGTTGCTGAGGCTCCCGAGGCTCCTGTCGCCGAGGCTCCGGAGGCTCCGGTCGCCAAGGCCCCGGCCGCCAAGGCTCCGGCCGCACCGGCTGCAAAGAAGACCACGCCCGCACCGGCTCCGGCCGCACCGGCCCCCACCCCGGCGGCTGCCAAGAAGAGCGCAGCGACTCCCGCTCCCACCCCGGCGGCGGTCAGGAAGCCCGGACCGGCTCCCACCCCGGCAGCCGTCAAGAAGAGCGTGTCGGCCCCGGCCGAGTAACGCCCCACAGACCCCCGCCCAGCGGGATACGACTCCCGCCTGGGCGGGACACACAACGAAGGAAGAAAGATGCCGAAGCAGAAGACCCACTCGGGTGCCAAGAAGCGGTTCAAGATCACCGGCAGCGGAAAGCTGATGAAGCAGCAGGCCGGCATGCGCCACAACCTTGAGGGCAAGGCCAGCAAGCGTACGCGTCGCCTGAACCAGGACCAGGTTCTGTCCAAGGCTGACACCGCCCAGGCCAAGAAGCTCCTCGGCCGCTGACCCGCGCCGACGCAAGATAGGAATCAAACGAAATGGCTAGAGTCAAGCGGGCAGTAAACGCCCACAAGAAGCGTCGCGTCATCCTCGAGCGCGCCTCCGGTTACCGCGGGCAGCGTTCGCGCCTCTACCGCAAGGCGAAGGAGCAGGTCACCCACTCGCTCGTCTACGCGTACCGTGACCGTCGCAAGCGCAAGGGCGACTTCCGCCGCCTCTGGATCCAGCGCATCAACGCCGCGAGCCGCCAGAACGGCATCACGTACAACCGCTTCATCCAGGGCCTCGGCCTCGCGGGTGTCCAGGTCGACCGTCGCATGCTCGCCGAGCTCGCGGTCAACGAGCCGGCCGTCTTCGCCTCGCTCGTCGCCACGGCCAAGAAGGCGCTCCCCGAGAACGTGAACGCCCCCAAGGCGTAGTCTCGGCATCTGCTCCGAAAGGGCGCTCTCCGCGAGGGGAGCGCCCTTTCGCATGCCTGGTCAGCGTCGAGAACCGGATGCTGCGCCTCTATGCTGAATCCGTGCTTGAGAATCCGCGCTCGCCGCGTGTCCGCGCCGTCGCGAAGCTGGTCAAGCGCAGTGCGCGAGAAGAGACCGGTCTCTTCCTTCTCGAGGGCCCTCAGGCGGCTCGCGAGGCGCTGCGCTACCGGCCCGACACGCTGATCGAGCTGTTCGCCACGCCGACGGCCATGGAGCGGCATCCCGACATCCGCCAGGCCGCCGCTGAGGCCGGCCTCGAGATCGAATTCACGACCGAGGCGGTGCTGGACGCGATGGCCGACACGGTCACGCCGCAGGGCATCGTGGGCGTGGCCCGGCAGTCGCCCACCTCGATCCGAGAGGTCTTCGCGTCGTCGCCGACGCTCATCGCGATCTGCGAGGAGGTGCGCGACCCGGGCAACCTCGGCACGATCATCCGGGCGGCGGATGCGGCCGGCGCCGACGCCGTCATTCTGACGGGCCGGACAGTGGACCTCTACAACCCGAAGGTCGTCCGGGCCACCACCGGATCCCTCTTCCACCTGCCCGTCGCCGTGGGCGCCGACCTCGCGGCCACGGTCGAGCGTGCCCATGGGGCCGGCCTCCGCGTCGTCGCGGCGGACGTCGGGGGCGAGGACTTCCTCGGGCAGCGCGCGATCCTCGCCGAGCCCACGGCCTGGCTCTTCGGAAACGAGGCACGGGGCCTCGACGCCGAGTCACTCGCCTTCGCGGATCTCTCGCTCCGGCTGCCGATCTACGGGTCCGCCGAGTCGCTCAATCTGGCCACGGCGGCCAGCGTCTGCCTCTACGAAAGCGCGTTCGCGCAGCGCGCAGAGCCCGTCGTCTGACCAGCCGGCCACTGTTACAGGTAGGTAAAGGTCCTCGCAAGACCTGGCAGAGCATCCCGCCGCCCTCCTAGGGTGCCGTTATGGCCACACTCGATGATCCGGCTCCCAAAACGTCGAACATCAACGTGCGACGCGGTGATCCACTCGTCGTCGTGTCGAACGTGCAGAAGCACTACGGCGACTTCCAGGCCCTCAAGGACATCGATCTGACGGTCAACCGAGGCGAGGTCGTGGTGGTGATCGGTCCGTCCGGATCGGGCAAGTCCACGCTGTGCCGCACGATCAACCGACTCGAGACTATCACGAGCGGCACCATCGCCATCGACGGCAAGGAACTGCCGAAAGAGGGCCGATCGCTCGCTGAGCTGCGGGCGGACGTGGGCATGGTCTTCCAGTCCTTCAACCTGTTCGCGCACCTGACCATCCTCGACAACGTGACGCTCGGGCCGATGAAGGTGCGAAAGCTCAAGAAGGCGGATGCCGAGCGCGAGGCCAAGGTGCTCCTCGACCGCGTCGGGGTCGGCCAGCAGGCTTCCAAGCTCCCGGCGCAGCTCTCCGGCGGTCAGCAGCAGCGCGTCGCCATCGCGCGCGCTCTCGCCATGAATCCGAAGGTCATGCTGTTCGACGAGCCGACCAGTGCGCTGGACCCCGAGATGATCAACGAAGTCCTCGACGTCATGGTGAGCCTGGCGCAGGACGGGATGACGATGATCGTCGTCACCCACGAGATGGGCTTCGCCCGCAAGGCGGCCGACCGTGTGGTCTTCATGGCCGACGGCCAGATCGTGGAAGAGGCCATCCCCGAGCAGTTCTTCACGAATCCGCAGAGCGCGCGCGCCAAGGACTTMCTCTCGAAGCTCCTGACTCACTGACCCCTCGCCCATCTCGCTCGAGAAAGGACGCCGAGCCCGCACCACAGCGCATCCGGACGGGTCCAGATGTCGGACTCGGAACAAGCAATCACATGCGAAGCAAGGAGTACAACATGCGAAAGTCACGGATCATCGCAGGGCTCGGCATCACGGCCGCGGCTCTCCTCGCCCTCACGGCGTGCAACAGCGGCTCGCCGGCCGGCTCACCTACAGGTGACAGCAGCGGCGGCGAGGAAGACAGCACCTGGTTCACCGTCGCCGAAGACGTACAGCTCGAAGGCAGCCCGACGTTCGATGCGATCACCGAGCGCGGCAGCGTCAAGGTCGGCGTCAAGGAGGACCAGCCGGGCCTGGGATATCTCGATCCCACGACCAACGAGCGCTCGGGCTTCGACGTCGACGTGGCGCGCTGGATCGCCGCTTCGCTCGGCTACGACGAGGACAAGATCGAGTTCCAGTCGATCCCGTCCGCCAACCGCGAGCAGGCGATCATCAACGGCGACATCGACTACTACGTCGGCACGTACTCGATCACCGACAAGCGCAAAGAGCAGATCTCGTTCGCCGGGCCGTACTTCATCACCGGCCAGGGCCTGCTCGTAGCCGCTGACAGCGACATCGAGAGCGTCGACGACCTCGAGGGCAAGAACGTCTGCTCCGCGACCGGATCGACCTCGATCCAGCGGATCAAGGACGAGCACCCCGAGGCGACGACGACCGAGTTCGACACCTACTCGCAGTGCGTCGAGCAGCTCAAGAGCGGACAGGTGGATGCGGTCACCACCGACGAGGCGATCCTCATCGGATATGCGGCTCAGGATCCCGACAACCTGAAGGTCGTCGGCGAGCCGTTCAGCGAGGAGCGCTACGGGGTCGGGATCGCCAAGGGCGACACCGCGCTCCAGGAGCACATCAACACGATGTTCACCGATGGCGGCGACATCTGGCAGGCCATCTTCGACAAGAACCTCGGTGCGTCCGGGGTCTCGGGCGAGCAGCCCGAGGTCGACGCGGCCCAGTGACACGACCCGGTGGCGGCGCCTGCGAGGGCGCCGCCACCGGCACCTGATGCGAGGAGTGCGGTGAACCAGATCTTCGACTACCCGGACCTGTGGGTCGGGGCGCTGTGGGGCACGCTGCTCCTGTTCTTCGCGGGCGGCGTGATCGCGATCATCCTCGGGGTCATCGTCGCGGCCATGCGCGTGTCGCCCGTGCCGATCGCCCGGTCCGTGGGAGCCGTCTATGTCAACACCGTCCGCAACACCCCGCTCACGCTGATCTTCTTCTTCTTCGCCTTCGGCATCCCGCTGCTCGTCGACTTCCGCGTCAACTTCACGGTGCTCGCGATCATCGCGCTCGGGATCTACACCGCGACGTATGTCGCCGAGGCGATCCGGGC
This sequence comes from Microbacterium sp. P5_B6, assembly GCF_056400345.1. Lineage (NCBI taxonomy): Bacteria > Bacillati > Actinomycetota > Actinomycetes > Micrococcales > Microbacteriaceae > Microbacterium > Microbacterium sp. P5_B6. The sequence continues at coordinate 16,024 of NZ_JBFULL010000005.1, read as the reverse complement.
CGGTGTCAACACCGTGCCCGTCGGTCAGGCCGAGGCTGCGCGGGCGCTCGGACTCACCTTCGGCCAGGTCATGTCGCTCGTCGTGCTCCCGCAGGCGACGCGGTCCGTCATCCCGCCGATGATGAGCGTCCTGATCGCACTGCTGAAGAACACCACGGTCGCATCGGGCTTCTCCGTGTTCAACCTCGGCAACGTGCGCGCCGAGATGAGCGAGAACGGCGAGAACCAGATGGTCACGATCCTGTGGGTGATGGTCGTCTTCGTCGTGCTGGTGCTCCTCCTGGGATGGCTGCAGCGCGTGCTCGAGAAGAAGTGGAGGGTGGCGCGATGAGTTCAGTCCTGTACGACGTCCCCGGCCCCAAGGCGATCGTCCGCAACCGCATCCTCGGAGTCATCACGATCCTGGTGGTGCTCGCAGTCCTCGGCTTCGTCGTGTGGCGGCTCATCGTCACCGGCCAGTTCTCCGCCGCGAAGTGGAACGTCTTCACCTACGGCGCGATCTGGCAGGGCTTCGCACTGGCTACCGCCCGCACCCTCGCCGCGTTCGGCGTGGCTGCCGTCGGCGCGATCATCCTCGGCTTCGTCCTCGCCATCGCCCGCCTGTCCGACCATGCGTGGGTGCGGGTGCCGGCGACGTGGATCATCGAGGTGCTGCGTGCGGTTCCCGTGCTGATCTTCATGATCCTGCTCTATTACGGCCTTCCCGTGATCGGCGTCAAGATGCCGAGCTACTGGGCGGTCGTGATAGCGCTCATCGCGTACAACGGCTCGGTGCTCGCCGAGGTCCTGCGCGCCGGGGTCGAGTCGCTCCCGCGCGGACAGGGCGAAGCGGGCTACGCGATCGGGCTCCGCAAAGCGGGCGTCATGCGTCTCGTCCTGCTGCCGCAGGCGGTCCGGGCCATGATGCCGGTGATCATCGCGCAGCTGGTCGTGACGCTCAAGGACACGGCGCTCGGCTTCATCATCACCTACCCGGAGCTGCTCTACTACGCCAAGACTCTGGGATCCAACGCTCTGTACGGGTCACCGCTGATTCCGGCAGCGATGGTGGCGGGAGCGATCTACATCTCGATGTGCCTCCTGCTGTCGTACGCGGCCTACCTCACGGAGAAGAGGCTGCGGCGCTCGCCGGGCGCCACCGCCGTGACGACCGCGACCGTCGTGGCGCACGACATCACCGACACCCAGGTGATCGCCTCGCAGGCCGATGCCGAAGACATCGCGGCTCGCCGGGGATTCGGCAAGGACGACTCCTAGGGCTTCTGCCCGCGTCGGCGGCGTCGGCGGGGGAGCGGTCACCGGCTGACGGCGCGGCGGTCGCTCGCCGGTAGACTCGACCCTCGTGTCTGACGTTCTCGAGATCACCCCTGGGGCGGTGGATGATGCGGTCGCGGCGGCTCTCGCTGCCATCGCGGATGCCGCCACCACGGCCGACCTGAAGGCGGCGCGCAGCGCGCACACCGCCGAAGGGTCGCCGCTCGCCAAGCTCAATGCGCGCCTCCGCGAGGTGGCCCCCGAGAAGAAGGCCGAGTTCGGCAAGCTCATCGGCCAGGCTCGAGGCCGGGTCAACCAGGCGCTGACCGCCCGTGAGGCCGATCTCGCCGCCGCCGAGACGGCCGCGCGACTCGAGGCCGAACGCGTCGACATCACGGCGCTTCCGCAGCGCGCGCGCGTCGGCGCGCGGCATCCCATCTCGCTCCTGCAGGAGCAGGTCGCCGACATCTTCGTCGGGATGGGATGGGAGATCGCCGAAGGTCCCGAGCTCGAGCACGAGTGGTTCAACTTCGACGCGCTGAACTTCGACGAGGATCACCCCGCGCGCCAGATGCAGGACACCTTCTTCGTCGACCCGGTGGCACGCCACCTCGTCATGCGCACCCACACCAGTCCCGTCCAGGTGCGCTCGATGCTCGAGCGCGAGCTTCCGATCTACGTCCTCTGCCCCGGGCGTGTGTACCGCACCGACGAGTTCGATGCGACCCACCTTCCCGTCTTCACCCAGTTCGAGGGTCTGGTCATCGACAAGGGCATCACGATGGCGCACCTCAAGGGCACGCTCGACCACGCCGCCAAGGTGCTCTTCGGCCCCGAGGCCAAGACGCGGTTCCGCGCCAACTACTTCCCCTTCACGGAGCCCTCGGCCGAGCTCGACCTCTGGCACCCGACCTTCAAGGGCGGCGCGCGCTGGATCGAATGGGGCGGCTGCGGCATGRTGAACCCGAATGTCCTCAGGGCGGCCGGGATCGACCCCGAGGAGTACTCGGGCTTCGCGTTCGGCATGGGCATCGAGCGGACGCTCATGTTCCGCTCGGACGTTCAGGACATGCGCGACATGGCCGAGGGCGACATCCGCTTCAGCGAGCAGTTCGGAATGGTGGTCTGATGCGCGTCCCGCTCTCTTGGCTTCGCGAGTATGTCGACGTGCCGGTGGATGCCGCACCCGAGGACGTCCTCGAAGCGCTCGTGCGCGTCGGCTTCGAAGAAGAGGACGTGCACCGCTTCGACCTCCAAGGCCCGATCGTCGTGGGTGAGGTGCTCGAGTTCGTCGAGGAGCCGCAGTCCAACGGGAAGACGATCCGCTGGTGCCAGGTGCGTGTCGCACCCGACGGTGAGACGGCCGCCGACGGCGGTCCCGCGGTCCATGGCGTCGTCTGCGGCGCCGGCAACTTCTTCGCCGGCGACAAGGTCGTCGTGACGCTGCCCGGCGCCGTCCTTCCCGGGCCGTTCCCCATCGCCGCGCGCAAGACCTACGGCCATGTGTCCGACGGCATGATCGCGTCGGCGAAGGAGCTCGGCCTCGGCGACGAGCACTCCGGCATCCTCCGGCTCGTCGAACTCGGCATCGACGCACCGGTCGGCACGGACGCGATCGCTCTGCTGGGCCTCGACGACGTCGCGATCGACATCAACGTCACACCCGACCGCGGGTACGCGCTCTCGGTGCGAGGCGTCGCCCGCGAGTACTCGCACTCGACCGGCGCCGCGTTCCGCGACCCCGGCGATCGGGAGTGGGGGGAGCTGCAGCATCCCGTTGCCGGCTTCGCCGTCGCCGTCGAGGACGCGAACCCGATCCGCGGCCGCATCGGAGCGTCGGAGTTCGCTGTGCGCATCGTCCGCGACGTCGACCCCACGAAGCCGACCCCGGCGTGGATGGTCGCGCGACTCACGCTTGCGGGAGTCCGATCGCTCGGCATCCTCATCGACATCACCAACTACGTGATGGTCGAGCTCGGGCAGCCGATCCACGGCTACGACCTCGACCGGCTGCAGGGCGGCATCACGGTGCGCCGGGCGCACCCGGGGGAGAAGCTCGAGACGCTCGACGGCAAGGTCCGCGCTCTCGATCCCGAGGACCTCCTCATCACCGACGAGTCCGGCCCGATCGGCCTCGCCGGCGTGATGGGCGGAGGCGCGACCGAGATGAGCGACGCCACCCGCAACGTGCTCATCGAGGCGGCCGTCTTCGACACCGTGTCGATCGCGCGGACGGCCCGCCGTCACAAGCTGCCGTCCGAGGCTTCACGGCGCTTCGAGCGCGGTGTGGACCCCCTGATCCCCTTCGTCGCGGCACGGCGCGTGGCCGACCTGATGGTGGAGTTCGCCGGCGGAACGCTCGACACCGAGATCGGCGGGGCGCTCTTCGCGACCGTCGAGATCGCCGGCATCGACCTGCCCCGCGGCTTCGTGGAGGGGATCATCGGCGTCGACTACACGGTCGACGAGATCGTCGGCGCGCTCGAGATGATCGGGTGCGAGCTGTACGACGCCGACGACCACTGGTCGGTGCATCCGCCCTCCTGGCGCCCCGACCTCACCGACAAATGGACGCTCGCCGAGGAGGTCGCCCGCATCGAAGGGTATGACCGCATCCCGTCGATCCTGCCCACTCCGCCCTCGGGCCGCGGTCTGACTGTCGCTCAGCAGGGCCGTCGGCGTGTGGCGAACGCACTCGCCGCAGCCGGCTACGTCGAGACCCCCTCGTTCGGCTTCACCACCGAAGAGCTCAACGAGCTGCACGGCTCCGCGTCGGGTGACAGCATCCCCTCGATCAAGCTGGCGAATCCCCTCGACGGCCAGGCCCCGTTCCTGCGGCGCTCGCTCGTGCCCGGCCTCCTGCAGGTCGCGCACCGCAATGTCTCCCGGGGCTTCACCGACCTCTCGCTCTTCGAGACCGGCGTCGTCTTCCTGCCCGAGGCGGGCGTGCAGTACGGAACATCCTTCGTGCCGCCGCTGGCCGTGCGACCGGATGCGGCCACCCTGGCCGAGCTCGATGCCTCGATCCCGCCGCAGCACCGCCACGTCGCGGTGCTGGTCGCCGGAAGCGTCGTCCCCAAGCAGCCCGGTCAGGCTCCCGTCGCGGCGGCACTCGCCGACGCCGTCGACGCCGTCCGGGTCATCGCGGCCGCGGCAGGGGTGACGATCGATGTGACCCAGTCCGAGCGTGCGGCGCTCCACCCCGGCCGCACCGGCGTGCTGTCGGTGGACCGCGTCGAGGTCGGCTACGTCGGAGAGCTGCTGCCCGCGGTGGCTCAGGCATCCGATCTCCCCGGTCGTGTGTATGTCGCCGAGCTGGATCTCGATCTGGTCCTCTCCCTCGCGGGCGAGAAGGTCGTCGCCGAGTCGCTCTCGAGCTTCCCCGCCGCCACGCAGGACGTATCGCTCGTGCTCGATGCCGGCGTGCCGGCTGCAGCCGTGCGGGCCGCACTGGTCGAGGGGGCCGGCGCGCTCCTCGAGTCCGCGCGGCTCGTCGACGACTATCGCGGCCAGGGACTGCCGGACGGGTCGAAGAGCCTCACCTTCGCTCTGCGATTCCGCGCTTCCGACCGCACGCTCACGGCCGCCGAGGCGACCGAGGCAAAGCTCGCAGGTGTCGCGCTGGTGAAGACCCGCTTCGGAGCGACCCTTCGGGAGTGATGCGCGGGTAGCCTGAGACTCCCGACCCCAGGAGCTGCGTTGGCTGAATCGATCGACCTCACGGCCCCCGATGGGACGCGGTTCGAGGTGTATGTCGCCCGCCCGGCCGGCGAGCCGGTCGGCGGGCTCATCCTCATCCATGAGGTCTGGGGACTCGTGGACCACATCCGCGATGTCGCAGAGCGCTTCGCTGACGAGGGGTGGCTTGTCGCCGCGCCCGACATCCTGAGCGTCGCGGGCGTAGAGGAGCATCTCGGCGCCGAGCTCTTCGCGCTGCTCAACAGCCCGGACGAGGCGGTGCGCACCGCCGCGCAGCCCCGACTTCGCGAAGCTCTTGCCGGCATGCGCGCGCCGGGGTATGCGCAATGGGCGCTCGGCGCACTGCGCACGGTCGTCGACTGGCTCGCCGAGCAGCCGGGAGTCGAGGGCCGGATCGGGGTCACCGGATTCTGCTTCGGCGGCTCCTATGCGTTCGCGCTCGCGGCGTCCGATGACCGCATCCGTGCGGCCGTGCCCTTCTACGGCACCGCTCCCGAGCCCGCGACGATCGCGCAGATCACCGCGCCCGTGCTCGCCCTGTACGGCGAGCTCGACACCGGGCTCGTCGACGCGCTCCCGGGTGTCCGTCAGGCCATGGCCGATGCCGGCGTCGACTTCGAGGCCGTGATCTATCCGGGTGCCGAGCACGCCTTCTTCAACGACACCGGTCGCCGCTACAGCCCGGCCCATGCGATGGAGGCGTGGGCTCGCACCCTCGCATTCCTCGACGACAACGTCGCCCGCCACTGACTCGCGCGGCATCCGGGCGACCACGCGATGTGACGTCCGATTTGCGGATGCCGCGGCCCCACGGCTATCGTCGGCCCATGCCTTCGGCGACTTCGGGTTTCGCGACGCTCCTCGTGAGCGCCGTTCCCGCGCGCCGACGCCACCTCCGCCTGGACCGCGGCCGCCGACTGTAGGCGACCCTGCGCGCGGGTCCGTCATGGATCCCGCAGGCGTCGCCGTCCTCGGCCCCTGTTCAGACTCTCTAAGGTGGAATCCATGACATATTCGGTCGCCGTCTCCGGCGCATCCGGCTATGCGGGCGGCGAGATCCTCCGGATCCTCGCGGCCCACCCCGACATCGACATCCGCACGGTCACCGCGCATGCGAACGCCGGGCAGCCGCTGATCGAGCACCAGCCGCACCTGCGGTCGCTCGCTCATCTCGAGCTCTCGCCGACGACCCCCGACGTGCTCGCCGGGCACGACATCGTCTTCCTGGCGCTCCCGCACGGCCAGTCCGGCCAGTACACGGACGCGCTCGCCGATGCCGCACTCGTCATCGACGCGGGCGCCGATCATCGGCTCACGTCGCAGGGTGACTGGGATCGCTTCTACGGCGGCGCGTTCCACGATCCGTGGGCGTATGGCGTCCCCGAGCTCCTCGTGCCCGGCGGCAAACAGCGTCAGAACCTGATCGGCGCCAGGCGCATCGCGGCCCCTGGCTGCAACGCGTCGACCGTCAGCCTGAGCCTCGTGCCGGGAGTCGCCGCAGGCGTGATCGATCCGTCCGACATCGTGACGGTCCTCGCCGTCGGCCCGTCGGGCGCCGGCAAGAGCCTGAAGACGAATCTCCTCGCGAGCGAGATCCTCGGCTCCGCCAACCCCTACGCGGTCGGCGGCACCCACCGGCACATCCCCGAGATCCGGCAGGCCATCGCCGCCGCACTTCGCCCGAACGCGGACTCTTCGACCGGATTCGGATCGAATCCCGCATCGGATCCGAATTCGGTGAATTCCTCCGAACATGGGGCGGATGCCGGGGCACCCAGCATCCGGATCTCCTTCACTCCCGTCCTCGTCCCCATGGCCCGGGGAATCCTCGCCACCTCGTCGGCCCCGATCGCGCCCGGCGTCAGCGACGACGAGATCCGCGGTGCGTGGGAGGCCGCGTACGGCGACGAGACGTTCGTCCAGCTGCTTCCGGCTGGGCAGTTCCCCCGCACGGCCGATGTCGTCGGCGCCAACACGGCGCTGCTCGGCCTGGCGATCGACCGCGAGGCGAACCGCGTGACGGTCGTCGCCGCCGTCGACAACCTCGTCAAGGGGACGGCCGGCGCCGCCGTCCAATCCATGAACCTCGCCCTCGGCCTCCCCGAGGGTCGGGGCCTCACCGTGAACGGAGTCGCCCCGTGACCGTCACCGCCCCCGAGGGATTCGAGGCGGCCGGCGTCGCCGTCGGCCTCAAGTCGACCGGCAAGCCCGATGTCGCCGTCGTCGTCAATCGCGGCCCGCTCAAGGTCGGCGCGGCGGTGTTCACGAGCAACCGCGCGAAGGCGAACCCGATCCTCTGGTCGCAGCAGGTCATCCAGGACGGCGTGGTCGAGGCGATCGTCCTCAACTCCGGCGGGGCCAACTGCTTCACCGGCTCGTTCGGCTTCCAGACCACTCATCAGACCGCCGAGAAGGCGGCCGAGCTGCTCGATGTGGGCGCAGGCGACATCCTCGTCTGCTCGACGGGGCTCATCGGCACCGGCGACGAAGTCTTCCGCGCGAAGGTCCTCGACGGCACAGCCTCGGGCATCGCGAGCCTCTCCGCGGACGGCGGACAAGCGGCCGCTGAGGCCATCATGACGACGGACTCCGTCCCGAAGACCGCTGTCGTGAGCCGGGATGGGTGGACGATCGGGGGCATCGCCAAGGGAGCCGGGATGCTGGCCCCCGGCCTCGCGACGATGCTCGTCGTGCTCACGACCGATGCCGTCCTCACGTCCGAGCAGGCCGACGCGCACCTGCGCTCCGCCACCTGGGTGAGCTTCGACCGGCTGGACTCGGACGGCTGCATGTCGACGAATGACCAGGTGTCGCTGCTCGTGAGCGGTGCGTCCGGGGTGACGCCCGAGCCCGACGCCTTCGCCGCTGCCCTCGCCGAGATCTGCTCGGACCTGGCGCGACAGCTGCAGGGCGACGCCGAAGGCGCGAGCCACGACATCTCCATCCGGGTCGTGCACGCGGCATCCGAAGAAGATGCGGTCGAAGTCGGGCGCTCGGTCGCGCGCAACAACCTCTTCAAAGCCGCGATCTTCGGCAACGACCCCAACTGGGGTCGGGTGCTCGCCGCCATCGGCACCACCGAGGCCGAGTTCGACCCGTACCGCGTCGACGTCGTGATGAACGGCGTGCGGGTGTGCAGCGACGGCGGTCCCGACCGGCCACGCGAGGAGGTCGACCTCACCGGGCGTGCGGTATCGCTCGTCATCGACCTGAAGGTCGGCGAGGCCGAGGCGACGATCCTCACGAACGACCTCACGCACGATTACGTCCACGAGAACAGCGCGTACGCGTCATGACCGAGATCGATCTGCAAGACACCGACCCCGACGAGGCGAGCGAGAAGGCCGCCACCCTCATCGAGTCCCTGCCCTGGCTGCGGCGGTTCCGCGACCAGATCATCGTCATCAAGTACGGCGGCAACGCGATGGTGAGCGAGGAGCTCCAGGACGCCTTCGCCGCCGACATCGCCTACCTGCGCTACGTGGGGGTCAAGCCTGTCGTGGTGCACGGCGGGGGGCCGCAGATCTCTTCGATGCTCGATCGCCTCGACATCCCGAGCGAGTTCAAGGGCGGCTATCGCGTGACCTCTACCGAGGCGATCTCAGTGGTGCGGATGGTGCTGACCGGGCAGATCAATCCCCAGCTGGTCGGCAAGATCAACGCGCACGGCCCGCTCGCGAGCGGACTCTCGGGCGAGGACGCGGGCCTCTTCGGCGGTCGTCGTCGCGGGGTCACCGTGAACGGCGTCGAGCACGATCTCGGTCGCGTCGGCGACGTCGTGACGGTCGACCCGCAGCCGGTCCTCGACCAGATCGCGGCCGGCCGCATTCCGGTCGTCTCGAGCATCGCCCCCGACCTGGATCATCCGGGCCATTCGCTGAATGTCAACGCGGATGCCGCGGCCGGCGCGCTCGCGGTTGCACTGAAGGCCGCGAAGCTCGTGGTGCTGACCGATGTCCCGGGTCTCTACGCCGACTGGCCGAACCGCGACTCGCTGGTCTCGCACTTGACCTCGACCGAGCTGCGGGCCATGCTCCCCTCGCTCGAGTCGGGCATGATCCCCAAGATGCAGGCCTGCCTCGACGCCGTCGAGGGCGGAGTCGAGACGGCGGCGATCATCGACGGACGCGTGCCGCATTCGGTGCTGGTCGAAGTATTCACAAGCAAAGGGATAGGAACGGAGGTGGTGGTCGGATGACGACGCAATGGAGGGATGACGCGGGGCGTGACCTCGTGCGCAGCTTCGGCGAGYGGATGGCGCTGTTCACGCGCGGCGAAGGGGCCTATCTGTGGGATGACAAGGGCCGCCGCTATCTCGATTTCCTCGCGGGGATCGCGGTGAACTCGCTCGGCCATGCCCACCCGGCGTTCGTCGAGGCGATCTCGTCGCAGGCGGCGACGCTCGCGCACGTGTCCAACTACTTCGCCACCGAGCCGCAGCTCGCGCTCGCATCCACGCTCAAGCGACTGGCCGGCACCGGCCCGTCCGGGCGCGTGTACTTCGGCAACTCGGGCGCTGAGGCCAATGAGGCGGCATTCAAGCTCGCTCGCCTGCACGGCGGCGCCGACCGGCCGCGCATCCTGTCGCTTCGCGATGCGTTCCACGGTCGCACCATGGGAACCCTCGCCCTGACCGGCAAGCCCTGGATGCAGGAGCCGTTCCTTCCAATGGTCAGCGGCGTCGAGTTCATCGACTCGACGGTCGAGGCGCTCGAGGCGGCCATCGACGACCGGGTCGCCGCGCTGTTCGTCGAGCCCGTCAAGGGTGAGGCCGGTGTGCTCCCGCTTCCCGAGGGCTTCCTGCGCGCCGCGCGCGAGGTCACCGAGCGGCACGGCGCCCTCCTGATCATCGACGAGATCCAGACCGGCGCCGGGCGCACGGGGGAGTGGTTCGCCTTCCAGCACGAGGGCATCACGCCTGACGCGATCACGGTCGCCAAGGGCATCGGGGGCGGATTCCCGATCGGCGCACTGATCACATACGGCGGCGCCAGCGAGCTCTTCTACCCGGGCACGCACGGCTCGACCTTCGGGGGCAACGCCCTCGGCACCGCGGTCGCGGGAGCGGTCCTCGCCGAGATCGAGCGCGCCGACCTGGTCGCCAATGCCGCCGAGCGCGGCGATCAGCTTCGCGCGGCGATCGAGGCCATCGGCTCGCCCTTGGTGAGCGGATGCCGCGGCAAGGGGCTGCTGATCGGCGTCGGGCTGACGCATCCCGTCGCCAAGGCGGTCGTGGCGGCAGCGCAGGAGCACGGGCTGATCATCAACGCGCCCAACGACGAGACGATCCGGCTCGTCCCGGCACTCACGATCGGAGACGTCGAGATCGACGAGTTCGTGCAGCTCTTCTCCGCGTCCCTCGAGACGGTCGCGCATGCGCTCGTGCTCGACGATGCCTCATCCGAGAGCGCGGAGGTGGGCGCGTGACCCGTCATCTGCTCCGCGACGATGACCTGACTCGCGCCGAGCAGTCCGAGATCCTCGAGCTCGCGCTCGACCTCAAGAAGGACCGCTGGAAGCTGAAGACCCTCGAGGGCCCGCAGACCGTGGCGGTCATCTTCGACAAGTCCTCGACGCGCACCCGGGTGTCGTTCGCGGTGGGCATCGCCGACCTCGGCGGCGTGCCGCTCATCATCTCGACGGCGAACAGCCAGCTGGGCGGCAAAGAGACGCCGGCCGACACGGCGCGGGTGCTCGAGCGACAGGTGGCCGCCATCGTGTGGCGCACCTACGCGCAGGCAGGGCTCGAAGAGATGGCGGCGGGAACGCGGGTGCCGGTCGTCAATGCGCTGAGCGACGACTTCCATCCGTGTCAGCTCCTCGCGGATCTGCTGACGATCCGGGAGCACCTCGGCCACCTCGAGGGCCTCACCCTCGCCTTCTTCGGCGACGGCCGATCCAACATGGCGCACTCGTACATCCTGGCGGGCGTGACGGCCGGGATGCATGTGCGCGTCGCATCGCCGGAGGACTACGCTCCGCGCGACGACGTCGTGGCCGATGCCGACCGCAGGGCAAGCGAGACGGGCGGCTCGGTGACGCTGTACACCGACGCGAACGAGGCGGCTGCGGGTGCCGACGTCATCGTCACCGACACGTGGGTCTCGATGGGCAAGGAGGAGGAGAAGCTCGCACGCCTCCGCGACCTCGGCGCCTACAAGGTGACGCGAGACCTGATGGCGCTCGCCAAGCCCGAGGCGATCTTCATCCACTGCCTCCCGGCGGACCGCGGCTACGAAGTGGATGCCGAGGTCATCGACGGCCCGCAGAGCGTCGTCTGGGACGAGGCCGAGAACAGGCTCCACGCGCAGAAGGCGCTCCTGGTCTGGCTGCTGCAGCAGTCCTGACGAACGGCGCGCCGTGAACGCGGAGCAGCCGCTCGCGGAGAGGCGGGAAGGTCCCGGCGCGACGGAGTGGCTCCGGTCCCGCTGGGACAGACTCAACGGACCCGCCCGCCTTCCCGGCGTCGACCTTGCGCGCGGCCTCGCCGTGATCGGCATGCTGGCGGCGCATCTCATCACGATCGACCCGCTCGTGTGGACCGATCCTGAGACCTGGCCGGGCATCGTCCAGGGACGTTCATCGATCCTCTTCGCCACCCTCGCCGGCGTGTCGATCGGGATCGTGACGGGTGGCCGCACTCCATGGACGGGCGAGAGGATGTCGACGGCGCGCCTGCGGCTCGTCACGCGCGCCTTCATCCTCTGGATGCTGGGCGTGCTGCTCATCGCGACGGGAGTTCCGGTCGTCGTGATCCTGCCGGCGTACGCGATCCTGTTCCTCCTGGCTATACCCCTCACCGGCTTCGGCGCTCGCACATTGCTCCTCATCGCCGGCGGCCTGGCTCTCGTGACGCCGTTCCTCGCGGCCCTCATCGACACTCTTCCCCTGTGGGACGGCGACGGGGGCACGCTCCTCAGCCTTCTCGTCGGCTGGCGCTACCCGTTCGTGTCCTGGATCACCTTCGTCGTGGCAGGTCTGGCCGTCGCACGCGCGGGGCTGCGGCGCACGGGCGTCCAGATCGGCCTCGCGGTGGGCGGTGCGGCACTCGCCCTCGCCGCGGCGGCGCTCGACACCCTCACGGGAACCAAGCCGGATGCCGAGCCCTCGACCGTGTGGGATGCCGTGTGGACCGGCGGAGCCCACTCCGGCGGCATCCTCGAAGTGGTCGGCTCAGGGGGCTTCGCCCTCGCGACGCTCGGCATCTGCCTTCTTCTCTGCCGCACCTTCGCCGTCTGGATCGTGCTACCCCTTCGGGCCGTCGGCTCGATGCCGCTGACCGCCTACGCCGGCCAGATCCTCGTGTGGGGCGCGGTGGCAACGGCGGTGCTCGGCGCGCCGGACACGCTGTTCGCCTTCCGGGACCTGAATCCCTTCCCTGCGTTCGCCCTCGGGACGATCGCCGCCTGCACCGTGTGGGCACTCCTCGTGGGACGCGGTCCCCTCGAGTGGCTCACGGACGTGATCACGCGCTTCATGGTGCCTGCGGGAGAGTTCGGCGGCGACGGGCGCGCGGATAGGCTGGAACGATGAGCGATGCGAAGCCCGAAGGCACCAACGAGGGCGCACTGTGGGGCGCGCGATTCGCCTCAGGGCCGTCTCCCGAGCTCGCAGCCCTGAGTCGCTCGACCCACTTCGACTGGAGCCTCGCGCTCTACGACATCGCCGGCTCCCACGCGCACGCGAAGGCGCTCGCCGCGGCCGGCTACCTGACCGCCGACGAAGAGCGGGCGATGCACGAGGGCCTCGACACTCTGACCCGCGGCATCCAGGACGCCACGCTGCGTCCGAGCGAGGGCGATGAGGATGTCCACGGCGCCCTCGAGGCGGCGCTTCTGCGTGCCGTCGGGCCCGAGCTCGGCGGCAAGCTGCGCGCCGGACGAAGCCGCAACGATCAGATCGCCACGCTCGTGCGGATGTACCTGCTCGATCATTCACGCACCATCGCACGCGACATCCTGCGGCTCGTCGATGCGATCGTCGCCCAGGCCGAGGCGCATCCCGAGGCGATCATGCCCGGCCGCACGCACCTGCAGCACGCGCAGCCGATTCTCCTCGCTCATCACCTGCAGGCCCACGCCTGGCCGCTCGTCCGCGACCTCGAGCGCATTCGCGACTGGTCGGCCCGCGCGGCGGTGTCCCCGTACGGCGGCGGAGCATTGGCCGGCTCGAGCCTCGGGCTCGATCCCGAGCTGGTGGCGCGGGAGCTCGGCCTCTCCCGCCCGTCCGAGAACTCGCTGGACGGCACGTCGGCGCGTGACGTCGTCGCGGAGTTCGCGTACATCGCCGCCCAGATCGGGATCGATCTGTCCCGGTTCGCGGAGGACGTCATCCTGTGGAATACGCGCGAGTTCGGATTCGTGACCCTCGACGACGGGTACTCGACGGGCTCGAGCATCATGCCGCAGAAGAAGAATCCGGATATCGCCGAGCTCGCCCGCGGCAAGGCCGGTCGGCTCGTCGGCAACCTCGCGGGGCTGCTCACGACGCTCAAGGGTCTGCCGATCGCGTACAACCGCGATCTTCAGGAAGACAAGGAGCCGGTCTTCGACTCGGTGACCACGCTGGAGCTCGTGCTTCCCGCCTTCGCGGGCATGGTGGCAACGCTGCGCTTCGACACCGGCCGCATGGCCGAGCTCGCGCCCCAGGGGTTCTCGCTGGCGACGGATGTCGCCGATTGGCTCGTGCGCAGGGGAGTGCCCTTCCGCGACGCGCACGAGATCTCCGGCGCGCTGGTGCAGGTGTGCGAGCKCGAGGGCATCGGCCTGGATGAGGCGACGGACGAGATGCTCGCGTCGGTCTCGGCGCAGCTGACGCCCGAAGTGCGCGATGTGCTGACGATCGAGGGATCGGTCCGCTCGCGCACCGGCGCGGGAGGAACGGCTCCTGTGCGTGTTGAGGAGCAGCGTGGCGAGCTCATCACCCGCACCCAGGCAGCGGCTCACGCTCTCGGTCTCTGAGAGAACCCGCTTATCGATCCAGAAGATAAGCCTTTGACTTATTCATTGACGTGATAAGTGTTACGCTTATCTCATGCCCATCGCCGTCATCGCGGACATCGTCGGCTCGCGCCGGCTTTCCGACCGTGCCGAGGCCCAGCGCCTGCTGGATGAGACGATCGCGCGAATCGACGAGCAGCTGATCGTTCCGCACGAGCCCCTGCGTCCCACAGTGGGTGACGAGCAGCAGGGCGTGTACGAGACGCTGGACGATGCACTCGCCGCACTGCTGCTCGTCCAGCTCGCACTCCCGGACGGCATCGAATGCCGGTTCGGCCTGGGAGTAGGGCCGGTGGGCACGTTCGCCTCGGCGGGCGGCGAGCTTCAGGACGGCCCGGGATGGTGGGCCGCCCGCGAGGCGATCGAGACCGTTCACGCCAAGCAGCAGCGCGCCGCGCCGAGCGCGCGCACCTGGGTTGTCGCATCCCCGGACGAAGATGCTGGAGTGCACACAGCGGTCCGGCATGCGAACGCCTACCTCCTCGCGCGCGATCAGATCGTCGGCGCGATGAACGGGCGCACCCGGCGTTTCACCATCGGGCGCTGTCTCGGGGTCACACAGCGCGACCTTGCGAAGGCCGAAGGGGTCACGCAGCCCGCCGTCTCGCAGTCCCTCGCGAATGCCGGAGCGTCGGCTGTCATCGAAGGCTTCGCACTCCTCCGTGAGAGCGGGGCATCATGATCGCGGCCGGCTTCGTCCTCTTCGCCATCGGCGTGGGCGACCTCGTCCGCGAGTTCCTGCCGTCGGCACGTCGGTGGGTGGCACTGCTGKCCGGGGCCGTGGTCCTTGTCGCAGTGGGTGCGCTTTCGGCAGCACTCCCGGCTGCGCTCCTCACGATCGTCGTCGCCGCAGGGTGGGTCTGGCTGACCCCGATCGGAGCGCGATCCCGAGCCGGCTTCTGGCCCGTCGTCCTCGTCGGCGCGGTGGCCGGCATCCTCGTCGCCGCGTTCCCGGCTCGTCCCGAGGCGGGGCTGATCGGCGAGGTGTGGAATCTGCAGACCCCCGCCGGACCCCTGTCGTTCGATCAAGCCGTGCTGGTCGCCGGCACCGTCGTCTTCCTGCTCGAGTCGGCCAACGTGGTGGTGCGCACCGCGCTCGCCCAGGGCAGTGTGGTGGTGTCCAAGGCGACGTCCGACGCGATGCCGGTCACGCACGAGTCGACGGATGCCGCCATCCCCGCTGCGAGCGAGCCTGAGCAGCCGGTCACTGCCAGTGGCCCCGCCGAACCGCACCCCGCCCTCGATGCCGCCGAAGTGCCGTTGTCTCCGGGGACCGCGCTGAAGGGCGGCCGGCTGATCGGCCCGCTCGAGCGGCTGCTCGTGCTMTCGCTGACACTTGCCGGGATGTATCCCCTGGTTGCAGCGATCCTCGCGGCGAAGGGCATCGTGCGCTTCCCCGAGATCTCGCGCGACAGCGCCGCCGGCAACAGCGCGGAGTACTTCTTGATCGGCAGCCTCGTGAGCTGGGTGCTCGCACTCGCCGGGGCGTTCCTCGTGTGGTGGGCGTTGGCCTCTCCGGTGCCGTGATTCCGCGAGACACGCCCGGGATGCAGGCGCGATTTGCCCCCTCCCCGGATGCGACGTAAGTTATTACCTGTTCGCCCCACAGGGAAGCGGAAGGGCCGAGAGACTCACCCCCCTCAAGCGGAGAAYCACCCCCCACTTCACGCAGTCGCCTCGTGCGCTGCGCGGTGGAGGATTCCACTTCGTGGACCGCGGTCATCGACTGCAGTCGCGGATCTCACGATCCCGGCTCGCCGATTTGACAGACGGAACGAATCGGATAAGATAGAGAAGTTGCCCTGCGGGTGAGGTCGAGAGGCCTGAGCGTGGGAGCATCCGATCCTTGAGAACTCAACAGCGTGCACTTGTCAAATGCCAAATTTACCTCGCGGTCAGCTTGCTGGCCGTTGAGATTCTTTTGAGATTAAACGGATATATGTCAGTAATGACATCCGATCGTCAGTTCAAACTCGCTCGGCAGTCCTATTCCGGATTGTTGGGTATTTTTCTTTTACGGAGAGTTTGATCCTGGCTCAGGATGAACGCTGGCGGCGTGCTTAACACATGCA